>PFGC01000025.1:0-480 GCA_002781785.1 Candidatus Kerfeldbacteria bacterium CG15_BIG_FIL_POST_REV_8_21_14_020_45_12
TACATCTCTCGGCTTGCTCTAAAACTACCACACGCCGCTTAGCAACAGCCGGCGTGGTTGAAAGGTGACGACGGACCTCCCTCGCCTCCTTAACGGTGATGTAGTCTGCATCATCATAGCGCATTATTAAAATGTCTTGATGAGCAGCACTTGGCCCAGTGTGACCAACTAAACGTTTGGCCCAGTATTCTGCCAAAGCATTATGTGCTCCTTCTGGAACTCCAATGAAAAGGTACGCATGATGTATTTTGCCAGATTTCTCAATTTCATTCAAGTAACTAACCTGCTTCTCATACCCAACCTCCAGGGCCCTGTTTGTAGTTTCTGTCATTCTCATATCTCTATTGTACACTGCAAATGGCTTGCCAGGTACTCTGTGCTGTTTTTGTCCAGGAAAATAGGGGTATACGTTCAAATCCAGCTTTCACTAAACTTTCCTTTTCTTCAACACTGTTCAATACTCGTTTAATAACTTCGGCC
>PFGC01000025.1:505-3785 GCA_002781785.1 Candidatus Kerfeldbacteria bacterium CG15_BIG_FIL_POST_REV_8_21_14_020_45_12
AAAAGGCAGCCGCCTCACCAGCGACCTCATGTAGTGGCACAATATCTGAACAAATCACCGGAGTACCCGCTGCCATAGCCTCCAGCACTGGAATTCCAAATCCTTCATACAAAGACGGGAGCACAAACAAAGTAGCTTCCTTTAGCAAAACTGTAGCATCTTCATCCTCAAGCCAACCCGTTCTAACAACCGAATCTTCTAAACCAGCCTTTACGATCTCATCTTCTATTCTATCTGCGCCAAAACCACTCGTCCCACCTAAAACCAACTGATATCCTGACGGACGCGCCTTAGCCCAAGCTCTAATTAAGCGGGGTATATTTTTTTTCTCCTCCAACCTACCCATGTAGAATACGAACGGTCGATTAATCATCAATCGCCTAAGCACTTCATCCGAAAACTGAGCAGACTCCTCACGCTCATGAAATCCATTATGAGCCACCAAAACCTTCTCAGCAGAAATATCAGGATACACTTCCAGAATTTCATCCCTAGAAAAATTAGAGACCGTTAAAATAACCGAGGCATGGGCCTTAGCCATGTTCATTGAAAAGCGATGATAATCGCCCTCTGATGCACCATATCTTCCCAGAGTAATTAGCCTAACCGCAAAATCAATGATTCTCTTTGAGACTGAAGATCCATAGCCAATTTGTTTGGGGTCATACAAATCATTAGTTCTAGCAAAGCCAACGTCATGTACAACCAGCACAATCTTCTTTGGGTGAACTAAAGGAATTGTATGCGCTGGAATATATAAAACGTCAGGCGCGTGCCACAGCATCTCCCAAGACAAGCGTAATTGGGTCCAGAGTAAGCCTGGAGACCATCGCAATACCTTACTGCTCCAATTGGAAGGTAATTCCGCTAGATCATCCCTCAGCTCTTCTTTTGTATACAAAACCACCCTCTGGTCACCTGGAATTATTTTTTTTAACTCCTGGATAACATGAAACGAGTACCACTCAGTACCCGTTCTGTGCTGTCGATTGGCCCTCGATGCGTCAATCCCTATGTGCATATCCCTCCTACTTTTGCTCCATGATGGAACGTTTATACGAATCCAAATTTTCAAGTGCTATACCAGTCCCATTCACTACGTTCAACAAACAATCATCTGCTACATAGACAGGCACATCTGTAGGTCTGCTCAGCAATTCATCAAGATTACGCAACTGACCACTGCCGCCTGATAATACCATGCCCTTATCAATTACGTCAGCCGCAAGTTCTGGCGGTGTTTCCTGCAACACGGACTTAACTGCCTCAATTAACTCATGAAGTTCTGTTTGAATAGCCTGAGTAACGTCATCAGAAGTCACTGTTGCGGTCCGCGGTAATCCGGTAATGACATCTCGTCCACGCACATCCATTGACAATGGCTCTTTTAGAGGTAAGGCGGAGCCGATCTGAATTTTTAAGTCCTCAGAAGTTCGCTCACCAATAGCCAAGTTATACTGCTTTCGAACGTATTCCTGAATAGCAGCGTCAATCTTAGTTCCCCCAATTCTCACGGAAGTGTTTGCCACAATTCCTCCAAGAGAGATAACTGCAATTTCAGAAGTTCCTCCTCCAATTTCAATAATCATGTGGCCTGAGGCAGAGCCAATTGGTATGCCAGCTCCAATGGCAGAAGCAATCGGCTGCTTAATTATATAAGCCGCCTTGGCTCCAGCCTGAATTGTTGCATCGATCACTGCTCGACGTTCAGTAGATGTAATTCCAGCCGGCACTGCAATCATCACTTCAGGCGCAAACAATCTAACACCACCCACGGCTTTATTAATAAAATAACGTAACATGCTTTCCGTAGTTCTGTAATCTGCAATCACACCATCCTTCAGCGGCTTCTGAGCCACAATAGTATCAGGGGTTCTACCTAACATGTCTTTAGCTTCATTGCCAACAGCCAAAACCCGACGATCTTTTAATGTAATCGCCACAACAGAGGGCTCGTTTATCACGATCCCCTTTTTTGGAACAAAAACCAAGGTATTGGCAGTTCCTAAATCAATTGCAATTTTCTTTGACAGCATAGTTCTAGAGTCGTCTGCGAGCTGTCAGGCATCTGGAAGCCTTTAGATGGCTATTCCAGAATGATGTTCAGTGAACGATCGTGCCGTAAATCACCCGTAAACGAGACCGCATTTTCCCCTATTTTTTCAAAAATGTCAAGGGGCTTGCCCGTTTTCACCTTTTTGCCTACATCAAAGTTTACCTTTAACCCATGCGCCTCCGTTCCAGCCTGCTTTTGTACATACAGGTTATAATCACGACTTCGGATCTGAGAACTTACACTTTCCGGTAATCGGTACTTAATACGCAACACGCCCTCGTCATGCGGCTCAATCGATGTAAAGCCAGCTACTACGGTAAAGGCGGAGGTTTGACCGTCGTCGTGTGTAAATGACTCTTCATAAACCTCAGGTCTAACTGCTACTCCATTTTGAGTTTTATCTCCAGTTAAAAATCCTGAATCCTCAACTAATTCTGATCCCTCTGGGATGTAAATTCTAGTATGCGTCCTATATCTAGTGTGCGTACCGTCAAACCAACCGGTATTTTTATAATGCATTTCTGCCGTGCCATAATAATCGCTACCTTCCTGACTTACACTATAGGTCAAATTTCTAACCATCGAATCATCCGTTTTTAAAGCGGCTAGATTGGCATCAACAAACATCAGGAAATCACCGTTGTGGTATTTCATTTCTCCAGCCCAGTTCTGTTCTATAACCAGATTCTGGGTAATTGGATCATTTACATAAATTAGAATTTGCTTCGAATCTACGTTTTCAACAAACGTGCTCCAAAGTTCAGGGAATTGTGATCTGGGCAGATCAAAAATTTGGTCCATAATCAGACTAGCCAAATCTCCAATCACCTCCTTACGCTCTGCATCTGTTTTGCCCTGTTCAACATAAGCAAACTCAACCTGATGCTCTAAAGTTTGAAATAGATTCTGATCATTAAATTCCAGACCGTCTACCTTAATCGGACCTGTCAAAGTAAGTAGCGATTCAATAAAGCTAGGGGTCACGGCAATGACACCGTCTATATCTGCCTCAGATCCACCTTCTTCATGATACTTCTCAACTGCCTTTCTCGCAGTTTCAGGAAAATCTGGAGACCAGTTAATATCACGCATGAGCCAGTTCTGCGTGCTGGTATGCTGAGCAATTGGTCCAGGGGATTTCTCAGTTACACTGTCCTTTGCCTGATTGTCCAGGTTATAAATATTATCAGTCTCAAAGGTCGTTAATTCACCATCGGCAGTTTT
>PFGC01000003.1:0-2966 GCA_002781785.1 Candidatus Kerfeldbacteria bacterium CG15_BIG_FIL_POST_REV_8_21_14_020_45_12
GCTGTGTGTCCAATTTGTCATACTTCAAAAAACACGATGTTTAATCCCTCTAAATTTGTTAAACACGACGATACCACAGGAAATTACTACCTATTGTGTGACAATGCGTCTTGCGCGGGTTACGAGAAAACACGATTGGTAGGAAAAGAGGGCGACACTGCGGGAATAGATTCTATTAAACAACGAATTGACCAAGATACACAGCTCATGAGTGCCGCCTTTGATCTGCACGGCGTTCCAAAAATTTTAATATCCAGCGCCATAAAGCTTGATGACGCCGAGCAAATTTTGGAGGACTATGAAATACAGCCTAAGATAGCTTTTTACAAAGAGGATGGCACGATCAAACAACGGAACGAGAAATGGGTGTTTAAAAATGACCAAGGAGATGTTTGTTGTACCATGCTTTCGGCCACATACGTTGTAAACCTTCAGACCCAGTTGCACGCAATTTTGATATATAATAGGTAACTACGTTTTGGTTAGCGGGTCTTGGAGGGGTCGCATAGTGGCCTAGTGCGGCAGTCTTGAAAACTGCTATCCGCGCAAGTGGATCGTGGGTTCGACTCCCACCCCCTCCGCCAGGTTGTTTGTATAGCCAAGTGAAGATGTATGCTCCCGTAGTTCAACGGATAGAACGAGCGCCTCCTAAGTGCTAGATGCAGGTTCAATTCCCGCCGGGGGCACCATTGAAGTTTATTGGGTAGGTTTGTGTGTGCCATAGGCTTACTTTGTTTGTCGGGGTGTGGCTCAGTTGGTAGAGCGCGCGGTTCGGGACTGCGAGGTCGGCGGTTCGAGTCCGCCCACCCCGACCATGATAACTAAACTAAAAGCACCAAATGTACTTGTTAACTACTAACGGTGCCTGGTCCTTTTTTCCGAGGCTGCGCAAAATAGTGTCTGCTTATTCCGATGATTTCTTTGGCCATCTCCAAGGTGTTCCCGGCTTTAAATGAAGCACTGTTTTTGTGCCTTCTAAAAACCACTGTAGGCTTGTCATACATTGCAAAATTATCTTTGGTAAGTGTCCGGCACCAAAGATCGTAGTCCATGGCATATTTATATTTAGCATCAAATCCGCCCGCATCCCGTATGAGTTGCGTTTTCATAAATAACGAGCTGTGTGGAATAAAGTTCCAATATTTTTGAACATTACATATTTGATAATTGCTAAGCACGTTTAATAATCTTAAGTTAATAATAAATTTACCAAGTTGCATGGTTTTGGGTCCGAAAACCACATCCTTTCTTGTTTGTAGAATAAAGTTTTTAACATATTCAAGTGCGGATTTGTTGTAAAACCAGTCATCGGAGTGAAGAAATACCACATAGGCTCCTTTAGCTTTTTCTAAGCCATAGTTCATGCTATTTGCTATTCCAAGTGGTGCGGCAGTGTGTAAAAAACATTTGTTTGTTTGTGTCATATACTCCCCAACGAATTGGAGTGTACGGTCTGTGGATTTGCTGTCGATAATGATATGCTCGTAATCTTTGCAGGATTGGGATAGCACGGAGTCAAGACATGCTTTAATATATCTATCGCGATTCAAAGTCAGTGTAATTATGGTAAATAGCGGCATTGTACGCAGATTATACTTTACGGCTTTTTTGTTAACAACAAAATGATACTATTGTGGAAATGTTTGATTTTTAATGTATGACATTCGAAATAAACGTACCGGACGAAACAAAAGTACTGATCATCTCAGATCTTCACTTAACACAACACTTTGATCAAAAGAAGTATGATCTTTTGTACAAACTTGTGTCAGAATGTGACCAGCTGGTAATTAACGGTGACCTTTGGACTTACTACTCTTGTGTTGTAGACAGTTTTTTGGGTTCGAGATGGGCAGAGTTATTCCCACTTTTTAGAGAAAAAAACTGTCTGTACATTTTAGGCAACCACGACCGGGCTCGTTGGACAGGGAATAAACTAAACTCACTGTGTTTGTGGAAGGGAAACAAAGCCGTACTGCGTTTTAACAAGGTAACGTTAAAGATTGAGCATGGCCATAAAATCTCTAAACTGGATTCCACTCATAACGAGGCGTTTGTTTGGGCTGACAGATTTTTTAAGGTGGACATAGTAGGTGATTATTTGCAGAAAGCGCTCATAGACTTATTGGGAGTGGAATACTATTGTGGTTTAGGCAAAAAACTAAATAAAATTCAGAAACGTAGGGTGGGCGGGAATTCCGAAGGAAAAGAATATTTAGTAGTGGGACACACGCACTCCCCGGAAATTGACCATGAGGTAGGGTATATTAACAGCGGGTTTATTCACTATGGTTATGCGTCATACATAACGGTACAAAATAGCCATGTTACGTTGCATAAGACTTCGTACTAGAATAATGATGATGCCAAAATTACTTAAACGAATTACTGGATCTTGGGCAAATGTTGTCATACTGGTAGGTGTTGGCTTGGTTGTTTACGCTTTTGCCCCTTACGTTATCTCTGAAGGGTGGTACAGGCTGTTACAACTTAGAAATCAGAAGTATGTCCTTAATAAGGATGCCACGGGAGAAAACCCACAAAGAAGCGTGTTCGGAGAATTGCTTGCGGGCTCTTCAATAAATATTTCTCCGGTGAATAATGATTTTGCACTAGTTATAGAAAAAATAGGTTTAAACGTTCCTGTTGTGAAGGGAGTTTCAGTGGTTGACCGTGCCAAGTACATGGCAGCCCTGAGGGAGGGTGTGGCGCACGCTAAAGGCACAGCTTTGCCCTCTGAAAACGCAGGAAACGTGTATATTTTTGCGCACAGTTCTCTAAATTTTTGGGCCCTAGGAAAATATGCCACAGCATTTAACTTATTAAGAAAACTTGAGTTAAAGGATGAAATCAATGTGTTTTATGACGGCAGACTCTTTGTTTACGAGGTCGTGAACAGGGAAATTTTGCCCGGATGGAACACATACCCACTAACTCGTCGCGTGATCGAACCGGTGCTTACCTTG
>PFGC01000003.1:3004-3874 GCA_002781785.1 Candidatus Kerfeldbacteria bacterium CG15_BIG_FIL_POST_REV_8_21_14_020_45_12
GGTAGTAACTGCTTTACTTAAGAACGTTATCTAATACCTATGGTATACAGATCAGTTTGGGACCCGGACTTGAAAGAAGTTAATATTACTGCCTTGTCGCCGTCTTTTGTGCTAAAAGCCTGATCGGAGAACAGCGTGTTGCTGTATATCTCTGTTTTGTTTGTCCCATCTATTCTTATCAAGCTTACAACGCCTTTATGATCTTCCATGACATTTCCTTCCGTGACTACAAAATGAAAGCTGTCTGGATACCAGCTAAACTTAGGTTGCAGCTCTGTTGAGGCCACCTCCATCACTAGATTTTCTGTTTTTTCCCCGACCGGTAATGGTTTTTCCATGTTATAAACCTTGTACCGTATTTTGTCTAAATAGGGAGTAGTTAAAAGGAACTTCATGCCATCTGGGGACCAGTAAGATTCTTCGGATGTGGCCAGCTTTTTTATATCAGCCGAAACTTCCAACCTTTCCATAGAGGCCAATCTTTTTTGGAGTATAGTGTTTTTCCACGTCTTTCTTAATTCTTCAGGGGAAGCTGTAGTTTGCGCGGTGTTTTTTTCAAGGTCAACGAGGTAAAAAATGCTGTTTGTTCCTTCTAAAAGCAATTCTGTTTCATCGGGAGACCATTCTAGGGACTTTCCCTGTGAGTACTTTGTAACACGAGTATCTTTAAGGGCAAGGTTGGGATTAGATCTAAACAAGTTAACATTGATCCCGCTCAGTGGAATTACGTATATGCCGGGATCGGTCAAATCTTCAGAAAAGTATGCAAGTTTACCTAGAGAATGTGAAACACTGGGATTTCGCGCACCGGTGTTAGTCAAAGGGTCCAATCTAGGGCTTTGCGAAATCAATATCGCGGTGATATCCGTA
>PFGC01000041.1 GCA_002781785.1 Candidatus Kerfeldbacteria bacterium CG15_BIG_FIL_POST_REV_8_21_14_020_45_12
CAGTGGTGGTTTCTTCTGTGGACCCCCAAACATGTTCCTGAAGAGATTTGCGCTTGCCGTGCAGCAAGGAAACTAAGTCAGCACCATCGTCCATAGTAACCTGCGGCTTTCTATCAAGCGCCTCATTCAAATGACGGTAGTAGGTCTGCCTGTCCTCACCCTTGATGGCAAAAACCGGGATACCGTAGTGCTTAACTAAAGCTGCTGCCGTATCATCCTGAGTGCTCAAAGGGTTGGAAGCCACAACTGTCACATCAGCTCCACCAGCTTTCAAAGTCCTAGCTAGCACCGCTGTCTCTGTTGTGACATGCAAACAGGCCGCCACTCTCACTCCCTTGAGTGGTTTAGTTTTCTCAAATCGAGTACGAATGTCTCGCAAGACATCCATTTGTGACTCAGCCCATTCAATTCTTTGCTTACCACCTCCGGCTAGCCCAAGGTCTTTTACGTCGTACTTCATTGGTTTTTATAGGTTAACGAAATAAGTAAAATAATTGCCTCAACTAACAACTGGACAAGGCTCGGCAAAGGCCTGCTCGTAACGACTAGCAAACTCCTGGCTGGTATAGGTATGTTCCTGCGTTCCGTATTGCTCAATTGCGTAAGCCGCGGCCGTTGAACCCAACCTCCCACATTGAGTCAAATCTAATCCTGCCATTAAACCAGCAATCAATCCGGCTCGATAGGCATCCCCGGCACCAGTCGGATCTTTTTGATCGAGCACTGGACAAACCGGAATCTCAACTACCTTACCTGACTGTACAATCTTTGAACCATTTGCCCCAAGAGTAGTGATCATAATTTCAACCATCTCAGCAACTTCAGCCTCAGTAAGTTTAGTGCGAGTCAAAATCATCTCCAATTCGTAATCATTCACTATCAAAATATAAGCACCGTCTATGAGTGTCTTAATTTCATCTGACTCCAAAAATGGCAGCGTTTGACCTGGATCAAAAATATAACGCCTACCTAGGGCTTTAGACTCAGTCGCATAGCGTAACATATCAAACTTATTACCCGCCGATAGTACAAAAATAGTGTCGTCTGAAAAATCAGCTACCGTTGCGGTGGTCTCTGCGGCCATCGCTCCCATGTAAAAAGCTGTGATCTGATTATTGGTGGTATCAGTAGTAATATAGGCAGATGCTGTTGTTGTCTTGTCTTGAATTTCAATACCAGCTACTGATAAACCTAGATTTTTTATGTAGTCTAGATAGTTGGTAAAATCATTTCCCGCCGATGCCACTATCACTGGCTGCCTACCTAGCAAGGCTAAGGAGTAGGCAATATTTCCAGCTGTACCACCTCGTTTTTCCTCCAGCCTTTCTATATTAAAAGACACACTGAGCTGATGAATTTTATTTGGCAAAATATGTTCCGCAAACAAACCGGGGAAATCCATAATGCGATCAATAGCTAGTGATCCAGTCAAGACAACATTCATAGTTCTAGAGCTCTAACTGAGCGTTTTCTCCAATAATCATTCGATAACCGCTCTCAGTTTCACTATGCGGCAGCGAAATTGTGGCATTATGACCTATGATACTGTCTACAATGTGCTTGTCAGTTCTAATATCTGCTTCGTCCATTACAATTGAACGCTCGACCCTAGCTCCTTCTATCTCAGTTGAATGACCAATGGTAGTGTGGGGCCCGATCCAGGCATCACGAATAACGGCATTACGACCGATACTAACAGGTCCATGGATCACGCTTTTTCCAAGCACCTGACAACCTTCTAATAGTTCAACTTCACCTTTCAGCTCCACTCCTTCTTCAACGGTCGTGGCCTGGTTAGCACCTTCCAAAGCGTCCAACACTAGAGCGTTGCCTTCTAGTAAATCTCCTGGCTTTCCCGTATCTTTCCACCATCCTTCAACTATTTCGTATTTTACCGTATGACCGTTTTCAATTAACCAAGTGTGAACATCAGAAATTTCTAACTCACCCCGCTCGCTATATTCAATTCCATCTACCGCATCGTGAACGCTGGCGTCATAGCAATAAATACCTGTCACCGCGAACTCACTTGGTGGATTCTCAGGTTTTTCCACAACTCTTAAGATTTCACCATTTTTGCCAAGCTCTGGGACTCCAAAACGTTGGGGGTCTGGCACTTTCGAAAGAGCCAAATAACCACTCGCCCCGCTGCTGAGAAAAGCCTCTACGAATGGCTTGATTGACCCTAAGATAATATTGTCACCCAAGTAAAAGACGAATGAATCTTCGCCCAAAAAATCTCGAGCGTTCTTGATAATATGAGCCAGACCAAGCGCGCCTCCGGCCTGTTCTAAATAAGTAACCTTAACACCCCAGGCCGAGCCATCGCCCACCGATTCCTCAATAGTGTGATCTCCTTCGTTTACATTAATTCCAATTTCAGTAATACCGGCTTCGGCAATTTTCTCAATGGCATGAAAAATCATCGGTTTGTTGCCGATGGGTATCAGATGCTTATTCATCGAGTAGGTAATCGGTCTAAGCCGTGTTCCGTGACCTCCTGCTGTGATTAGTGCTTTCATGCCGACTGTTTTGGAAAAAGTGAGCTTGGATCAATAAGTAGAGAAAATAACGCGGCAATTATAGCAGACCACAGAAACATATCAAGATTAAGGTGGCTGCTAACAAATCCTGGTAAAACCATTTCTATAAAAACAGCGAGGATGTACCAAAAAACCAGGGTTCGCGTAGTAAAAGCCAACAATTCTCCAATTACTTTCCTTGTTAAATATTGACTACTCATGATGATCCGCCAAAACGACTCTTAAGCTTTGTCCACAAATCCGCCCGATGAAAATCAAATTTCACTTCACGGACTTTAATCTCATGACCATTACGCTCGATTCCAGGTGCTGACAAAATAAATTTCAATTCCTTGCGATCACCTACCACACCATCAAGTGACAACGGAATGGTCTGTAAATAACCCCCTCTATCAGCCACTGGAGCTGTGTACTCTTTGAAAATAATATAATCAAGGTCCTCAAGTGCAGTTGACCCACTAATCTGTTCAATCTGATAATCAGCATCAAAGAAGGCGTCTTCCGAGAAGGCAATTAATCCAGAGGTTCTTACCAACAAATCATTCTTAGGTGTAATCAACTCTCTAAATAAAGGCTCTACTTCATCCTGGCTTTCCCACCAGTATGGTACGTGTAGCTTATCGATGTGTAGCGGTTCGCCAGCGATGGTTGGAACCTGTAAGCCTGAGGTGTGATCTGTTTGCATCATCAACTCAGTCCCTTGTAAATATAAAGTTGTTGGCCCTGTGTCTAAACCAGCCACAGCTTCAGCGTATTCACTATTATTGACTAAAAATACCTTATCTCTAGCCACAAATCGCTCTTGATCAGTTCTAATTTGAGAAATCAAGATGTCGTCGTCAACGTTTACAACTATTCTATACAAACCTGCCTCTAAACCGGCCAGATCTACGGTTAAAGTTCCTCTGTCTGTAGCCACGGCTGAAGCTAAAGCATCGCCGTCGTCAGGCAATAACTCTTCGTGAATAATCGTATTAACACGATAAACCTGAATCGATATTGGATCCTCATTAAAATCTCTATTAATATCAGTTAAATCAAACTCAGCGTGCAAAGTCTCTTTATCAATATAGGTCCAGAATTCATGGCCGCCTCGCAAGACTCGATCAATCACCTGCTTCTGCGGTGATGCCACGTAAGAACTGTCGGTGTAACGGTAAGACAGTCGATATCTATAGACACCAATTCCCTGATCCTCTGGAGTTTGGTCCACAAAATCCGCCACTGACTCAAATTCAGACTGACGTTGCAACAAAGTAACTCCATCACTTTCTATTTGAGACCAACCCTCATTAATCGCCTGATTGATAATCCCAATATCCAAAGATTGTAGTCGCACAGACAAGGGCTCCTCGCTAGTCACTAAGCCAAACTCAGTATAAGGTTGTCCATCATTTTGATAATCCAAAGTCACACTGACATCATCGTAAGACCGTGGAACGGTTACGTTCATATAGACCGGCTCCCCTACTATTCTTTGATAAGTTTCCCCCGTTCGTAAATTCTGCTCACGATCTAGCGCTCGACCGGCCGGAGTAAACTCTTTGACCCTGGCAGACTCACCAGAAAAATTATAGGTAATTGAAAGATTTCCAAAAATTGACAGATAATCAACCGTCAACCAGGCCACGATTACAAGAGGCACGCAAAAAATGATCGCTTTTACAATCCAAACGGGCTGGAGGTGCCGCAAAAACGACTGCTTCATGGCGCGAGCATATCAAAAAACTACCAATTCGACAAGGAAATATCGGTTGACCCACTAGCAATATATGCTATAGTAGCAGCTCATTTCCTGTTATCTACCTATGAAAGTACTCTTAACTGGCGCTGCTGGTTTTATTGGATCGCACGTAGCCGACCTGCTCATCAAACAGGGTCATTCGGTTATTGCCGTAGACAACTTTAACGATTACTACAATCCTGACTTTAAAGAAGATAACGTCTCTCACTTAATTGGCCACGAGGCGTATCAGTTGGTTAGAGCAGACATCACTAACGAAGCCTCAATGCGGGCTGTTTTTTCTGAGCATAAACCTGATGCCATTATCCACCTAGCCGCCCAAGCTGGAGTTAGAATTTCTATTCAAGAACCTCTGCGAGCAGCCACCAATAACATAACTGCAACCTACATCTTACTGGAACTGGCTCACGAATTCGGTGTTAAAGATTTCGTCTTTGCGTCATCTTCTTCGGTGTACGGCAACCAGGAAAAAACCCCTTTCTCAGAATCTGACCCAGTTGACCTACCTATATCACCTTACGCTGCCACCAAAAAAGCTTGTGAGCTAATCGCCTACACTTATCATCATCTCTATAAAATGAACTGCGTTGGCCTGCGGTTCTTCACAGTCTATGGTGAGCGAGGACGGCCGGACATGTCACCTTATATTTTTGCAGATGCGATTATCAATGATAAGCCACTAAGACGATATGGTGACGGCTCCATGGAGCGGGACTTCACATACATAGATGATATTGCCAGCGGCGTGGTGGCCTGCCTTGGAAAAGATCTTGGTTACGCTATTATCAACCTCGGTAATTCAAACTCCGTAACACTTCGCGATTATATTGCTACATTTGAAAAAATTCTTGGTAAGTCAGCTATTATTGATGAGCAACCGTTACAACCAGGCGATGTCTTTAAAACCTACGCCGATGTTTCTCAAGCAAAAGCCCTTTTGAACTGGGAACCAACCACGGATTTAGAAACCGGCCTTACTAAATTTTTAACTTGGTTCAAAGAGAACCGATCAGGTAAACCCTTATAACATGAAATACTCCGTCGTCATTCCTGTTTTCAATGAAGAAGAAAATGTTTTAGAGCTACACCCAGCGGTGACTGAAGCTATGGATAAAATAGGTGATCCTTATGAAATTATCTTTGTTGATGACGGTTCGTCTGATCGAACAGTTGAAAATCTTCAAGGGCTTTCTCCGGTAACCATTATTCGCCTACGAAAAAACTTTGGGCAAACCGCCGCGATGGACGCTGGTATCAAACAAGCCAAAGGTGAGTTTATTATCACTTTAGATGGAGACGGACAAAATCCCCCTTCTGAAATTCCAAAGCTACTTAAAGTTATGGAGACTGGAAACTACGATGTTGTTTCTGGATGGCGCCGTCACCGCCATGACACCTTCATGAAGAAAGCTGTTTCGCGTGGTGCTAATCTCCTGAGAAAAGTATTTGTTAAAGATAATATCCACGATTCTGGCTGTTCTCTGAAAGTATACCGTAGAGAATGCTTTGATAATGTTGATCTATTTGGTGAGATGCACCGATTTATTCCCGCTGTCTTAAGCTGGTCAGGCTACACAGTTGGCGAGGCTGAAGTTGAACACCAACCACGCCGCCATGGAGTTTCAAAATATGGTTGGAAACGTATAATCAAAGGGTTGATTGATATGATTTCAGTCTTCTTTTGGCGCAAGTATGCTAGCCGACCACTTCATTTGTTTGGAGCAGCTGGCTTACTGCTAATTGGTGGCGGTGGTTTACTTGGAGTCGCTTTGGCCGTTAGAAAATTTATCTTTGACGTGCCCCTTAGCGAATCAAATTTACCCCTCTTAATGGTCCTGCTGTTCGTGCTTGGTGTGCAGTTCTTTGTCTCCGGACTTCTGGGAGACATTGTTATCCGAAACTACTACAGTGGCGGTCGAAAACCTTACGCGGTTCGAGAGGTTATCATAAAAACCAAAACCGACTAACTCGCTCATGCGTGTTCTCGTTCTAAATCCAGAATATCCACCCTTGGGCGGCGGAGCTGCTAATGCCACTGCTTATTTACTGCGCGAGTTATCAAAACATAAAAATATTAGCGTTGACCTAGTCACTGCTTCAGTTGATGGTGAGCGCACAGAACAACTCAGCGACAACATCACTCTGCACTTTCTTGATATAAAAAAGGAGGGGTCGCTCCATTACTACACAAATCGACAACTGTTACGATATCGCCAGCTAGCTCTACTCAAGTCTCGTCAATTACATACTCAAAAACCTTTTGATCTAGTTCACGCCTTTTTTGGCATACCATCTGGAGTCATTGCCAAGCAACTACATATTCCCTACATCGTCAGCTTAAGAGGTTCGGATGTCCCCTATTACAATCCACGTTTCCGACTAGCTGATCGTCTATTCTTTAAACATCTTAGTCGTTATGTCTGGAAACACGCCAATTACGTAGTGGCCAATAGTCAACAACTAGCTGATCTAGCCGGTCGTACATCGCCCAATCTAAAAATCCCTGTCATTAGAAACGGGGTCGACATTACTGAATTTACACCGGCCGCCGAAGAGCCCAGCACCGACACATTTAACATTCTCTGTGTCTCCCGTTTAGTGGGCCGCAAAGGTATTGATAGATTGATTGAAGCTGTTGCAACCATTTCGAAAACCCACCCCCAGGTTCAACTGTCATTGGCTGGAGATGGAAATATTAAAAACCAGCTTGAGCATCAAGCTAAGCAGTTAAACGTATCTGATCGAGTTAAATTTCTAGGAGCAATTGATCATGCAACCTTGCCAAACCTTTACCAACAAAGCCACTTATTTGTATTACCTTCTCGCAACGAGGGTATGTCAAACACAGCTCTAGAAGCACTAGCTTCAGGTCTACCGCTTATTTTAACCGATACCGGAGGAGCCGCTGAGCTAACCCAAGGAAATGGCAAAACAGTACCGATTGACGATCAAATTGCCCTTGTAGAAGCTATAAAAGAAATTATGGTCGACACTACACTACGCCAAAGCTTACGTACTTCTAGCCGAAAAAAGTCTGAACAGTACGCCTGGTCAGCTATGGCTGACTCATACATAAACCTCTACGAGCTAGTTGTCTCGCCACCACGCTGACGACTAAACCAATCTACGGTTAGTTCCACCATCTTGTCGAATTGACCAGGGCCTCGGTAATCGTGCGTCACGTTAGGCAGCTCTATCAACTCGGCCTCTGGAAAAACAATCGCAGCTTGCCGGCTCTGCTCAATCGGCACTACATCGTCAGTGTCACCGTGAATTATTCTGACCGGAGACTGCACCTTAGCCGCTGCCAAATAGCCATCGTGTTTCAAACTGTCCTCGTAAAACCCGTAATTTAGTAACTGCGGTGGCTCACCAGCATCAGCCCTGTTAACTGAGCCCGTCTTTTGCCATAGCTGTAAACCAGTCTTACCTAATCTGTCTTGTTCCTTTTTTACATAATCAGATACCGGTGATTTTAATACGATAGCAAAAACCTCTGGATGACTAGCTGCCACCAAAGTTGTTACCATGCCACCAAAACTTGAACCAAATAGCCCCATCTGTGAAAATTCACGCTCTTTCAAATACATGATAACAGCTTCAAGGTTATCCATGGCACGTGACAAAGTTATCTCAGAAAAATTTCCTCCACTCTCACCGTGACCAAAAAAATCAAACCGAAAAGTCGCAAAACCAACCTCCGTTAAGGCTGCCTCTAACCCTCGACTAGTATAACCATCTTTACTAGACCTAAATCCATGCGCCAAAACAATCACCGAATCAGCCGCGTCCGGCACTGCCAATACGCCAACTATAGGCACCTCTGCTTTAATTATACAGCGCTCGATCTTTACCATAACAACATGTTAGCACATTGCTCCCCTTAACTTCATCTGTTAGAATTCGTCACATTAACACTCTCTATGAATAAACCACAATTTACAGTCCTAATTGAAGGAGCCGGCACAGCCACTTGTATTTCACTACTTAAAGGGCTAGCCGTCCAAGATGAATTTTCCGTCCGTACCGTTGTTATCGATATGGACGATTCAAACGCCGGACGCTACATGGCGGATGCTTTTTACGCCACAGTCGGCTCAAAAGATGACGCCTACGTTGATACCGTGCTAGATATTTGTGCCAAAGAAAAAGTCGACTTGTATATTCCAATTATTGATTACGGCTTCAGAAAATTAGCCGCCGCCAAAACTCGTTTTGCCGAAGCCGGAGTGTACTTAATGATAGCCGATGACGCGGCTATGGATGTCTGCGCTGATAAATACAACACCTATCTGTTTTTCAAAGAAAATAATATCCCTACCGCTGAAACTTGGGAAGCGGTCTCCAACGGTGACTTCTCCTCCGTGCAGTACCCGGTGTTTATTAAACCCAGAACTGACGGACGGGCCTCACTTGATGTTTATGTTATAAACAACGAAGAAGAGTTGCGCTTTCACACTAAGGGAAATGATAATTATGTTATGCAGCAGCTCATTGTTGGTCGCGAATTTACAGTTGACTGCTTAAGCTCACTTGATGGAACCGAGTTAGTTGGCGCAGTAGTTCGAGAACGCACCGAGACAAAGGCTGGTGTCTCAGTAAAATCTCGCATGGTAGAGCCAGCCCTTACCGAAATTATCTCCGGCTACATCAAAACCATTGTTGAAACCTTGAAAATTCCCGGTATTTGTAACATTCAGGGTTTTATTGATGAAAACAACAATGTCTATATCTCGGAAATCAATCCACGCTCTGCTGGAACTCACGTCTTCTCAATCCAAGCTGGTTTAAATTCAATTCACCGCTTGCTCCAAATGAAGCATGGACTATCACCAGAATTGGTTAGATCTCAAATCACCATAAATCCAAATCTAAAAATGATTAGATTTTGGGATGAACTGTTTATTGATGGAGAAACCACTTCCACATGGCCACCCTTGCTGAAGTAATAAAACCTTACCCGATAGTCGTTTGGGACCTCGACCACACCATCGCTTCACTAGATGTCGATTGGGCGGGCCTTAAGGTAGAGTTAGCAGCTTTCTGCCAGGCAGCTGTTGATTTACCTTATCACGAACTCTTCTCAAAAGCCGCTCAGCTTGATAGCCAACAAGCCTTTGCTCTGCAAGCCAAGTACGAGGCAGGAGTTAGTTATCAAATTCATCAATCCATAGTCGAGACTATTAGAGACACAGCAAATAACCACACTTTCGCGATTTTTACGGACAATCTCCAAGCCACCGCCGAGCGAGTCTTGTCAGAATTAAACATTCTTAACTTATTCGCATCAGTCGTCACCAAAGACCAAGTTACCAACTGGAAACCCACCGCCACTGGACTTATAAAGGTTATGTCTAACCTAAATGAGCTTGATAAAGCCAAATATGTCCTAATTGGGGATTCCTGGAAGGACCAACAAGCTGCCACTGAGGCTGAGATTGCCTTTGTCGATATCATCCCTTTCCAGGAGTAGACTTAAATATCAATAAATGGTAGATTTTCTCAGGAAAAAATGAGTAACTTTTAGTATAAATGAGGATATTTCTAACTGGCGGAGCTGGTTTTGTTGGCGGCTGGATCGTCAAAAAACTGGTAGCAGATGGACACACCGTCACCGTCTACGATAATTTTTCATCAGGTCTGCGTGATAATATTTCAGGTTATGGTGATACTGTAACTATAATTGAAGGTGACATTCTGGATTTTGAACTTCTCAAACAGAGCATGGCCGGACACGACGTGGTCAGTCACCAAGCAGCTCAGCTAGAAATTACCACCGCCATCGAAGATCCCTCGATAGATGTTACTCAAAATATTATTGGCAGTTTAAATACCATTCGTGCAGCCCAGGCCAACGGTATTAAAAAAATGGTTATTGCTAGCTCCGGCTGCATCTATGGGCAAGTAAAAAATCCTCCCGTCAAAGAAACCGATACCGCTAGACCAAATTGGGAATACGGAGTCAGTAAACTAGCCGTAGAAAAATATTGCGATATTTTTGCAGACTACGACAATATGATGATAGCCAACCTGCGCTACGCTATTGTCTATGGAGAAAACGAATGGTACGGACGAGTGCTAACTATTTTCTTAAAACGGGCACTAGAAAACAAGCCTCTCATTATCTTTGGCGAGGGATCTGCTGAACGAGATTTTGTGCACGTTGAAGATGTTGCTGCCTTAAACGTGAAACTTCTCACTGAGAAAAATTGGACGGGAAATAAACGTCTTAACGTTAGTACGGGAGTGGCCACCACCGTCAATCAACTAGCTGAATTGGTAAAAGAAGTGGTGAAAGAAATCGATGGAAAAGAGTTAGAAGTAATACACGAGGAGCTAGCTGAAGGCAAAGAATCAAAATATGTCGAAGGACGTTTGCGCTTACCTCGAGAGCTTGGGGTCATGCACTTGGACAACAGCGAAGCTAAAGCTTTTACGGACTGGAGCGACACAGTGGCCCTTAAAGACGGCATTCGACGAGAGTATATTTGGCTAAAGGAAAATCATAAAAGATGGCATACACTTTCTTACTAACTCTATAGCTATGAACAAACTAGACGAGATCGCACACTATTATAAAATTGAGGACGACTTTGACATGGTCTACATGCAACACAATTTTATTGTTGCACAGGATTATTTTGTGGGAGAAAAATTTCTTGAACTTGGTTGCGCCACAGGAGAGTCTACTCTAGCCTCAATGCACTTTGCCAAGCAAATAGACGTTGTTGAAGGATCACCTGTCAACATTGATATTACAAAAAAGAAAGTTGAAGCTCAGAACATGCCGGCTGTTACGGTGAATTTTCAAGAGGCCTACTGGGAAGATTTTTCATTCGAAGAAAACAGTTATTCTGACGTGCTATTTTTTAGAGGTTTGGAGCATCTTAAAGACCCAGCTCCTGTCATGAAAAACATCTTTAAGGCACTCAAGCCGGGTGGACGATGTCATATCGTCGTGCCAAACGCTAACTCACTTCATCGCAAGATTGGCGTAAATATGGGGTTATTAAAAGAAGTTCATGAATTGAACGATCGAGACAAAAGTGTTGGCCACGAACGCGTCTTTGACCTTTATACCCTGCTTGAAACTGTAAAATCGTTTGACTTTGAAGTTGTTGACTGGCGCGGAGTCATGCTTAAAGTGTTATCAAACGGACAAATGCAAGAACTTTGTAAGGATAACGAAAACCTCATCAAAGGATTCTTTGAGGTCGGCAAGGAGCTGCCTGACAGGTGTGCCGAACTCTACATGGCAATCACTCCAAAGAAGTAATTAAGTCCTCGCGGCATGATGAAGCTAATAAAAAATGGTTGGCGGAGAGTTGGAAATAGATTTGGCTCTTCAAATAAATATTTCCTACAATCGCCTGCTGGCATGTTGCAACGTCAAGCCGTCTCAGCCGCTCTTAAGACCTACGCCAAAGGGGTCTTGCTCGACATCGGAGCTGGGCGCCAAGTCTATCGCAGCTTTCTGCCTGAAACAGTCACCTATCGTTCTCTAGATTTCGCGGACACCGAGGAAAACTATGAAAAAAACCGAGCTCTCGATATCATCGGTGACGCGCAAAATATTCCACTCGATGACGAATCCATCGACACAGTTCTTTGTACTGAAGTCCTTGAACATCTACCTGAGCCACAACTGGCTGCCAAAGAAATAATTCGCCTGCTAAAACCAGGTGGTTATGCCATTGTCACGGTACCTTTTCTTGGTTACTACCACGATGAACCTTGGGATTATTACCGATTCACTAAGCACGGCCTCCAACAAATGTTGGTTACTGAATCAACTGAGCTTATCAGCGAGGCTGGCTTAGGTGGTTTATTTGTCTACCTTGGATATATCAGGTCTACCATCTACTTAGGACTGGCCGTTTACATACCTGGCCTGTTTCAATTTGCTTTCTACACTAATATAATACTCTCTAAGCTCGATATCCTGCTGGACAAGCTAACTGGCACCACAAGTCTTATGCCAGTCACAAATATTATTGTCGTGCGTAAACGCTGATTTATGAAGATACAATCAATTTTAGTCATCGGTGAGGAAAGTTTTCTAGGACAGCATCTAGTAGCTCGGTTGTTGTCAGAGAAATACAACATCGTGACAACTAGCAGAGAAAAAACATCACTACAGGGAACTGATCACATTACGCTAGACCTAGGCAATCCAGATCTATCTTTTTTTCAGGGCCGTCACTTCGACGCCGTTATTCATTTAGCGGCCATCAGCAATCCGCGAATGTGCGACGAGATGCCTGACCTGGCGCAACAAATCAACGTCACTGCCTTGCGTCAACTTGTCGAAACTCTTCAAGCTGACTCACAGCTAAAAACTTTTATCTATCCTTCTTCGGTAACTCTTGTAAAAGATGGACAAGAAATTATAGACGAGGATTCTGAGATCGACCCAGATAAAAATGTTTACACCAAGACAAAATACGAGGCAGAGAAGATCATCCAAACCGCCATTGCCGAGCATGATTTTCCAGCTACTATTTTGCGTTTTCCAAATATTTACGGACCTGGCCAGCCAGGAGGAGCCTATGCAACTTTTGTGCCTCAGGTCATTGAGCAAGCTCTAAACGATGAAAAAATAGAGATTTGGAACACTGACACTGTTCGCGACTGGGTGTATGTAGAAGATATTGTTGACTTATTTGTCAAAACATTGAATGCTGTAACCTGCGGCCTATATCAAATTGGATCAGGACGCGGTACCTCAACAGGTGAAATAGCTGAAAATTTAGCCAAACTAAGTGGAGTCGAGCTGACTTGCTTAAATAAATCTGGCACTGGACCTAAGCACATCATTACCAATCCAGCTAAAATTCAGCAGGCCACTGGTTGGACAGCAAACACACCAATCAACGAGGGCCTTAAGAAAACATTTGATTACTTCATATCTCATCCACAGTCATGAAAACTGCACTAATTACCGGAATTACCGGACAAGACGGTTCCTATTTAGCCGAGCTTCTACTAGAAAAAGGCTATCGTGTTATTGGCATGGTTAGACGCTCTTCCGTTGAACGTTATGAACGACTTGAACATATTCAAGAAAATATTGAGCTAGTGCAAGGAGACCTGCTAGATCAATCATCCATGCAAGAACTTATCCAGGAATACAAACCAACCGAGGTGTACAACCTGGCCGCACAATCATTCGTGCCAACTTCCTGGCAACAACCAGTCTTAACTGGGGAATTCACCGCTCTTGGCGTTACCCGCATTCTGGAAGCTATTCGCCATGTCAATAAGGATATTAAATTCTACCAAGCCTCAAGCTCAGAAATGTTTGGCATGGTTCAAGAGGTTCCACAGACAGAAAAAACTCCCTTCTACCCACGTTCGCCTTATGGAGTTTCAAAACTTTATGGTCACTGGATTACAGTCAATTACCGTGAAAGTTATGACATGTTTGCTGTCAGTGGCATTCTATTTAATCACGAGTCTCCACGACGTGGACTTGAATTTGTCACCAGAAAAATCGCCTACAATGTAGCTAAAATTTCACTCGGCCTAGCTAAAACTCTTCCTTTAGGAAATTTAGACGCAGAAAGAGACTGGGGTTTTGCTGGTGATTACGTTAAAGCCATGTGGCTCATGCTCCAACAAGAAAATCCAGAAGATTTTGTTATTGGAACTGGAGAAACTCACTCAGTTCGAGAGTTCTGTAAAATTGCTTTCAATCACATAGGAAAAAACTACGAAGACTTTGTAACTGTCGACGAGCGATTTATGCGTCCAGCTGAAGTAGATCAACTCTTAGGCGATGCCAGCAAAGCTAAGAAAATTCTTAACTGGGAACCTGAGGTATCTTTTGAAAAACTGGTCACCATGATGGTTGAGTCTGACATTGAGTTTTTAAAAAAAGTTAAAAAGTCCTAATGGACCAGAGTCGTCCTAAACGAGTAGCTTTTTTTGCCAGAGCCCTGACTCAAGGTGGAGTTACTCGTTTTTTGGTAAACCTATTTCACAATCTCCAAAGTGACACCAACATAGAATACATTCTATTTACCGACGACGAATCATTAGTTGAAACCTTTCCAGGAATGACTGTAGTGGTTGTTAAATCCAAACACAAACTACTGTGGGATTATTTCGCCTCATTAAAAGCAGCTAAAAAATACAACGTCGACATTGTATTTTACACCAAGAACATCGTGCCTTTTAGTCATTTCCGACTACCAGCCAAGAAGGTTATTTTTGTATATGACCTAGGGTATTACGAAAAAACCATACAAGCCTATCCTTTTATGGATACGTTATATATGAAAATGCATTTTCCATTTTCGGTCAGACAAGCCCACGCTATTCTGCCTATCTCTAGCTACACTAAAGATGACCTTATCGCCAAACTTAAAGCTGATCCCAAAAAAATAACAGTCATGCTACTAGCGGCGGAAGACTGGTACCAGCACAATGACGACTCAAATAAGATTTCAGCAGTTAAAGATAAATATAAAATATCTTCACCTTTTTTGTTCTATTGCGGAAACCTCAGTGAGCGTAAAAATCTTCGCCGGGTGATTGAAGCTTTTAATCAAATTAAAGATCAGATTCCTGATCATAATCTATACTTTGCTGGACCAAAAACTCTCGGCAGTGAAGCAGACTTAGAGCTGGCTAGCACTCTACTCGGTGATCGCTTTAAACACATTGGCTTTGCCGATGAGGCTGATATGCCTGCGCTATATTCAGCAGCAGACGTCTATCTCTTTCCATCTCTCTACGAAGGCTTTGGCCTACCAATACTTGAGGCCAATGCCTGTGGCTGCCCAGTGCTAACCTCTAACGCCACTAGCTGTCCAGAAATTGCTGGTACTGGAGCGCACATTGTTGACCCTCTGTCCGTTTCCGAAATCGCTGATGGTATTTTAAAAATTACCACAAACTCCACCTACAAAGATGAGCTAGTGCAACGCGGATATGACAATGTTAAAAACTACAACTGGAAAAAAACGGCTCAAGTAGTTAAAGGCGTTATCACAGACTTATTGTAAGATAGACCAATGAAAACTGTAGCCATTTTTGATTTCTGCGACACCATTGTCGGACTGCAATCAGCTGATCGCTTTATTGAATTTGTCTCAGCCACGCGACCAACTCGACTAGCTGGCACCATTGACCTAATCTGGAGACCACTAAAAAAGAGACACCTCATGCCAAACTGGATTGGCAAGAGAATGATAGCTCTAAAATTGAGAGGACTGCCTGAAAAAGATATGCCTGCCATTGTTAATAAATATGTCGAAGAAATTCTTATCCCAGCTCAACACCCAGGAATTATCGCTAAACTTCAAGCTCACCTAGATAAAGGCGATCAAGTAATTATCGCATCAGCTGGCTACTCACCATATATTAAAGAATTCGCCAGACGTCTTGGGATAACACACATAGCCGCTACCGACCTTAAGATAAAACGAGGACTCTATTCTGGTCGCTTTGACGGTTTAAACTGTTACGGTAAAAATAAAATTATAAAACTAAAAAATCTACTTGAATTATCAGAAATAAACAAAGCAGACTCACATGTCTACTCAGATGATTTAAGTGACAAGCCACTTTTTGACCTAGTCAACCACAAGCACTTAGTTATTTCAGAGCGTCAAAATAAAACGGAAGTGCCAGACGGTTACCAAGTCCTCCGCCTATTCTAATTGGAAGATCCGACAACCGCTTTTACCGCCTCAATTATCTTGGCGTTTTCAACTTCAGTTCGACAAGCTATTCGCACAAACGCGCCTTTTTCTAGACCAATTTTGTCAGTACAAGTTCTAACATACACACCGAATCTCGAGAGCATAGCGATAAAAAAATCATCAGCAGACATGCCATTTTCAATCTCACATAGGTAGAAATTTGCCTGACTAGGATACACCCTAATTCCATTAATAGCTCCGAGCTCTTCACCGAACTTTTTCATTTCATTAATATACCGTTGTCGGACTTGACCATATTTATTTTGAAAATCTTCCTGCGCATACAGTCTGAAAAAGTATTCAGCCAGACCCGATGAATTCCACAAGTATCCATTCTCCAGCAACTCAGCCACGCGGTCGCTGGACAAGATTCCATAACCAGCTCGAACACCGGCAATGCCAAAGTCTTTCGACATACTCTTTATCACAACCAGGTTAGGATACTTGGATATTAACTTTCCCACAGATGGAATGGTATCATCACCTTCGGACGCAAAGTGGATAAAACTCTCATCAATTATCACTACACTTAGATCCTGTAATTCCTCTAGCAACTCTCCCACCTGAACCTGCGTTAAGTAAGTACCAGTCGGATTGTTTGGATTTATTAAAATAGCGGCCCCAGCCCCGTTCTCCCTAACAAACTTTACATAGTCTGAGACGTCTAACGCAAAATCATTTTCCTTACTAAGTTCGTAAAACACCGGCTTAACTCCTTCCGGTGCAAATTCATAGTACGAAGAAAAAGTTGGAATACTCAATACCACCGATCCACGAACAAACCTATGTAGAACAGCTTGAATAATTTCAATGGCACCGTTGGCTACAAATATATTTTTAGAATCAACTCCAAGTTGGGGACCAATCACCTCAGCTAGCCCACTATTATGAGTTGGATAAAATTCCAAAACGTCGCGCAATTTTCCGGTGTCAATCAAATCTTCTTGCATGGATTGCATAAACAAATCCGTCGCATATGGATTTGATAAAAAACAGGCGTCCACTGAAATTTCCAGTTCTGGTATCTTGGAACGAATTGAGGCGATGCTAGGAGAGTGGGTTCCAGCTCCCTTTTTCATCTCTAATAACTTATTTTCAATAAAATGTGGTGAAGTTTCGCTCATAAACAAATTACGTCAATTTATCTAATGGAACATTAGCCTCTGGCAAACACTGTATCACGGGTAGATGGTGTTCTCCAAAAACATGTTTAGTTGTCTTATATGGAAATAACTGCCCACGACCTGCGTAATCAAGAACCATTTGTTTAGTTAAATTATCGTCCCGAAATGGCTCTAAATGAATCAGTGTGCTCATATAATCAACTGTAACAGCCGGCAATCTTTTTAGCCCTAACCTTTGGGCCACTCGGTAACGATGATGGCCGTCCAGGATGGTGTGCGTCTTGGCGTCGACAAGTAATGGCTTCTTAACTAAATTATCAGCAGAAACCTCTTCAGCTAACTGTACAACGTAATCTTCATCAACTTCCTCATGAGCCTTTAGTGAAGCTACGTCTAGGATCTCAATCGGCGACTCCCGCAAGACAGTATCCCTATTTGCATTTAACTCATAAGGCACCTCAGAAATTGTATGTCGAAGCTTACCACCTTTTCCAGGCACAATACTCTGCACAACCTCCCAGTGAACAGTTCCTCCTCGCACAAATTGTTTTACTTGATCATGCAATTCGCTCAAATCAGCCTCTGGATATTCAAGAACCACATTTACTCTAAACAAATCAAGATCTTCTTGAATTACCTGAAACTGTCTAATCTTATCTTCAAACTCACGAAATAACTTAAACCAAAGATGAGTTACCAAAACCGTACCATCCTGCAATGGCATAAGATCGTTTATCCTGCCTTCTATAGAACGAAACATAGGCAAGCTCCTGCCACACTCACACTGCGCAGTGGGGTCCTCAGCAATTCCCCGATCACCTACCTTATACCTAATAAATGGCAGGGCCCGATCAGTGAAATCAGTATAAACAATATCTCCCAACACTCCCGATGGCGCAGTTGTTCCATCAGGCATAACTACTTCACCATACGCCTTGTCGGACATAATATGCATCCCCTTCTTCGCACACTCGTGCGCCATAAGACCTATCTCGGTTCCACCGTAACGGTTGTAAACCGGACACTGAAAGGCCTTTTCAATCAACTCTCGAGACTCGTTCGATAAATACTCAGCTCCTGTCACAATCGACTCTGGGCTGTATGCTTCAATTTTATGGTCAATAATATATTGAGCCATGTAAACAAATGAACTAACATAGCCGTCAATTACAGCTGGCTTAAATTTATTCAGCTGAAGCAGGAATTGATCGACCCTCTCTGGCGATAACACGCTATTTTCTGGATCTTCCACGTTATAAATTGATAACTCCAAACGCCTCCCAAACACATTTTGCAATAAGGTGCTTTTAGCATCCTTAGTACCAGTCCGCCAAAAACGAGCATTACGCGCGCCAAGAAAGTGCCCATACCACTCAATCGTCCGTAAAAATCCTCCCATGCGCTCAGCCTTGCCATCTTCGTTAATCGGAAATATAAACGGCACTCCCGATGAACCAGTGGTCTTAAGCATGACAATTTTTTCCTCTGAACTTCCAACCTCACCCGCTTTCAGAGCATCCTTTAGCTCCTCTTTAGTAGTCAATGGAAACTTTTGAATGTCTTCTAAAGATTTAAGATCACTAGGCTTAACTCCCGCTTTAGTAAATTTATTTTTGTAAAAAACCGTATGCTCATAGGCAAACGTAACTATCTCTTGCAGTCTCTTTAACTCCAAATCTCTTAAAGCCGCCTGATCATACCACTGTGTCTTATCATAAAACCTATAGTATTTGTATACTCTAGGCTGGCCCAAACGCAGAGCCGCTAAAAAAAACTTGTGTGTCAGGTCACCTTTTTTCATATATTGCGCCCTAAAGCTACCACATTTACCCAACTGGCTCAAGTCAAATCAAGCCAATCTTACAGCAACTCAAAAGTTCACATGCAAGCCGTCACGTTCATTCTAATATTAGTTGTAATCCACCGATGATTTATGTTATAATCCCCGCCAAGTATAGACGGAATGCCTAATAAAAAGCCAAAAATTAAAATAAATAGCTGGACTATAATCGCTGGCAGTGTAGTTTTACTTTTTGTAATAAGCGTTGGTCTTTTGTGGTTAAACCAAAATAACAAACTAACTTACAGTGAGGCCGTTGTTCCCATTGAGCAGCCCACCGAAGCCAGGCCCAACGATACCTTTGTTATCGACATAGAATCCTCTATTCTCAACGGAACTTTATCACCGGTTAATTGGAGCGACGACCGCGGCGCTTCACGTAGCCTTGCTGGTAAGCCCTTAGAAATAACCTTTCCAGTATCAGCGGATATTGATTCATTTACCGCCAACGCCACAATTGAAAAATCCAACAATTCATTACTTCTAACCGCCAGTTGCCAAGAACAGGCAGATGATGGAGAGTATACAAAAATATTCTCAACCCCTCTTTATCTTGGGAATCTTGAAGACTGGTCACAAATTGCCTTATCAGGCGGTGGTTCACTTTACTCAAAGTCTAACCTGACAGCTAGTAAAACATCCTTACCAGAAATTGCTTCGTCTGCTCTACTCAGTAATAGACTAATTTACATCGATCCAGTGTTTGCTAGTCGGGCTGATTTATCTGACCTGCTAACGCCAATGTTACCAGCCAGTAACAAAACGATAGAATACTCTACAACCTTCGAGCCGCCCTTACAGATCATGACTCAAGCAAGTGGTGATTTACTTATCGAATTCGAAAAGTTTAATATCAACGGCCTTCAAGATTCTGACGAAATGGCGGTTATAATAAATGATGCGACTGGCAAACAAATTGCAAAACGTACCGTCCCAGACGATGGAGTTACTAACGGTCGAGGAAAAAGAACCAGTCAATCAATCTCTCTAAGTATTCCTATTCCAGAGACAGGTCTTTACGAAATTTCGTTTAGTACAGGCAATCCTGATAACGTGCGAATAAAGAACCTTAAACTAAACACCAGCCACGCGGTTATTAGCAAACTTAGCGTTTCGCAACCAACGACTCTCTACACTGAAACAGAAGCAATGCGTTCAATCCAGTTATCTGTTGTCGACCGAACGCAAGTTAGCCTAATGAACTTAGAGACTGGTGAAATTACAAATCATCAATTGGCACCCAAGCAACATGGTGAGTCATTTTTTATAGACATCATGCCAGGTAAGTATGAAATAACCTTCGACAATAAAAGCGTCATATATTTTGGATCTTTTTCAGAGAGTAGCACCAGCTTCTTTACTCCGTTTGTCTTTGAAGTAACCCAGGACGCCTTTCAAGCAGATATACTTTTGAGCGACTTAAAAATTTCCACAGACCAAACAGATAATGTTTCTCTTGAGCTACCAATAAATTGTACACCAGCAACAAATGATAAAAACGCCACCACAGTAACACTAGACTCAGTTCTTGAGCCAACCCTCAGAGCCTTACCAGAGGCCAAGCTGATCAGTGAGCGTTACAAGTTATATGCCGACCTATGTGGCGCTTACCTGTATAGCAGCAACGCACTTGACCTACTACCAACGACAGAAACAGAGAACGCCTGTGACCCACAGACAATTGATGAATCTGTAGTGGCCATGAAACTAGCTAATCTATTAGCACCTGAGGAAGAGGGCTTTAATTATTCTGAATCTAGAATAAGACCTTATCTTGTCAGTACAGAAAATATTTCGACATCACAAGAAAAAAACACTCTAAGCGCCAGTATTAAAGGGGCTGTTAGTGGATACTTTGTTGCTCAAGGAGATCTAGAGTTTGATTTTAACGTATCAGATATAAATAGACACTCTGGATCAGATGATATAGTTCTAGAAATTATAGACATCCGTCAGGAAACTGTTTTTTCACAAATTTTTCCAGGGGATACCGTAGATACGAACTCTGGAATCCAAACGGCCCCACGACATCAAGAGGTTAAATTGGCAGAACTCTCCGGACTATACCAGTTTAAAATAAGTGAATTACCCTATGGTAGCTCCAGTAATGATTTCATCATCGACGACCTGTCGATCAACACCGATCGCGTTATCCTGAATGACACAATTAGATTTGTTAATAGCTCAGTTTCCGGGGCGGTTGCTAATGCTGGAGGAATCGAACAGGCAGAATTTGTAATCAATAAGGCCATTGAATCAGACAAAGATGCAACGGTTTTTCTTAACAACTCTCCTATCACCAACACCACCGGAAAGAGAGCGTTAGACAAAATAATGCAAAATTCTCCGGTGAATTTTCGACTAGACAACGATTCACTGACTCTCCGTAATGCTGATTTTTACCCGTTTTCTCCTGAGCCTTTTGCCCACGAATATTTTAATCCTGGAACCAATTTTATTATCAGCAACTACGTTATTGATTGGTTGATAGAACTACGTGGACTGTCATTTTCTCTACGGTAAGAAAACGTGATGCTTCTCTTTACTCGGTTGAAACAGCACGGTCCTAGTATCATTGGCATCACAGCACTATTGGCTTTGTCGCTTAACCAAGTTTTTCACTCTTTTTTTAACTTAACCGTCTGGCCACCGCTGAAGCTTGGACTGTTCATAATAACGATAGCCTGGGTTACACTTAAACTTACCGAAAACCAGATTAGCGGCCAAGACACTAGTAAAAAATATCCACTCCACCACTGGTTACCGGGAGTAGCGCTTGTTTTAATACTAGCAGCCGGCCTATTACTGAGACTCTACCATTTAGGCTACCTGGGCCTTAGTACCGACGAAGGGTCAACGGCTTTATTTAGTCACGCCATTTCAATCAGTGGGCTACCCTGCATAGACGGCGAGTGCTACTTACGTGGCTTCCCTTATCTATACCTAGTGTCATTTTTTACAGGCATTTTTGGTAGCACAGAATTTTGGGTGAGACTGCCGGGCTTAGCTATCACAGCAACTATTATTCCACTGATGTATTTTATCACCAAGCGTCTGAGCAATCACTCATCAGCGCTTATTGTAGTTTCACTTGTGGCCTTTACCGACTGGAATATGATGCTGAGTCGCTACGCTCGAATGTACAATCTACTTTTGCTATTCATCCTTATTTCCATCGCTCTCTTTTCACATTACCTAAAAAAACAGCAATGGTGGATAGGCTTCCTGTTGGTTATTAGCTCAGGATTGGCTATGGTTACACACCAATTTGGATTGTTGCTGGGCTTTATATCACTACACCTTATTGTAACTAAAAGACCATTTACCATCAAAGACGGTTTTCTCAGCGGTGGAATTATACTAGCAGCGGTATATGTTCTGACTCAAGTCCCCGGCCTAACCTATGAAACAGGCTTTCAATCCATTTATAGCATTGTTCCACAACGACTCCAAAGTGATCAATTTTGGTTTTTGAGCAACCTGCAATTTCCTCAGTTTACTTACTTCAAGGAATTGTTCATTTACCAAGCACCGTTATTTTCCCTGTTAATTGGCGGGACGCTAGCCCGAATTGCTCAATTACGAAATGGTGGTTGGAAAAAAATAGACCCTTCGATCAATTCTTTTTTCTATATATTTATTGTTGGGATATTTCTAGCGCTAGCTTTTTACAACATTAATTATTCACTAAAATACCTGTGGTGGATTTTAACCCTGATCCTGATACCAATTGGTACCATTATTTTCCATCTTTTTCGCGATAAAAAAATAGTTGCCGTCGGCCTAACGCTAATTATTTTGGCAGCAAACATTCCTGGAGTGATCACGGTTTTGGGTAGGGATTATGGCGATATCCAAACTGACCGCCCCCTTCTCATGTCATCGGAAGCTGAATCTTACTATCCTGATGACAAGACGCCAGTTGAATACGTTATCACTCATATGCAGCCCGGTGATATAATTATCACAGACTACTTTATTCACAATGTATATTTGGAACTTCAAATAGGTGCTCAAAGTAACTATTTTGTACTACCAGAATCACCTACCCGCTTCCTGCAAACTTATCCATACTACGGACTTTATCGAGACACTAATAACTGGCGACTACGAGAACATGGATCAATCCTGATTCACACTAGCACCGAGCTTGCACAAATAATCAATCAAGCCGATACTACGGTTTGGATTATCACTGCCGTTGATTTTTCAGGTAAGCAGCACAAAATTTCAAACGGTGGGGTCACGCGCTATTTACGAAATAATTACACAGGAAGCATCGTTTACACAGGATTCGATGACAACAGCCAAGTCTATGCCATCAACCCAAGATAATCACAATAATTCTGGCTGGAAACTTAGCGGCACTATTTTTGTGCTAGCCTCAAGCCTAGCCACACAGGGCTTGATGTTCTTAACCGCGATAGTTTTGGCTCGTGTTCTCAGCAAAGCTGATCTAGGAGTTTACTCAATTGTTATTCAAATTCAGAACATCCTAGTTCTAGCCCTACCGCTTGCCATTCCCCTAGCCCTTACCTCTATTATTGCCAAAGAACAAAAAGCGGCTGAGAAGGTAGCCCATCTCATGACCACATCTTTGCAACTTGCAGCCATTACCACTGTAATTTTTGGCAGCGCCTTTGTGGTAATTAATCTTCTATTCGCTGAGTCTATTTATGGTACTCCTCGAATTACTCAGTACTTAATTCTGGTTCTAATTGGAGCAATTCTTACTAGTCAATTTCAGATCGCTCGAGGTGGTTTACACGGCTTAAAACAAATGCAGGTGCCGGCAGTGGCGATTACGCTCGGTAGCTTAGCGGGACTACTGGCCATGCCCCTAGCTGTTGTTTACGGCCTTAGCGGCGCGCTTGGAGCCACCATTATTGGCGGAGCGGTTAGCTTGATCATAGTCGCAATTGGCATGAAAAGAACTGCCAGCTCTCTTACCACCGAGCACATTCTCAAAAAAATATCGCTGATCGACCTGGGAGATTTAAGCAAAATAGCCTTGCCTCTATTTGGATCTTCTGTTGTCTTATTTGTGGCACTCCTGATTGCTCGTACAGTATTACAGTGGCAAGGTGGCTTTGATGAGGTTGGTAACTTCCAGATAGCGAATAATATTATTCAGGCGATGACAGTAATTCCAATCGCCATCGCTACCATTGCCCTACCCGCCACCGCCAAGCTTTCTACCGCAGGTGACAGCGAGAGCGCATCAATTTTTAAGTTTGTTAAAGAAGCTTTTTCAAAGTCATCGACTACTGCGGCCATTATGGTAGTACTAGTCACTTCTACAATCTATCTAATTCCCATTATCTACGGACGGCAGTACGACGAGGCCATGACTGCAGTTATGCTAATTGCCTTAGCTTATGGGATTATTGCTCCGTTTGCTGCCACCCTAAACCAAGTGCTTATCTCAGAAAACAGAACTGTACTACGCATGATTATCGATGTTGTCGTTGGCTTGCTTATTATTCTAGGAACTTACCTGCTTGGAAAAAATTGGGGAGCCTCGGGCCTAGCCTTAAGTTACGGTTTAGCTTATACAGGCGCCGCAGTCTGGATGGCCTGTCTTTATCACAAAAAAACCGGTTGGAATATATTTCTCCGTCACGGACTACTTTCAATAATTCTCGCTCTTCAGATTTTAAGTTTCTATACTGACTACTTTATCATCGCAACGTGCGTTACAATTTTGGTAGTTTTAATTATCACCAAATCAGACGTTATGGACATTGCCAACAAGCTACTATCACCTCTTCTCAAGCGCGTTAGAAAGAATTAATCTTCTTCAGGCTGCTCTATTTTATTCAAATATAATTCTGGTGGCACGCCATGTTCCTCCAAAATTGATGTTATCTCAGCCGCGTGCCTGCGCTTGTATAGATATGAAAAAACCTGGGCATGAACCAAAAAATAATAGAAGCCCTTTTCCATACACATATACAAACCATAAGTACCGTCTAGAAAGCCTCCTTTAAATACAATCAAACCAAGTGACTCTTTCATGCCATAGTAAAACATTTGAAGTGTCACTTTACACATCTCTGTAAGACTTACTCGAGTCTGCTTAGCGTACCCTCTCTCTTCAATAATTTGGCCTGCCTCAAGCTTGGCGTATTTTGTGTATTTTTCAACGGTCGCGCTCATCTCCACATAACTAAAATGATAGACCACGTTATCTAGCGTCCGCGTGGTGCTACCCTCTGGCAATAAGACGGTTTCGTGCACTGCGTCATTACTCCAATAACCCTTGTCTGCTCGAAACAACCTCATATGCTTATGAGAAAACCCGCCATGCTTAATCCATTTCCCAAACATAAAATCCCTTCTCCGAATCACAAAACCATCTTCTACTGGACTCTCCAAAGCGCGCTGTATTTCAACTGCTAGCTCAGGCGATACAACTTCGTCTGAAGCTACAAAAAATATCCATTCATGCTTTGCCCGGTCCATCGCATAGGTCCATTGCTTAGAAAAAGTGTCTAACTTTCTCGTAAAGATAGATGAAGTATATTTTTCCAAAACTGGACGATATCTTGCAGAGCTTTCGTCATCAATTACAAGGATCTCATCTGCCCAATGTAGGCTCTTTAGAGTCGCCTCAATCGTCTGCCCGTGCGCATCGTGAAATGGCGTAATCACGGTTATTTTATGTCTTTCCATTGACCAAAATACGTTAAAGTCCTATCCTATTGCAGATAGTCAACCGACCGAATTTATATTCGATCAAAACTACCTACTCGTAAGCTATTCTAATGGAATCCACTATGAAGTCAATTGGCGTGGCCGTAATCGGACTCGGTTACTGGGGGCCAAATCTAGTACGAAACTTTAGCACAACAACAGGCGCTGAGCTTTTATACGGTTGCGATTTAGACGAAAACCTTTGCGCAAAAACCGCCAGCCAACACCCTAACATCACTGTTACGACAGACTATGGAAAAATTCTAGCCGACGAAGCGGTTCAACTAGTAGCCATCGCCACACCAGTTGCGACTCACTACAAACTAGCCAAATTAGCTCTGGAAGCTGGCAAGCATGTCTTCGTTGAAAAACCCATGACACAGACTAGTGCCGAAAGTGAAGAGCTTATACAACTAGCCAAGGACAAGAACTTGATCCTAGCAATCGACCACCCATTTATCTTCAGTGGTGTTGTCAAGAAAATGCAAGATCTCATAAACTCTGGTGATATTGGGGATGTTTTATATTACGACTCAGTTAGAATAAATTTAGGCCTATTTCGCTCCGACGTTAACGTAATCTGGGACTTGCTTCCACACGATCTCTCTATCTTGGCTGAAATATTTACCGACAAACCAATTTCAGTTCAAGCTATCGGACTTGATCACTTTGACAGAAACAACGTTGACGTAGCCTATATTGCATTGCGATACCCAAACAACGTCACTGCTCACGTTCACGTTAGCTGGACCTCACCTGTAAAAATAAGACAGATGATTCTCGGCGGAACCAAAAAAATGGTTGTTGTCGATGACGTCGCTCCAGATGAAAAGCTTAAACTTTACGATAGAGGTGTTGATCAAGAACAGCAAGAAAAAGCTCAAAGCCCATTTCAACCACTTTATCGATCAGGCGACGTCGTCATTCCTAAACTCGATCAAGCTGAACCACTAGCTGCTGAGTGTGCCAATGTCATTGCTGCCATCAACGGCGAAGCAGCCCTGAGGGCCACCGGCGAGGTCGGTTTAGACATTGTACGCATCCTTGAGGCAACCGACAGGTCACTGGCGGAAGGCGGTATTAAAATTTCATTGTAATTAATTTAATCCTATATGAAAGTTCCATTTGTAGATCTACAACAGCAGTACCGCAGCATCAAATCAGAAATTGATCCTGCAATTTTAGCAGTACTAGACGAAGCTCATTTCATCATGGGCCCAGAAGTCTATGCCTTTGAAGACGAATTTTCCGTTTTTTCAGGTGTTGAATTTACCACTAGCATGGGCACTGGAACTGACGCGCCTCACATTGCCCTAAGGGCTATGGGAATCGGCGCTGGTGACGAGGTGATCACTCAATCAAACACCTTTATTGCAACCCTAGAAGCCATTATCATGGCCGGTGCTAAACCAGTGCTTGTAGACATGACCCCTGACACCTATAACATGGACCCTGATCTGCTAGAGGCGGCTATCACTGATAAAACTAAGGCTATTATTCCCGTTCACATGTACGGCCAACCGTGCCAGATGGACGAAATAAATGCCATCGCTAAAGCTCATCATTTGTTTGTACTTGAGGATAATGCCCAGTCCGTGGGAGCAAAGTATAAAGGTCGCCCAACTGGTTCACTTGGCGACGCCGCGTCAACTAGTTTTTATCCAGGAAAGAACTTAGGCGCCTACGGTGACGCTGGAGCAGTGACAACCAACAATGAGGAGTGGACCGTCAGAATGCGCATGATGCGCGATCATGGGTCTAGTCGAAAGTATCACCATGATGTTTGGGGAACCAATTCCAGACTAGACGGCGTTCAAGCCGCTGTGCTTCATGTAAAAATGAAATACATTGACCAGTGGAATCAGCAACGTCGTGAGGCCGGAGCCAAATATTCTGAAAAACTTTCTGGAGTAGGCGGTCTAAAATTACCCACCACCCATCCTGACACTGATCACATTTACCATCTCTATGTTGTGCAAACCAAAGATGAGACTGAGCGCGACGCCTTAATGAAACAACTTCAAGACAATGACATCGGCGTTGCTATTCACTATCCAATTCCACCACACCTGCAACCTGGTTACACAAACCTTGGCTACAAGCTCGGTGACTTTCCAAGAGCCGAGTCCTACGCCAAGCGCATTATCTCATTGCCCATCTTTCCAGAAATTACCGACGAACAAATTGACCACGTTGTCGAAAACATAAAAAATTTCTACGCCAAGTAGAACAACTACAGCCTCCTAATTGGAGGCTGTTTTTATTTTGTATCTAATCTCTGCCAATAGTAAACTTCAACATTTGAGTTCTTCAACTCAGGCACTTGACTGGTTTTGTACTCAGCCTGCTCAGCAATAAATTTACGCACAGGCCTTGTCAAATGATGAGCCTTGCCCGCTGGCCAAATAAACCACATCGCCTCATGTTCCTTAACCATTTTCTTTAACTTCTTCAATGTCAAGCTTTGCTGTTCACCCAAATTAATAACTTCTAAATCCTTATCAACCCCCCAGTAGACACCTCTGAAAGACTGCGCAAAAATTGGCTCCGATACCGACCTGTTTCCTTTTACATAAGCATAAGCTGTACGGACATCATGTCCAATACCAGCAACATGCACTTGTTCTGACCTCCCCTCATAAGTTAGCCCCCACAAGGCCGGCACTCCTGGGAGTGTGATAGGTACAAAAATCAGTATAGCAGTTAAAACAGTGACTCCCCTGCCTAAGCGCTGATTATTAAATACAGCACTCAATCGTTCGAGAGCATAGTACAAAACCACCGATGCGACAGTTAAAGCCATTGGCATAATAAATAATATATAACGCATGGCGTTATATCTTTTCACAGCAAAAGTGAAGAGCAAAATTACTGCCACAGACACGACACTAATAAATCTACCGCCGGAACTATGTCGCAGATTATAGATAATGCCTACTAAGTAAAGTACAATCACTAAAGCGACGATCGGCTGGTCAGAAAACGGTATCAATTCATATTGAAAATTTGCAATTGGCCTCCAACCAATGAACTGCCCCAACAAAGAAACATTGAAGACTTGAAATGCCACAGCCCCTAACCACACTATCACCACGCCCAGCAACACCCATAATCCAGCCACTTGTCTCTGGCGATGACTGCCATCATTTGCTACTTCCCAAATTAACTCAACTATTAAGTATAAAAGCCAGGCTGGAAAGAAAATCAAAAATAGGAAATGCGTTTCAATAGCCAGCAGGCTCATTAAAACTGCCAAAATACCTACCGCCACCAATCTAAACCAACGCACGGTCGCCGCCATAGACAATCTATAACACGCGTACCACAACAACATAGCGGCGTTCCCAACAACTAACAACATACTGTACATCCTCACTATCCTGGCGTGCAAAATAAAATGATCTAAAAACACAAAGGCAAGAACTGTCACCGTGGCTACTCCAATATTTTTAGTCCAAACTCGAATTACAATATAGGCTCCAGCAATAAATATCATAAACCACATCACTGACGGTAAGCGCAGAGCAGATTCTGATAAGCCGAATATAGCTAAAGCCCCTGTTGTTTGCAGTGTGTAAGCCCGAGCTCGGTCATACCGCAAAACCTCTCCGTCCGCATCGAGTAGCGGAGCATCATCAACCGCGTTCCACTGCACAAAATCTCCAGACTCACGCAGGCCCAGAGCTGTGTTTACATGATAGTACTCGTCATTTTGAAAACTCAATCCAGACAAATTTGTTCCCGTAACCATTAAAGTTAAAAATAAAAGTCCAGCCAAAACAATTCCATCAACCCATCCTGGAACTGACCATTTTTGTATCCCCAATTGAAAATGTGCTCTAGTATTTTCAGTTAATCCTCTAGAGTGCACTAACGCAACAAATCCTCCAACCACCGTTGCCGAAAGAAATAATAAAACCAAATCCAGATCTCCAACTGATCTTTCACCAAACTGCCCAGCGCTAAAAAATCTATATAGAACTAATATACCTATCGCCCCATACCCAGTCCAAGCTGGTAACTTAAGTGCGTGGTGTCGTAAAAGGAGAGCAGCAGGAATAGTAAAAAATAGGAAACAAGTTCCTGTTAGCCAAACATCTCCTAAAATTGGCTCCCCTATTGCCAAGCAAACCATCACAACTGGGAAGCTGGACATTGCCACATAAAATAACAACTGATCACGACTCATTCTGTGCTGCAAACTCGCCCACACAACTGCGGCAATAACTATACCAGCCGCTATATATGGAATTGGCGAAACAGACAAACCTCCAACCTCTAGCCAACTGACAATAAAAAAATGTACCGAAACTGAATACAAGACTGAGAGCGGGTACAACCATCTCTTTAAATCTTCAGAATGCTGATTATACACTAACCACAAAAAAGCTAGCGCCATGGCACCCAGAAAAACTAGTGTATCTGTCAAGAAAACCCATGAGCTCATGAAATCAGTATAGCTTGACAGGCCCTCTCAAGCAACACCAGGTCAGCTTGAAAAAATAGGCTACTTCAGCTAGTATAGCCAGGATATGGACACTTCCCACATTCTGTTCCTCACCCGTAAATTCCCGCCTTCTCGTGGCGGCATGGAAACATTTAGCTACGAGCTAACCCAACGGTATCCAGGCTCTAGCGAAGTTGTACACTATGGTCATAAACAACATGACATTATTTGGGCTGCACCAATGTTGTTATTCTCAGCTTTTAGTCGCCGCAAACAAGTTAATCTAATCCATTTAGGAGATCTCGTTCTAGCACCGCTGGCCCCCTTTCTAAAACGTTGGTTTAAAGTTCCAGTTGTAGCCACCGCTCACGCCTTGGAATTAACTCATGGCAATCGCCTATTGCAGTGGTTAATTAATAGATCGCTACCCGATCTAACACACATAGTAGCTGTTAGCGACTTCACCAAAGATTTACTTATAAGTCGCGGTGTCTCTCTTGATAAAATTTCTGTCATCACCCACGGAATTGAACCTCCTATTGAACTAGACCGCAATCAAGCCCGCGCCACTCTTTCTACTAAACTAAAATTAACCAGCGATGATGTCCATCGTCCACTACTTCTCACCGTTGGTCGACTGGTAAAACGAAAAGGGGTGGCTTGGTTTATAGAAAATGTCCTTGATACCTTAGGGGCATCTCCCATATATTTAATTTCTTCAGACGGTCCTGACAAAACTGACCTTGAAAAACTAGCTACCACCAGACCTAATGTTCGTTTACTAGGCAAGGTTGATGACATGTTTCTCAGCACGCTGTATGCCGGAACAGATATTTTTATTATGCCCAACATTGATATTACCGGTGACGCTGAAGGCTTTGGCTTTGTCGCCATCGAGGCTGCAGCTCACGGGCTGCCGGTAGTGGCAGCCCGTCTAGATGGCATCCCTAACGCAATTCACGATGACAAGAATGGCAAACTAGTAACCCCAGGTGCAGCTGATGAATTTATTTACGTTATTAATCAATGGGTAAATAACCCGCAAGACAGACAAGACTTTGGCCAAGCCGCTAAAGCCTATACCGTACGTCATTTTTCCTGGGACGATAGAGTCAAGCAATATCAAGAGTTGTTTTTATTACTTTTAAAGCCATGAACCTAACAAAGGTTGTTTTCAAAAATTTTTCCTACATCATGATCGGACGTGTCCTCTTTCGTTTCTTGAATGCGGCCATCATGATCTATGCCGCTCGCTATCTTGGAGTGGACCGCTACGGAATGTTTGAAACCGCCCTAGCCTGGGCCAATGCGTTTTTGGCGCTCAACGACGTTGGCATGAGTACACTAATCGTACGAGAGGGGGCTCGAGACGAATCAAAAATTGCTGTCTATTTTGGAAACACTTTGTTAGTTGAAGTTATCTTCTCCATTATTTTGTACGCGACCGTCTTATTGGTCGGTTTTGGAATTGGTTACAACCACACTACCATGGTTCTACTAGCCATCCTCGGAGCCGGAGGTTTAATCTTTGAGTTCCGCAAAGTCATGCGCGGAATCTTCCGAATTTATCTTAAACTAAAAGTGGTGGCCTTCCTAGAAGTTCTCAACGGCATTATTTATTTCCTTTTAACCTTGTGGATTGTCACCACGATCAAGGACATCGACGTCGGTCTACTGGGTATTGCTCACGCCAATTTGTGGACAAACGTGCTCTTTGTCGCAGCTTTGTTCTTTTACACTCTACGCTTCGTCAAACCAAAAATTGACCGCAAGCAAATCTGGCCAATGATCAAGCAGTCATACGTATTCACCTTGTACAATTTATTTTTCATGTTGTACTTCCAAATTGATCAGATAATTCTCTCCATCCTCAAACCGGCTAGTGAGGTTGGCATCTATTCGGCCTCAGCAAAATTAGTTGGTGCATTTCTGTTTATTCCAGTCATGCTCTTTCAAGTCACCATGCCAATTATGTATCAAGCTAGTCGTGAAGACATGCCAAGATACAAGCGTATTAATCATATGAAGTGGCGCTATCTAGCTGCCTTCGGCATTCCCGCTGGAGTTGGCCTTTGGTTACTAGCTCCACAAATCATCAACTTTGTGTTTGGAGAAAAGTATCTTGCCTCTATTCCAGTGCTTGCAGTCATGGGTTGGTTTTTAGCCATTCGCTTCACTGCGCTGTCTCAAGGCAATTCTCTAACCACCACTGATCGCCAAGGCCTACGCGCCTTCATTCAAATTCTCTCCCTAGTCTTAAATATTGTTCTGGACATTATCTTGATCAAAAAATATGGAGCACTTGGGGCTGGTATAGCCACCTTAATCACTGAAGCCTGCATCGCCACGTCTTATCTATATTTTTCAGCCAAGTATTTGGAAGAAAGCGTGCTCAAAAACAGCTTATCCTTGCTGCCAATTGTGGGAGCAACGCTAGTTATGAGCCTGGCTGTTTTCTTGGCAAAAGACCAACTGCATGTTATCTTTGTGATGCTTTTAGGCGTAATAACCTACCTCCCCTTCCTCTGGATTTTTAGGTTCTTTCGCCCCTACGACAAACAGATTTTGCAGCAAATAATGAGCAAGCCATAGCATGCGTACAATAATAATGGCCGCTGGTGCCAGTCGACGCCTTCAACCGCTCACTGACACTATTCCAAAAACCTTACTTAAGCTCGGTGAAAAAACTATCTTAGCTAGGATTTTAGATACAGCCAGAGAGCAAAGTTTGACGCATTTTGACATCGTCACCGGACACGGGCATCCAGCCGTAGAGGAATTTGCTGCTGAATATCAAACTGCTCACCCCGACATCAACATCAATCTCATTTATAACGATCAGTACGACTCCACTGGTAATATTGTTTCACTTCAATATGCCAACCAGGCCTTCGACGAAGATTTTCTAATTGTAAACTCGGACACTATATTCCATGCTGACATTCTCAAGCGCTTGCTAGATTCAAACCACCCCAATGCTATGGTGGTAGACAACGTCAGCCAGCTTGGAGAAGAAGAGATGAAAGTGCTCACCGATGACAAAGAAGCCATTACGCACATTCACAAAAGTCTCGACCCAGACTCCGCTACTGGTGAGTACATTGGCATCATGAAGTTATCTAAGGATGTAAAACAGAAATTGCTCAACAGTCTTGATCAAACTATAAACAAGGACAATTCTCTTTACTATGAAGACGCCTTGCAGCATTTGATCACCGACAACGGGATTACCATTCACCCAGTCTATACCGATAGTCTGCCAAGTATGGAAATCGATACTCCAGAGGACCTAGATGACGCTGGCAAGTTAATTCTAGAAATGTAAATATGTCAGTCATTCTTCGTAACATTCAAATCCCTCTCTTTATCAAAATAGAGACTGGTTGCTTGCAGAACATTCGACAAATTCTCGACGAACATCATTTGCATTTTCAAAAACCGTTAGTTCTGTCTGAAGAACACATTCTAGCCCTCGGCGGTAATGATGTTGTAAATGCTCTCGGCAATCCCGCCACAGTTTTGATGAAAGAAAATTCCATCGCGGCTGGCGACCGCCTAGCCAAGGAAATTAGAGAAAAGGGCAACGATCTGATTGTCAGCGTCGGCGGTGGCCGCACGCTTGACCTTGGTAAATACGCTGCTACTAAAGCCGGTGTAAATTACATTTCAATACCAACCTCACCATCTAACGATGGTATTTGCTCTCCGGTAGCCGTACTGACAGACGACGACATGACCAAGAGCCTTCCTGTCAATATGCCTATTGGAATATTTGTCGACACCTCTATCCTAACCAGCGCTCCGATACACAACATTAGAGCTGGCATTGGAGATCTCATTTCAAATATGTCTGCTATAAACGACTGGAGACTAGCTTACCACGACGGCAAAGAAAGCATGGATGACTTTGCTGCCTCTATCGCTTTTTCCGCCGCTCAGCTAATTCACGAAACCTGCCGCGGTGTAAATATAAATATTTCCGATGAAGCCTTTCTAGAAAAACTTGTCCATGGATTGATTCTGTCTGGAATTGCCATGAACATTGCTGGCAACAGTCGTCCCTGTTCGGGTTCAGAACACGAAATCTCCCACGCTATTGATGCACTATTTCCTGGCAGATCTATTCATGGACTGCAGGTTTCTTATGGAACCTTACTTGGCTGCTTCCTCAGAAAAGAGGAGGACCTGCTGGTTGATTTAGTAGATTTTTTTGCTCGCGTTGAGCTGCCTGCCACTCACCAAGAACTAGGCCTTACCGATGATGAAATGATCGATGTGTTTCTAAAAGCTCCGGAAACTCGCCCAGAGCGATATACTATTTTGGAAAAACTACACATCACTGACAGAGGTGCGGTAGCTAAACTGCTCAATGAATACAATGCCCACATCGCCGAACTCCAAGGTAAATAATCAGGAAAATCCACGCTGGATAATAAAACGGGAAGATCCGCTCTATGGCCACTACGTTGTCCAGCAATTAGCCTACTTTGTAGTTAGGTTAATAGACCGAACCCCGATCACGCCAAATTTTGTCACAGCGCTCTCCTTTCTCACCGGCCTTACTGGCGCTGTACTTTTTGCTCTGGGCCAGCGTCACTATTTTATCTGGGGAATACTTTTTATAAACTTAGCCTTAATCCTTGATTGTGTTGATGGCCAGCTTTGCCGTAGACGTGGCACAGGCTCTAATTTTGGGGCTTGGCTTGACTACCATACGGATAAACTAAAAGACGGCGCCGTTCTACTTGGCTGGACCATTGGTGCCTACAAACTAGCCAGTGCTCATTCGGCAGAAATTGTTAGTAGCTTTCCGCAAACCTCTCTAGCCATACTTTATTTTACAGTAGCTTTCTTAGCTATCTTCTTTCAATTTCTCCGCAATATCACAGCGCTTAATCGAGACATTAATACCCTGCAAAAAACCGGTCACAAAGATGAACCAAGAACCTTCTACGACACCTCAGCAAATTCTGGCCAATTCATCCGTTCACTCAAGCACTCTCTACTATTTAAGTATGCCGATCGCATCTTACTGTTTACTATCTTTGGCTTACTAGGGCTTTACTTTCAAGCAATTATCGTGTACGCTGCCCTGGCAATTTTTTACGCAACGCTCTCTGCCTTCCTTAATTATCGTGAAGGCTGGCGCGCCGACCAAGTAAAACAACCCCAATAAACTATGCAAATTTCTCTACCTGACGATCTCGTCAAGCAACTAGAAAGCCGCGTTAGCGCCTCAACCGAATTTTCTACGATTGAAGAGTACGCTATCTACGTACTAACAGAGGTCTTAAAGCAGACCGACGACTCAAGTACTAAAAATAGCACTGATTCAGATGACAATTACACTAAAGACCAAGAAGACGCTGTCAAAGACCGACTCGAGAGCTTAGGCTATTTAGATTAAACATGCGCGCTGTCATCCTAGCCGCTGGGATGGGCACACGTCTTGGTGGCGACGTTCCCAAACCCCTTACTCCGCTGATGGCAGATCGGACAATTATTGATTTACAAATTGCTAAACTAGAACCACTGGTCGGACGAGACAACATTACAGTAGTCATCGGCTATGAGCAGGAACAATTCATGGACCGCTTTCCAGATCTTAATTTTGTAATAAACGAACAGTACCAGTTTACCAATACCGCCAAGAGCTTACTACTGGCTCTTAAAACGATCAGCAACGAATCGGTACTTTGGATGAATGGCGATATCTTTTTTGATGACAGCGTACTCGACTACCTTACCCAAGCCAGCGGATCAACCTGCCTAGTTGATACCAAGCAGTGCGGTGAGGAGGAGATAAAATATACAACCAACGAGCGTGGCACCATTGACCAGCTTTCCAAGCAGGTACAAAACGCTGAGGGAGAAGCTCTAGGGATAAATCTAATTGAAGCTACTGACCTAAGCCTGTTTACTGAACAGCTTGAGAGCGTCGGCGATAACGATTATTTTGAAAAGGCCCTCGAAGAACTTACAACTTCCGGGCGTTTGGAGCTGACTCCAGTCGATATTGAAACAGCTTTTTGCCAAGAGATAGACTTCCCAGAAGACCTCGCGCAAGTTCAAGCCCATCTTGAGGCCAATTAACCAATAGCTTGAAACTCCAGCCAAAATACTGTACCCTTTCTTGGGTACATTTTTGATCCTGATATACCACATATGAAGAAAAAAACCGTTGTTTTGGGGCTCGATGGAGCTACTTGGAAGATCCTAAAACCTTTTGCTGAAGCCGGCTACATGCCGACATTAAAGGGATTACTTGAACGTGGCGTCCACGGCGAACTAGAATCCACCATGCCAGCCATGACTGCTCCGGCTTGGGTGACTTTCGCAACCGGAAAACATCCTGGTAATCACGGCGTGTTTGATTTTATGTTGCCTACCGACAGTTTGGGCAAGATGAAGTTTGCCACTGCAAAAGATATTCGTGATAAAACACTCTACGAAATACTAAAAGACGAAGGATATACTCCAATTTTAGTTAACCTTCCCGCTACCTGGCCACCCAAGCGTGATGACATTATTACCATTACTAGCTTGCTAACCCAGGGCGACCAGTGGGTCTATCCAGCTTCTTTAAAGGAGGAATTCCCAGAACTAGCTAAGTACCGCCTAACTCCAGACGAGAGCCTGAGGGTGGCCGAACGCCGTGACGAGTACATCGTTGATCTACTTGCCCATCTTGAAGAGCAAATGGCAGCAGTTAGACGTTTATTTACTGAGAAACCCTGGGACTTTTTCTTCTACCTATTCTCACACTCAGATTGGATCTCGCACCTGGCTTACACTGAGCTCGAAGAAGAACATGAACCCAAAGCCAGGGCCATTTTTGAAAGAATTGACCAACACCTCAAGTGGTTTACAGAAAATATTCCAGCAGACACTAATTTAATCTTACTGTCTGATCATGGTTTTACGGCCTACAAAAAAGTTTTTTACTTTAACCGGTGGCTTGAGCAGGAAGGATATCTTAAGACCAACAAGGAAGGTGATAAAATGCGCGGTGCGGCAACTCGACGCGCGAAGGAGAGCGATAAAATTACGGCTACAAAAAAACGCGTAAACATTGGCACCGGCCTGCTTCGATTTCTTGATACTTTCCCCTTCTTAAAACCAGTTGCTAAGTGGTCCTACCACTCAGTTATAAAAAAGTACCTACCAATAAATTTAAAAGTTAATGTTGGTATAGACTTTCCAAATACCAAAGTTTGCTTTCCTAAGGGTAGTTATATTACCAATGGTTATATCAATAAAAACTGGGTTTATACCGATGGTTGTATAAGTCGCGAAGAATATCCCAAATTAGTCGAAGAGCTGGCAGAGAAAATACGCAATATCAAAGATCCGTCTGGCAATCCGGTAGTGGCTAAAGTAATGACTCGTAAAGAGGTTTACGGTGACACTGCTCCTGATGAGGCTCCAGATATTTTCTTTGAACTATCGGACTACTGGCTGATTGGTAATTTTAATTCTAGCTCGCTATTTGATGAAGAGATAGAAAACAAACATGGCAAGATGGGTATTTTTCTAGCCGTCGGACCAGATTTTGAAACAGACGCCGATGTGGAAGGGCTAAAAATGCAAGATGTCACTCCAACTATTTTACATCTATTAGGTTTACCAGTACCTGAAGACTGCGACGGTCAGGTAGCCCACGCTCTGTTTAAAGCTGGCTCTGAGCCAAGAGAGCGTAGCGTTAACTTTGGAGCACCATCCAGACTAGACGATAAACCTAGTGAGTCCAGTGAAAAAACTTCTTTGGCCAAAGCAATTGGAAAAATAAAGCTCTAAATTCTACCCAAGTTGTGAGTGCTTACTCATATTACTAACACCATATACAACTATGGCCCTAGATCCAGAAACAATTAAAACTGAGCGTGCGAAAATACAGCAAATCAATGTCAGTGGCATTATCGGTGAATCTACACTTATTGATCATACCGAGTGCATAGACCACTACGAATCTTCTATAGATACTGAAGTAAATCAAATAGATTTTTCCTACTCTGTACATAGTGGAATGTGCTCAACTGACTCAATCAACGATATTGTCCTACAACCTTTTGCTGAGGGCGCCAATGCAAAATTATCACTAACCGAAGCAGAGCCACATGCGATGGTTTCCGGTACTGTCTTGTATACAGAGGCTCCAGACCCAGAACCTTCGCTAAATACGACCTATCTGCTAGGCGGTGCTATAATTCTAGCTATTGGCATGATCATCGGACTAGCCTTGTCGCATTTGAAAAAAAATAAAATCACCTAACACTCTGTTAAACAGCTTTATTCAAAATATCAATGAACTACTCGGTATCACCGCTGGCAAAAGCAGATCTCGATCAATTACCAAGCTTTTTACAAGTTGTAATTTCTGACACATTCAAACAAGATAACATTGACAACCCTCTTGATGAAGTAGAAGAAATCGAAAACAAGCTTGCTAGCATGAAAGCTTCCTGCCAACCTGAAAATACAGAAACATTATACCTGGTGGCAAAATCTCAACCTGAAGATAACATAATAGGCACAATTGCCTACAGCAAGCCCAATCAATTAATTAAAGATCATTTAAAAATTGATCTTTCCGAGGTTCCAGAAGTCTCAAGTGTTCTTATTTTGCCCACATCTCAAGGTCAGGGTATTGGCTCAGCCTTATTTAAAAAAATCCTAGAGCTCCTAAAACAGCGGCAAGTTAAATCATTTTGCTTAGATGGAGGTTATATAAAATCACAAGGTTTTTGGATAAAAAAACTCGGCAAGCCAGACGTTGTACTTACTGATTACTACGGCAAAGGCAGGCCGTATATGATATGGCACAGAGATGTTACTAGTATTTTAGAAAAGAATTCTTAGACCCCTACCTGCCACGCCTATGAAACTATCAATTTCCGATGATATATTTGAAAAATACCCTACTCTAAATCTGGGTGTGGTTTTTGCAAAAAATATAGATAACACCGGTGAAAAAACAGAGGTGCTGACTATGCTTAACGATCAAGTTAAAACTATAGCCTCTACCTATGAGCTTGATACCTTGAAGGACTTGCCTAAGCTACAATCCTGGAGACAAGCCTATGCAGATTTTGGTGCCAAACCAAAAAAATACACTTGCTCCGTTGAAAATTTACACCGTATGATTCTAGAAGGAGTCAGTCTTCAGCACATTAACACCCTCGTCGATATCTATAATTACATCTCCCTAAAACACATGGTCCCTGTCGGAGGTGATGATTTGGATAAAATAGACGGCAACATCACTTTAAAATTTGCTACAGGCAGTGAGCCATTTGTTCGATTAAACTCAGACGAGATAGATTATCCTAAAATTGGTGAAGTGATTTATACCGACGACAGAGAGGTCCTTTGCAGGCGATGGAACTGGAGGGAATCTGACAAATCAAAAATGACCGAGCAAACTAAAAATGTTGCCCTGGTTATCGAGGGATTAGCCCCAGTCACTGCTGCAGACGTTCAATTAATTACTCAGGAGCTAGCTGGCTTGGTTGAAAAGTATTGCGGTGGCAGCACTTCAACTCATTTACTAAATAGTGGCAGCAGGGAGCTTGAGCTAAATCAACTTTAGCGGCTCCTTACACTAACCTCGCTGACTTAAGCGATAGGCTGAAGACAATTGTTTTAATACTAACGGAATACTAACTAGCAAGAAAATCCACAAGGCTACATATTCCAAATTTACCACCACAGCCAGACTGACTAAGTAAATAGTCACATCAACAGTGCCAATGTAAACATTTTTGGAAATAAATATCTCAGAAGTTCTGGTGGTGGGCCAAGAACTCTTTTTTGCTTCTCGCAGGTAAGACACTAAAAGTAATCCAATGATAGCGCCGGCTCCGACTACAATTACCCAAACACTAGTCTGCTGATAGGTATACCAATATGCTGTCATTGCCCCAAACATCATAATTTCCTTGAAGCGATCAAAAACGGAATCAAGCCAGGCTCCAAATTTAGAACTTAAGTTTGTAATCCTGGCCACCTCTCCATCCGAGCAATCAAAAGCAAAACTTAACTGTAATAAAACCGCTCCAGCAAACCTCCACCAATAGCCTGGGAATATCAATAAAATACAAGCAACCACCGCTAGAAAAAACGAAATTACTGATACCATGTTAGGAGTCACTGCTGGCCAAAACCGCACGAATAAATAAGTAATTACCTGCGAAATTTTTCTCGTAATATAGTAAGAAAAGATCGAGTCTTGCGGCTTTTGAAATGGTTTTACATCGGCAATACGTTTGATGTCATGCATAAAGATCACTCAACTGGTAAAAGTCTATAAATATGAACGTCTGTCTGAAAACTGTAATTCTGCACTAAAACTTCTTCGTGCGGTTGGTCTTCAAGCCACAAATGTAGCCTCACCGAAGAGGTAGAATCTTCCCAGACATAGACATCATACCCCGCTTGCAACATCTGATCAAAAAACTTTTCAACCTCTACCTGATCAAAATCAAAGCGTTGTTCTAAAGGATAACGAATTGATTTAAGTCCAGTATGGGCCTCAACCATCTCTGATAAGCCGTACTGCCAGTCACCTGACATCATTAAAACACTTTTTTCATTCACTGGAACACCATCAGGAATCGACCGCAAAGTTGCCAAGTCATCTGCCGAAATAGACTTATTCCGATAGACTTGGGCAGCTAGATTTTCTCTTACTTCAGCTATAGTTGGCTGATACGAAAAAATAACTCCACCAATAATTCCGACCACTACAACTACATGCTGCCAACGTTTTTGAAACAACCGAAAAACCCCATCCGTTACCACCTCAACTACACCGTAAACACCTATCACAATTAAGGCTGGAAACAGCGGTAAAATATAACGAGAATATGGATTTATCCACAACGAAAAGATGGTTAAAACACCTAATACCCACAAGCTCAACAGAGCGGCAGTTGGCCTAGACTCACGCCATAAATAGAGTAAACCAAAAGCTACAAAAACAATGAAATATGGAAGCGGAGTAGCGTTTTTAATTATCTGCCAATAGTGAGGCAAGGCTCCTTTACCGGGACGGAACTTGCCATCGTTATCGAATAAATTATTTACCGACAATGTCTGAATGTGGTTGATATTAGAAAGCAGTACAACTTCGCTAGTGTCTCTTTTTTTAAACACCTCCTTATGCGCAGAGATGGTGGCAGAATTTTGAATAGTTGGAATTAGCGCAATAATCCAAGTTACGAAGAAAACGCCAACGTAGGGCAACGTGTGTTTAAGATTTGTCTTCCAAGTGTACTGCTTGTGCCACAAAGCAGAAATAGCATAAACCAGTGCTGCAGGCAGAACTACCCCACTAGTCTCTCGAATATTAAAAGCCATTCCAAAAACCAAGGCTGAAACTACCAACCAAATCGTAGCCACACCGCGCTTTACCTCGCGATGCTTTAATTGCCGCACAGCCATCACCAAAGCTATCATAGTTACCAGCAAAAAGGTCATCGACGGAATTTCTCGCATCGGTTGCGATAAAGCGTATGCGTAATACAAGCTAGAAAATCCTAAGGCCAGCGACGACAGCAAACCAATGACATGTCTATATTGATGTTTTGGAAAAAGAGTCATCACTAACAAATACGTCAGCACCAGATTAGTCGTAGCCAACAGCGGCATTACTAGATAGAACCCGGAGCTATCTCCAACTATTCTTGCCGCCAAAGCCAGTAGCAAAGATGCTCCAACTGGATACTTCGAAGCGATCCAGCCCTCTTGGTTAATAAACTCGTGGTGGGTCGGCGTCAGCCAGCGCGCCAATTTCTCATCTCCAAAAAAATCAAAACCCATCTGAGCTAAATCATCATGGTACACCAACGGCTTGTCTTGAATCATGCGTCCAGCCAAATATATGTAACCAGCCGAATCATCTCCCCAGGTTCCCCAAGCATGATCATCAAAATAGATTATACCGAACAGCAAGACTATGGCAGCAATAATTACCCCGCCAATCAGCCAATGTATCAAAGATTTTTTTTTGTGTGGTGTCATGAAACGATTTGACGTCTCTTTAGCTCAGCAATTAACTGTTCAACACATTCATCAACGCTGTTCACGCCTGTATCAACAACAACCTCTGCTGTTTTTGGCTCCTCGTAAGGTGCGTCAATTCCAGTAAAATCCTTAATTTCACCAGCTCTAGCTTTTTTATACAAACCCTTTGGATCACGAGACTCACAAACTTCTAAATCACATTTAACATAGACCTCTAAAAATTGATTACCCTCCACCAGAGACCTGGCTGAATCACGATCACTTCGGTAGGGTGAAATAAAGGAAGCCATCACCACAACACCTGCATCCACAAACAATTTGGCGACTTCTCCTATGCGACGAATATTTTCTGTTCTATCTTCTGGGGAAAAACCTAAGTCAGCATTTAAACCATGCCTAATGTTATCTCCATCCAATCTATAAGCCAGATTACCTAGCTGGTTTAGTCTAGTTTCTAAAGCTACAGCTACAGTTGACTTACCGGATCCCGATAAACCCGTAAACCACAAAACAACTCCTTTTTGAGATAATAATTTTTCACGGTCAACACGTGTAATTTCTCCCTCGTGCCAAGTAACGTTGGTAGATTTGTTCATGAATATACCTATTGAATAGATCAAAAACCACCTATATTCTACTCAAAATAGCCGAATAAATCAACTGCCACTGACTACATACCTTAAAGAAAGCGCCTTGGCTTGCCAGTCAACCACAAAGCATCAAACATAGACATCAAGGCTCTAGCAATGCGTCGATGTTGTATACGAATAATAATTCCCTCTTCAGGCGTCACAAAGTGAACTACGTCGTCATGGATAAAAAACTCTTCAAATGGAAAGCGCTCCTCAACAATAGAGCGAAGTTGCCAATTTCGTTTGCAAAACAAAGCATACGTCTCAGCCGACATCATATTCGGAATAGCAGAAATCATTTCGTCAGGGAAAATAGCTCGGGTAATTATTTTATTCTTAACAAAAAGTTCAACGATTCCGTGCCACTCATCATTCGTAAAACCACCTAAGTCGGCTTTGGCGTTAGCTCGACCTTGAATCACTCTAAACTCACTCCCAGAAGGGAGAGAGGCCAATTCATGATAGGTGTCATAATGAGCCTCATTAAAATCTCTAATAGTTACAACAGGCGCGGATTCGTCCACACTCTGCAATGATCCTAATTTAGGTACCAAGTTAGAAAAATCTGCGGTCCACTTTTCAAAGCGTTGCAAAAGTGATGCCGGTGAAGTTGCTGAAAAATATTTAACCCCACTAACTTCGTGCACTTTTATAACTAATAAACGATGGAGTTCATCTAATTGAAAATATATAGCTGAACGCTTCATGCCAACTTTACGAGCTATGGTGGAAGCAGGCAAGCGTCCAAATTTTAACAACACAAAATAGATTTTGGAGTGCTGCTCAGTCAAGCCAAAATTCTTAAATATTCTAATCAAACGCTGTTCCATAAAATTACTATATCAAAATATATCTACATTGTCAAAAATAATTAACAACAAAAAAACATACTTTTTTAGGTGTAAATTTAAAAAATACAAAAAAGTCAATTCAAATCAACATAAAATAAACAATTCTGCTATCCTGTAGCCATGAATAAAGACCTGCTGGATAAAAACAGCTCCAAACCCAGAACTATAGTGGTATGTCCAGGGATAACTTTCCCTGACTGGATATACGCTGAAATAACTGGTCTGCGATATTTTGAAGAAAGGCTTTTATATTTCCTATTTCATTGTAAATATCCTGGACAACGACTTATCTACCTTCTATCTGAAGCGCTAGATCCAGAAGAATTACACTACTGGATCACAACAGCTGCCGCTGCCATGAACATGAGTTCACAGGTTTTAAAAGAACGACTCACAATAATAACCGTCAACGACACATCAGACAAAGGGCTAGCCCAAAAAATTCTAGCTAGCCCCAAAGTGATTGAGTTAATTAAAAATGAAATAACTGAAACATCAAATACCTACCTAGAAGTTTTTGCTGTTAGCCAACATGAGATACAACTAGCAAAAGACCTAGGCATCCCCTATTGGGGAAATACACCAACAGCCCTTAAGTATGACCAAAAAGGCCCAGCCCGAGAACTAGCTAAGTCAGTTGGCGTAAAGGTAGCGCCAGGTAAAGAAAATATTAATAATCTTACCGGCGCCTATGCTGCCTGGAAAGAGCTTGGCGCGAAACCCGGAAAATACATGCTCAAAATAAATACTGGTGACGGGGGTGTTGGTCTCTGGAAAATAGACATGTCACAAAATAAGGTCTTAGATTTTACAAACTTCCGTAAAACTATTCCAGAGACCAAGCTCACCGATAGACTTGAAGAGCTCCTAAGTAACGAAGGTGGAATACTGGAACAATATATTGAGGCACCAATAAAAATATCTCCGAGCATTCAGTACTTAGCGTGGAGCGCTACTGATTTTACTTACATAGGAGCCCACGAGCAAGATCTAGCCGATGATAAATACGTTGGCTCCTATTTTCCAGCTGAATCAGATCAAGCCAGCAGTATGCGCGAGGCCGGTGACCTAATCATGCATGAATTAATAAAAAACGGTGTCCGAGGACGAGTGTCCATGGATTTTCTTCTCACTAAAAACTCCCCTGAAGAAAAGTGGACAACCTATCTCATAGAATTGAACATCAGAAAAGGAGGAACTACTCACACCGAACAATGGGCTGAATACCTAACTGGAGCTCGCTTAACAGAAGGCTTGCTTACCAGGCAAGATAATAAACCGGTTTACTATTACAGCAGCGAAAAAGGTAGTCTTCGGGATGAATTTTCTCAGCTGTCAACGAGCAACTTCCTAGCCCAAGTAAATAAGGCGGGCCTTGCTTACTCTCAGTTAACACAAAGTGGTATATTTTTCCATCTACTATCCCAACGAGCACCATTTCATAAAGTCGGGTATACTGCCATTGGACGTACTCGCTCTGAAACCATAGAGCTGAAGAAAAAATTTGAAGAAAAATTTGGTAAATAAGCTATGAGAGAAAGAAGAATTCAAACACTTGGAGATCTTAGTAGGGCTACAAAACAAGAGGGCCACAATGTAATCGAAGAACTTGAGGCCGATCTCATAACAGAAGTGCATACCCTAAAAGAAGCTCAGCAGCAATCAGCGGAACTCCTTAGTCAAGGTCAGGGCGTGCTACTAGTTGACACCACCCTGGGTAATGTACGACGAATTATTGACGAGGGTAATAAGCGCTTTGCAGGCAATGCAAATTTAGAACTATACGCGCGAATGATAATATCTGCCCTACACGGCGGCTCAGAACCTACTGACTATACAGACTTAATTGCCTCTTGGACTGGACTATCACGTGATCACATACAGACATTAGACATCAGAAATAGCGGATCACCCCAAGAGCTAGACACATCAATCAAGGCGGTGCTCTTCTCCGGCTCTCCATCACATCTACCGAATATAGGCAGTGGTAAAGAAATTAGACCAGGCATCACCGATGCTGATGTTTACAACCGATCTCTAGCTGTTTGGCGCGAGGCTGTTAAAGCAGGCCTTCCAGAGTTTGGGATCTGTTATGGACTTCAGCGTGGTGCCAAGCATGTTGGTATGGATATTTTGCAGCAACCCGGCCGTTCCCAAGCCGGTGAAGCAACTCAGATCGTGACCCAAGAGGGAGTAGATATAATAAGCATGCTTGGCTGCACGACTGATCCAAGCGAATTAGCTGGAAGGATTTCTGCATTTCGTAGCGACGAAGTTCAAGGTACTCCAGATCCAAGATTTGCCTCTATTCTATTTACCCCACATGACCTTGACCCCAGTATGGTTTTTGGTCTAATCCACAATCCTCAAGGCACTGGCACTAGTCCAGAAATAATCAAACAAGTATTAGCCGCTGGTCAATCAGCTGGTTTAGACATCCAAGGCCATCCAGAAATAAGACGCGGCGAACGAGCCCGAATTTCCGCCGGAGCTGGCCGTAACTTAGATAACATTCCACTGCGTTTGAATGGTTCAGATCAAGAACTATCAACGGCCATGCTAAAAATGATGACTGAGTTTTTCCGTCTTCACAAAAGAGCTGAGCGCGCTTAAAATTACACTACGATTTTAAGCCAAGATCAGGCCAGATAAAATTACCAGCTAATTCCGTCCAACTTATCGGCTCTAGCGTAAACAAATTGCTTAGCCTCTGGTAGCTGGTATGCCATACGTCGACAAGCCTCGGTGATACTGGGGCTTAATTCACCCTTTATTCCAAAAGTTCCACCTGTTCTAAAAATTGCATCCTCCACTGCCTGTAAATTAGCGCCAACTAATCTGACTGAATCTGAATCATCTCTAACTGGCCCTCCACGGGGAACCTCTCCAGCGCTTTTTAAGAAATCTTCCAGGCTCAGAAAGGCGCCTTCCAAATCTTGAATATCCTCACTAGTTAAAGGCTGTTCAGAATTACGCGTGGTAAATGGCTCAACAACAGCTAAAACTGAGTGTAATCTACTTGGATCATCTCCAAACATCTCATTAAATCCCTGACTCTGCCTATCTCCCAATACAGCAACAAGACCTGTCACTGCGTACTGTGTTTCCAACATTCTTTCTTTGACTTGCGCCTGCCATTCCACGTCAATTTCAGCTCCCTCTACTTCACCCTCAGGAGCTGCTCCTAGGATCTGCTCAGACAAATCTTCAACGGCATCAGCTGCCGCTGGCTTATCTCCCACCTCGACTTCCGCTACACCTTCATCCAGCTGAGCCTCCCACGTTTCAAAAGCCTCACGATTAGCGCGGGCATCCTTAATAAGCGTAAGTGCATCAAAGGCTGCTTGTAGATCAGCTTGTTGCTCGCGAAAACTCTCTTGTTGCGCCGGATCCTTAGACTGCGGGTCAAGTGTTCGCAGTCTCATTTCACGCACCTGAACATCTCCATCGATGACGTCGTACAGTCCTTCTGGCTGAGAGCCAGCAAAGCCTGGTAAAACTGATCTAACATAATCAGTTACCCTTTCAGCGCGCTGACCATCAATACCAACAGCGTCCATGCGGCCAGCCTGCTGCGCGTAATCTAAATATTTACTTAGAACGCCAATCCCCTCTCCGGCCGGCAAAAAACTCGGAGCTTGTTCAGTTGCCTCCTGGGCTGGTCTTTTACCTTTAGGATCGCCATTTGGGTTAAATGACATATTCTATATCTAAATAATCATTACTAAAACTATAGCACTTTGTAGCGTAAAAGTCAAATACTTATTTCTCTTCTACTCTATTCAATAACCTTGCCGCGCATGTCACTTGGTACGCCCTGACCAAAGTCTGCGAGAATAGATGGCGTAACATCTAGAATATCCAAATCATCCCGCTTCCCCTGCCCTGCCACAGCCGGATCATATTTTACAAAGATTCCGTTCCAGTCATGTACACCATAATCTAAACCACGATCATCCTGATCAATGTAATGACTATCATATCCAAGCGTGCCGGCTACTTTCCAATACAAGTCTCCCCAAAAAATTAGTAAGTCTGGGACATCTCCAGTGGCTTCTGGATATAATTCTGTAGCTCTATATATCTTGTGCTCTAAAACCTGACCATCAGGACCTGCTACCTGCATGAGCTTGCCTCTTAGCTCCTCGATAAAACTTTCATACTCAGCCTCAGGTACGACGCCTTGAGGCTCTCGTCCCTCCAAGTTAACAAACAGTCGAGCGTAAAAACCACCCCACGCCCAGGCGCGAGTTTTGGACCAGTCTACATCACACTTTTCAATACTAGTTGGTTCCTTTGGTTTATTCTTTAACACCAAATAGCCATTATCAATTAACCATTCATTGATAACAAACATACCTTCCATCCGCTTAGCTCCGTGATCAGACACCACATAAAAAATCGTGCCCTCAGGTGCTAAAGCCTGCAAATCTCCAATCCACCTATCAATGTGTCTATAATATTCACGAATCTTTTCCTCGTAAGGATTTCCAGCTTCGTAATCTTTGTGCTCTGGATCCATGTACTGCCACAGATAGTGATGAATACGATCTACACCCATCTCTACCATCATCAAGAAATCCCACTCTTTCTCTGTAATCCATTGCTTGAAAATCTTTTGCCGCTGATCGGTCATTTTATAGATAACATCCAGCACCTCATCAGGTGGAGCCTGAGTACGATTTGCAAAATCGAAGATGTAGTCATCTGGAGCGACCGCATCTAAAATTTCCTTTTTTAGCTCAGCTGGATAAGTAAACTCAACATCTGTACCAGGTGTCAGAAAACTTGAAACCATCATTCCATTCACAGGCCTAACTGGATAAGTTTGAGGAACTCCCAACATGCCGACTTTTTTTCCGGCGTCACCCAAATATTCCCAAACTCGTTTCTCCTTAACCATGCCACCATGAGCAATATCCATTTCGCCATAATCAGAACCGGGTGTACGGGATCTGAAACCATAAATACCCAAATCACCAGCATGTTTGCTAGTGGTCATAGCCGCCCAAGCTGGCACTGTAATTGGTGGGATAGTACTTTTTAGTGGGCCCCAAGTGCCTTGCTTCATCATGGCCGCAATATTCGGCAAATCTTCTTGATAACGATCAAACACCAGTTGCGGGGTCGCACAGTCTAATCCAATAACGATAACTTTAGGTTCACTCATATTCTATGATAATTGATCAAGCAAAAACTTCTCTACTTTTGGCAAAAAATCTGACAGTGTCATGTCCAATAAAACAATGCCAGCGACCTCAGGCTTGCCACCAGAATTTTGTCCTAGCCCCCTCGCAAACTCTGTAACCTTACGACAATCAATCTTGTCTGTACGTGTTCGAATATAGACCATATCAAGTCCACCTTTGCTCTGCCAAGTTAGCACTACTTTATCAGCAAACTCTCGAGCCTTGGCCCGAGTAGCCTCGGACAAGACGCTAACTTCCGAAATAAATTCAAAAGACACTAAATCGGCCGATTCTATGTATGTTTTCGGTTCCTGATTCAAAACCCGCTTTAATTCATCAGAAATTTTTTGTTCATTCATTACAAATCTAGCATCAGTCAATACCAACTTTGGATCACGCCGTAAAATATCAATCGTATCAGCCATGCCCCGTGAATCACCCAACATATACATCGTATCGACCAATTTAGTGAGGCGCATAATTCCAGGCCAATCCAAACCTGACTCCTCCATCATTTCTCTTACTTGTGGCCAAAACTCCGCCTCATCGCGAATCGCCTCTTCCTTATCCCCAACCGCACCAAGTACCGATACTAATGACAGCGGCTTCATCAAGTAATCATTAATCAGCATCGATGCAGATGGGTATTTAGTGTCCTGCAAACCCGGTCGATCAATATCAGCAGTCTGAGCGTGATTATCAAAAACAAACAACAACCCACCTTCTTCTAGTCGCGTTATCGTATCAAGCGGGGCATTAAAATCCATCATTACAACGGCATCAGCTCCGTAAGCAGCTATCCGTTCAAACTCCTCATTCACTAGAAAATAACGATTGATGGTGGGGTGTTCGATTATAATTTCAGTGGCCGGAGAGACCTCCTCAAAAAAATTAATGAAGAGTGCGCAGCTGGCCAAACCATCGCAGTCCCAATGGTACAGTAAGACTACCTTCGCAGGTTTTGCAGTCGATACCCACTCCTGAAAATCTGGATGTAGCATCTACTCAACAAACAAGGACTTCTGCTGCAGTAACATTTCAACAATCTGCGGACGCATGATATCTGCTGGCACAGGTTGTCCAGCGCTAAGTAGATCACGAATTTTTGTTCCAGAAGGCGGCACACGAACATCGTCACCGTGACCACAAGTCTTAGAGGTAGCTACTGTTTCACAAGTCTTACACATGAATGAGTGCTCAAACTTAAGAATTTTAATTCCAATTTCATCCTCGATGCCTTCAAAAATTTTCTGAGCAGCATAAGTGCCATAATAATCTCCTACCCCAGCATGATCTCGCCCAACCACAAAATGTGTACAGCCAAAATTCTTACGAATGATGGCATGTAAGACAGCCTCACGTGGACCAGCGTAATTCATGCGAGCCGGTAAAATTGAAAAAGTAGCGCTCTCACGTGGAAAGAAGTTCTCAATCATAAAATGATAGGCCTTAATGATGACCTCATCTTGAAAATCTCCTGTTTTTTTCTTTCCAATAATCGGATTTATAAATAATCCATCAGTTAACTCTAAGGCACACCGCTGTAGATATTCGTGCGCTCGATGTGGCACATTTCTTGTTTGAAATCCAGCTACCGTTTTCCAACCTCGCTCTTTAAATAAGTATCTAGTTTCCGCTGGATCTAAATTAACTTCGTAATATGGCTCCTTTGTATTATCAATCAAATCAATAAGCCCACCAACTAAACGTGACTTCATGGCCTGCCAGTGAGCCACTCCCGGATGCGCCGAATCATCAGTTCCGTAAACAAAACGAGCCACATGCGCCGCGTCATAACCGTAAATATCACCAACGTGCAATACAGCGATTAAATTACCGGTCGCATCCTGCAAAGCTACCTCATCTCCGGTGTTCATATTTGAAGCATCTTCTTCTGACACATCCAACACGAATGGTATAGACCAAATTGTCCCGTCAGCCAGTCTCATCTCTTCCACCACCCGCACAAAATCAGACTCATTCATGAATCCTGTCAGTGGACTTAAAACTCCCCGGGCAATATTTTTTACATCTTTAACCTGCTCATCATCTAAGGTTAGAGAAAATTTTCCGGCCAGTCTGGTTTTTGCCTCAGCTGCATGCGCCTCACTGAGCACTCTATTAACTAACGTGTTGCCATGTGGTGGTATTAAAATATGTTCCATAACCTTAATCAATATATCCTAATGATTTCAAGCGCTCCTTGATTTTAGCCTCATCATGATCTTGGTAAACAGCTCCGGCAGCTTTAAGTGAATCTCCCAGCATTTCTTGGACAAGCTGATCCACTGTGACTCCGCGCTGGGTAGCCATTTGATCTAGCTTTATAAATAAATCTTCACTGATTTGTACGGGCTTATTCGTCATGGTGATCTTCCATTATTTTTTCTAATGTTTGCCTCTTTGCAAAATATAGTGCCTCTTCAGAAACTTTGCGCGTCCAACCCATTGAGGAGCCAAGCATGCCAAGCATTAGGCTATTAAAACTAAGAATAATAAGCACTCCAGCTAAGGTCAGGGACTGTAAATGACCACTACCCTCACCAACTAGGTATAAATAAAACCACCGCAGGATTGGAATTATTCCAATTAAAAACAGAAAAATTGCATTGAGCCCAAAGAATCTCAGCGGCCTAAATAAAACTATGTTACGAACAATATTCTCACCTGCCTTCCAAACATGGCTGGGTACGCTTTTAATGAGTCGTGACTCTCGCGTGACTTGCCTGGCTTTAATCGGCACCTCCATAACGCCCAATCTCTGATCCTGGGCTGACAACAAGGTGGTGTGTACATAAGTGTGCAAAGAATAAACTTGCAAGCGCAACGCCGCATCTTTACTATAGCCACGGAAACCAGTCGAAACATCATACTTTGGCATGCCGCTCCACTTGGTGAACATCCAACTACCAAACCTGTTCAGGTGCTTGTTCCAAAACGGCATGTGGTCTAGCTCAGCCACCTTGCGGGAACCAATAGTAATCTCGGCTCTACCTTCAACAACCGGTGCTATTAACTCAGGAATTCTTGATTGGTCGTAATGATTATCACCGTCAGTATTTACAATAACGTCAGCGCCACGAATTAGCGCTTCCCATAAAGCTTGCTTAAAGGTCATGGCCAAGCCCTTGTTGCGCTTACGTTCAATAACGTAATCAGCGCCAGCCTCACGTGCAATTTCGCATGTGCGATCGCTCGAACCATCGTCAACCACCAGAACCTCTACCTTATCAATACCAGGAATCGACCTTGGAATTTCACGAATAACTTCAGCAAGGTTTTCCTCTTCATTAAATACTGGGATGGTGACGATTAATTTCATATTCAGATACTAGGATTTTTGGTCACCAAACTCACCGTTACGCCCGATAGAAATGTAGGTCAATCCATGTTCCCGCATTCGTTCAGGTTGGAAGAGATTTCTACCATCAAATATCACTGGATTTGCAACGAGACGAGCAACTTTTGCCCAATCTAGTTCAATAAACTGTGGCCACTCGGTGGCAATTACCACAACATCAGCTCCGTTAACACAATCATAAGGGTCTTCTGCATAACGAACTGCCACACCCTCAAGAGCACGCTGAGCATTCTTGGTAGCCTCATAGTCAAAGGCTGAAACATCTGCCCCATTTTCAGCAAACATTCTAACGATATCAACTGCCGCCGATTCTCTAATGTCGTCCGTATTACCCTTAAAGGCTAAGCCTAATATGGCGATCTTCTTTCCAGTCAGCTTGCCTTCAAAGTGTTCCATGACCTTGGCCACAAAATGTTTCCTTTGATCATTATTCACCTCAATAACAGCGGACAAGAGCTTAAAATCATAGCCATACATTCCGGCCATTTGATCAAGTGCTTCTACATCCTTTGGGAAACATGAGCCTCCCCAGCCTATGCCGGCTTTCAAAAAGCGTGGTCCAATTCTACTATCTAAACCAATACCGTAGGCCACCTCTTCAATATCAGCCCCGGCTCGCTCACAAATCTGTGCGATCTCATTGATGAATGAAATTTTTGTTGCCAAAAAGGCGTTGCTGGCATACTTAATCAATTCGGCACTTTCAACCGTAGTTACCAACTTCTCTCCACGGATACCTTTAAATACCTCGAGCAAGACCTGCGCAGCTCGATCATCCCTGGCTCCAATTACCACTCGGTCAGGTTTCATAAAATCTTCAACGGCAGAACCTTCGCGTAAAAATTCTGGGCAAGACACTACACTAAACTCACCAGAATAGTTTTTTCGAATGATATCCTCTACCTCTTTACCAGTCCCAACCGGAACCGTACTTTTATTGACGATCGCTGTATATTTTTTCAAATTCTGCCCGATCTGCTCGGCAACGGCATAGACATATTGCAAATCTGCATGTCCGTCTGGGCGAGACGGTGTTCCCACGGCGATGACAATGACATCTGTCTTATCTATCACATCCGGCAGCGAGGTTGTAAATTTAAGGCGGCCGACTCGCACGTTACTCAAAACTAGTGCATCTAGTCCCGGCTCAAAAATTGGAATCTCCCCTTTCTCTAAACGCTTAATTTTATCCTCGTCTATATCAACACAGGTCACTGAGTGGCCAATTTCTGCAAGGCATGTTCCTGAGACCAATCCTACGTACCCGGTCCCGACAACTGTAATATTCATAGTCAATGAAATTCATCTAATCTTGGCAAAAAAGAACAGTCTGTCCTCACTCAAAGTTCTTCATTTTGCTCGTGTATTTGTACAGGAAAGTCAGTCACACGTCAACTGAAAAACCACCACTCTTAAACCATTCCCAGGTTTGCTCAATTCCTTCATTTAATGACACCTCTGGCTGCCAATTAAACTTTTCAGCAAACAATTGACTAGCAATGGCGCTTCGCTTGAGCTCACCAACAATAGCTTCCGTGTGTTTTACTTCAATTGGATTGCCATAAACACGCTCAATAGCTCCAACGATCTGATTTACGGAAGTTTCCTGTCCGGTTCCCACATTATAATCGCCAGCGATTCCACTTCCCATTTGGTCAACTACTGCCACAAAGGCGGCCACCGCGTCATCTATATACAGATAGTCACGCGTCTGGTTGCCGTCCCCATAAATAGTTAACGGCTGTCCTGCTAATAATCTTTCAATGAATATAGAAACCACTCCAGCCTCGCCGGCCGGATCTTGTCGTGGTCCAAAAATATTTGCCAGTCGCATAGTAACACCATTCATGCCAAAGCGATTGGAATAGTAACGAAGGTACAACTCCCCTGCCCGTTTTGTTATCGTATAAGGAGACTGCGGATCAATCGACGCCGTCTCTGGTGTTGGAATTTCTTGCGCCTCACCATAGATCGTACCACCAGTTGATGCCAGTACAACATTTTTCACATTATGCTTTCTGGACGCCTCCAATATTCTCAATAGTCCAATTACATTTAATTCTGCATCAAACACCGGATCGTCAAATGACGGACGCACCCCCTTCTGCGCTGCAAAGTGTAGCACAGCGTCAAAATTTCCAGATACAAATATATCATCGATGCCCGGGTCGGTAATCGATAAATTTAAAAAAATTGCCTCTTGATTGACGTGGTGCTCGTGCCCATAAGACAGATCATCAACCACTGTAATCAGGTGATCATCAACTAAGGCGTCGACCACATGTGACCCAATAAATCCAGCTCCTCCTGTAACCAAAATATTCATGACTCGGATTCTTGCTCGTGAGTTGGCTCAGGTGCCGGTGACAATCCACTGGCCATCGAATTTTTAGCTGCGGACTCATCAACCAAAGACGAATATGACAAGACTCGCGATCCTTTCATATTATCAACAGTGCGCTCCAAGCCAGATCTAAGATCAGTAACAGGAAACCACCCGAGGTAACGCTTCGCCCGCGATATGTCAGGAGGCGAAAACCTAACCAAACCCTTCACCGCATCACCAAACAGAAGATTAGATTTAGAAGCGGTCAAATCAATTATGTACTGAGCTACAGTTATTATTTTATGTGTCTCTGGATTTCCTAAATTGACCGGGTCATTCGTATTACTTTGCATCAGAGCTACAATACCTTGAACCATGTCGGAAACATAACAGTAACTATCCTCCTCAGTACCGTCACCCAATACCTCTAAATCTTGCTGATCCAAAGCTGCTTTTACTAAGTCAGGAATCTGACGACCGGAACGCAATGCCATACGCGGACCGTAGGTATTAAATATTCTGGCAATCTTTGTGTCCATGCCGTAAGCCAAGTGATAAGTAGATGTGAGAGTTTCTCCAAAGCGCTTACCCTCGTTGTAACAGGCTCGCTCTGACATTGGATCTACAAATCCCCAGTAATCTTCCTGAAAAGATTCTTGTCCATCCAATGGATCTCCGTAAACTGCTCGAGTTGAACCGAACAGGAACTTGGCATTATACTTTTTAGCAATTTCCAAGGAATTAACAACGCCGACTGAGTTAGCTTGAGCGGTAGCCACAGCGTAACCCTCAAATCCCATCTGATAGGTAGGACAAGCCATATTGTAAACTTCTTGGATACCTTGAAACCTAACTTGAAAAATCTCGGTATCTGGCAAAGACTCCAAATCGATCGGCTCTGTAATATCGTGTCGCAAAAATACAAAGTTTGGATGCTGCAGTAGATGTTCTATGTTTTGTACTGAGCCACTTGCGTAGTTATCAATACAAATAACCTTGGAGGTCTTTATCAGTTCATCACAAAGATGTGAACCAATAAAACCAGCACCGCCAATGACCAGGACGTTCTTTTTATCGAAAATGACTTTACGTGCCATATCTCCTCTTCAATCGCCAATTATCTCCTCCATATATCTTCTACAGTATAGAAGATTTCCAGGACTTATTCAACCTTCTCAAAATCCTCGTTGGAGTTATACAGATCCTCCCGGCGTGGGAAGGTCCAAAATTTCTGTAAGGCAAAGTTTAAGCCGCCAGCACTAACTCCAGCCATCACCTTAGCTATTACGTCGTAAACGTCAAACTGACTAACAAACAGCCATAATAATGTCTGATTAAGTGCCAAAGCAATGCCAGATGATGAATAAAAACGAATCAGTTGGCCGTGAGTAAACCGCAATTTGTCATTAAAGGTCCAATGCTTATTCCAAATAAATCCATTCACACCTGAGACTAAAAATGAAATGACAGCCGCCGTCAGGTAATGATCTCCAAACCACGGAATACCTCTAGTTAAACCAAGATAAACTAAAACGTCTAGGGCAGTATTGCCAACGCCTACCACCCCAAATCTCACCAATTGTCCAAATAAGTTTTTCATATATTTCAATCACTGTACCAGATTGATAAAATTCAGGAAAGCGTGAACCAAGATAAAGACTGCTAATTTAAATACAGCTGGATATCCAGCTGTATTTACTTCTTAACTCTATTTGATTTACTGCATTCTGGCGCTGACGGCAGCAGACTCTGCAAAGACCGTTGGGGACTGCTTTTCATATACCTCTTGAGTGGCTTGCGCAACACTCGACCAGTGGTAATTTGCATTGACGTGAGAACGCAGCAATCTACCCGCCTCCTCTACTGCTGTTTCACTCGACAAGCAAACTGCGAGCTGTTCTCGTAAATTATCAACATTTCTATTCTCGAACAGGAAGCCCTTGTTTTGTACTAATTCTACATTACTGGGAATGTCCGAAGTTAGCACGCCAAGCCCATAACTACCCGCCTCAAGTACAGCCACAGATAATCCCTCTGACTCAGACGGTTGCACGTACAGGTAAGCATTACTAAACAATTCTTCAAGTATTTGACCGCTCTGATAGCCGGTGAAAATAATGCGATCGTCTCCTTCAGCTAAAGCTTTAAGTTCTGCAACATAATCATCCGTCTGTGCCGAGTCTCCAACTATTACGAGTTTTTTATCAGTCTCAACTCCCTGAAAGGCCTTAACCAAGTAGTGAGCGCCTTTGTGTCTAACTAGTCGTGATACCATCAATACATATCCTTGTTCTTGCAATCCCCACTCTGCCGTAATCATAGATGGGCGCCTGTACTGCACCGTGTTAACTCCATTTGGAATATAAATAGCTTGAGCATTGTATTCGTTGAGAACATATCGCTGAAGATCTCGTGAAACAGTAATGGTCTTATTTGCAAACCTAATAGAGGCCTGCTCTCCTAATGTCAGCATAGTTCTAGCAAAGACCCCCCACTTTTGGTGAAGACGGTCAGGACTATGAAAGGTTGATACAACTTGAGCACGCGGTCTAAGTAACCGTGGAATCCAGGCCAGTAAAGATGGGCCTACACTTTGGTAGTGAAAGACATCAACCCGCTGAAACAAGGCGTGTACAGTTGCAAAAAAGGTATGACTAATAGTATCTAGATGTTTCGTGTGGATAGATGGCACAAACACTATTCGAACATTCGAGTGCTGTTTCATGAAATCCTGAGCGGCCGCCTTGGTGACGTAGTGTTTCCGAGCATAGACCACCACTTCGTAGCCTAAACTACCCAGCTGTCTAGACAGATTATCAACGTGGACCTCAACACCACCCCAGGTCGCTGGAATGCCTTTTTGTCCGATTATAGCTACTTTCATATGCATAGATATTGGAATGGAGTCCCCTCGATTGCTCTTAAGTAGTATTTAAGAGGACCGAAGACTTTATCACACATGTCGCATTTTGTCAATACCTATCATGCAGTTGCTTATATATCAAAAAAAGGCCACTCTCGTAAGAAATAAGGCCTATTTTATGGGTTATTCTACTACCGCCCCACTGGCACTAGTCGCCCCAGCCGACATTAAAATAGCTGATCCTGTAAAAGCATCTGTAGTAACTGCCTTAGTATCTAACGTAATCGCAGGTATTTGTCCTATTTGCAGATGATTTGGGGTAAGCCAAACCTCAAATTGAGCTCCATAGGCATCTGACTGCGGTGGCAAGGCCGGGATTTTCCAAGTGACTGTGCGAGTTGATTCGTCGTAAGTTAGCTCAGTTCCAGCTGATACACTATTTTCTCCTGTCCATTCGACCTGAGTAGGCAGCTGGGTTGTTACTCTTGTACCAGCAATAACATTGTTCACATTCCGCAGAGTCATCACAACTCGATAAGCTGTGACTTCCCAAGCCCTTGGCGGATTAGGCCCATATCCTAACTGCTCACCTCCGGGAGTTGTGTAAACCGTATCAACGCCAAGCTCAACCCGAGAATTAAATTTGGTGACAGAACTTGCCGCAGGTATAGCAATGGTCTCATCAACTAACGGAGCAAACACTGAACCAGTTACTCGGAGACTAGCACTCACATTTTGAGTAGTTAAAATGGTCGTCGGTATGCTTAAAGTAATAGTCGCCGACTCACCGACAGCCAACTCTTCTATTACCGGTAACACCAGAAAACCGTCATTTAATGTAACTGACTGACTGACTTCGCGCTCGCCAGATTTTACCACCGCAGCAGTTGCTCGTGATGGTACCAAAGCAGAACCCGTAGCAAAGACTTTTAGGGCCACTTGCTGCATCACACTGTTTCCAGCATTGCGAACCGTAATAGTACTTGACAGCGGGAATCCAAAATTCAAGGCGACGGGCGACTTAAGCGTAGCTACCACTCTAGGCAAAATAAGACTAACTACATTACTCTTACCACCGTCGTCGAATAATCTAGCCGAATCAATAATTTCACTTTCCACCCCACTGGTTCCAGAAATCCTAACTTCAGTTTCCAAATCACCAAGCACAACCTCATCGCTAGTTGGCTGTATAAATATACCCGTCAATGGTATTCGCAATTCTTGACCAGCCGCTATCGATGGAATAGTAATCTGCTGAGTAAATACATTCAAAGCTGCCTCACTGTCTCCAGCGTCGATACCAGCTGCTCTAAATCCAGCCGGAGCGCTTAATGTTAATAGAATATTTTTTCTCGGCACAATACTATGATTAATCAAAACCAAAGTCCCTTCAACTGGCTCGCCATATACCACGGCCTTAGGTAGCTCGAGCCCCAATTCAAATGATGACTTCAATACTGAAAAATGATGTGTCGCCGCCTCGTAAAAAGTTCTTCCTGCTGACTGGTAATCAGCAATAATCCTAACATCGTAGGTTTCACCAATATCACCAAAAACGACTCCAGAAATAGTTACCACACCTGAACTACCACTAGGCAAGCTACCTAACTCAACGTGCTGTAAACTATGAGCATTATGCTGTTCACCTGGAATGTACCCCTCTGGTAAATATATATCCATAGTGGCTTGTTTTAGGTCCCGCCCTGGATTGCTATAAATAACATTTACATGCATAGGCTCTCCACTAACCACCTCTGACGTAGTCACTATCTGTAATTCCAAGTCAGCCGGAACAAAATATAAATAATACCAGATGCCCATCGCCAAATTTACAGCAATCAAAATAAATGTGACGACTGAGTAAATAATATCAACAACTAGGTGATGGCGCCGCCCTTCATACTTATCCGTCATGAAATGAATCCAAATTGGAAAGTATAGATGAGAAAACTTCCACCAAATAAACTTTGTCAACCTAGTAAAATTTGGCAAATGACGGTGATGAAACCGTTGCTTGGTCTGCTCAGTTTTAGCTATATCTGATTTCATCTGGTCAAAATGAATTAAAGATTCCAAAACTACTGGTTACAATTTCATCACTGCCGTCTCCATCTATATCTGAAGTCGAAACCAACACACCGCTACGATCAGACTCTTCGTAGGCAAAAAATCCAGCTGATAACATCTTACCATGCCTATTGAAAATTCGAATATGCGGCCCTCCGCCAGGGCCCGAAGCTGCTATAATTTCTGCCTTTCCATCCCCATTTAAGTCACCCACGGCCATATTTACACCAATGCGAAGATGTTGATCAAAGGCGAAAAAACCTGGATCTACTAACTGACAACGATTATTAAAAATTCGAATGTGCGGGCCGCCTCCAAATCCTGCTGCTACCACAATTTCTTGTTTTTTATCGCCATCTAAATCACCCACTCCGACATTGACTCCACCAGTAAAGCCATCGCCGTATACCCGGCAGCCAGGATTAAACAGATTACCTGTCATATCATAAATTTTTACCTCTGGAACACCAGACGCATTGCCAGTCACAATATATTTCTTTTTACCTCCATATAAAGCGCCTACTGCTATATTAACACCTCCACTATAGCCGCTTCCATAAGGATCAAATGAGGCAATCTGCTGATTGCGGCTGTTGTATATCTTTACGCTAGTACCATTAGCAACTACCTTTTTTCCAGAACCAGACAGTCTGTGTACCTGGGTTCCACCTGGGAATGATCCGTCATAGGAAAAGAAGGAGTTTCTAATCTGATTACCACCTCCGTCAAAAATTTTGGAAAAGGCTCCATTAATAAATGTCGTGTCTTTTATAACCTGTAAGCGCGTTAGCAGTAAAATACCATCTCGAGCGGGTATAGTTATTGATCCCACTAAATCACCTGAATTCGTCGAGGGGTCCTGCTGCCCAGAAAATTTTTCGTAGCCAGTGTTTAGTCGAATGGTTTGATCAGAATAGGTTGTATTAACAAAAACGCTAACCTCTTCATAATCTCTTCGCCAAACGCCTTCCCGTAGCGTAGTAGGATCACTCGGTTGCAAAACATTGTAAGCTCCACTAATCGGTTCACCCAGAGCAATGTCGTACTCGTCGTAATACCATTTTTCATGATGAGTTTGATCACCATTATCAAAACTATAATAACCGTTATCAAGCAAGGTCGACATTAAACCGAACCGGAATTGTTGGTAGTCAGTTTTATTTCCAGTATTTCCAGTGTTTGAATTAATAATACCAATTTGATTTGGAACGGCGTTTTCAATAATAAACTGATACTCTTCCATGGAAGACACCCAGTCTCCGTAAACAGTATTTGGAAAATGCTCAAAACCAACTCCATTCAACTGCTTATGATACCGCGTGCCACCGTTTCCAGTAATTAGGAATGAGTTACCCCTATTCTTGTTAGCACTCTTTCGTGTTTTCTTTAAAAATTTACGAACCCCCTTCCGCCACTGCGCATTAACCTTAGAACCGGACTCTGCCCTACCATCTAAATTTGTATCAATTCCTCTACTAACAAATGAAGCGCCTTCCCAAACATTGTCCAAAAAAATTCCATCCCAGATTTTATCCTTTACAATAGAATCGCGAACAAAATCCGCATACCAATCATTAAACCTCTGACCATTTACCTTAGGTGCCTGATTAGTCATGTTAAAGATTGAATTTCCGGGCCACCATCTAGCTGCCGCTCCGCTCTTTTTTTTCAAAACCCAGCCTGGATTCTCTTCAAGCTTTTCCCCAACGTGCTGCCTTGAGGTACCAGCATCAAGTGAAGCGGCATCTTTTCTGATATCAGACAAAGAAATGTATGCCAATATTTTTATGTCTGGGTTTAGTTTTTTTATGTAACGCAGACGATCGCGCGAATAATGTTCACTCTCAGCATCAATAATCAACACGTCCCACTCCGCTAAGCTCTCAGCCTCTGCGTCAGAATCAATGCTCCACTTGAAATTCCAATTAGCAATTGGCGAAGCACCTTCAGGTCGATGTATTGCCATCACCGGACTAGGCAAGACTCCAAAACAAGCTACAGCAAAAACAGTCGCTAGACTTGCCAGTTTAATTAAATTCCAGCTACTTGGTTTGAACTTTTTCATAAATAGATACCAGTTCAGCTATATGCTTGGCCGCTGGAAACGGGTCATCCAATCCTGCGAATGACCTCATATTCAACACCTTTTTTATAGATTTTGCAAGTCCTGCCGTGTCTCCAGGAGTAAATAGCTCACCAGTCTTTCCTGGGGAAATTAACTCCGGCAAACCACCATGAGCTGAAGCTACCACGGCCGTGCCAAGGGTTAGGGCTTCGTAAACAACCAAAGGTGCATTTTCATACCACAAAGATGGTACTGCTAGAACCTGTGATTCCTGCATAAGCTCGCGCACACGCTTTGCGCTAACTGATCCGAGTAATCGACAGTTTTCTAAACTTCGTCTTTCAATTTCAAACTGCAATCTTTCTCGCTCTTCTCCGTCTCCGGCAAATATAAAGTTAACTTTTGGAAATTTACCAGCCACCTCTAAGAGTAAATGAGCTCCCTTTTCATGAACCAATCTGCCTACAAATAAAACTTGTGCTTTTTTGATCACCTCACCATTTTTCCTAAAATTTACAAAATGAGGTAAATAAGTCAGTTTCTCAACTGACCATCCCCAAGCTTCCATGCGCTCCTTCATGAACTTGGAAGGAGCAATATAACGATCGACTTTCTGATAATTCTTCAGTAGTAAATTATGCGTAACCATTTCAACCGCCGATAACGCTGAGGCCAGCACGCTATTGCGCACACATCGATACCTAATGGCATTCCAATAACTGTGTCGCTTACAGCGCTCACACGCCTTTTGTTGAGTGTACATTTGGTAATTTGGACACAACACTTGGTAGTCATGCAGCGTCATCACCACTGGCAGACCAGCTTTCTTCAGTGTAGAAATAATCGCCGGCGTCAATTGGTGAGCAATGTTATGCAGATGCGCCACATCCGGCTTAGTATCAACGATTAATTTTTTTAACTGCCGCACGGCGGCTCGCGAATAAATAAACTTGGCAGCTTTGCCTAAGGAAATATCTGAATTAAAATCAATAGCCGGCGCAAAGTATTTTGACCAAGGTGATTGATGGTTGCGTTTATCCTGCATGGAAAAATAAACAACCTCATGGCCCGCCGCCCGCAACGACTCAGTTACATCAAAAAAGTAGCGCTCTGATCCACCGTTCTCATAAAAAAACTTATTTACCTGCAAGATTTTCATAGAAACGACTGGTATAGTTTTTCATATTCTGCAACCATAACATCTACTGTGTACTCTCTTCTAACCATCTCGAGACCAAGGCCGGCCAACGCTCGCTGTCTTTTGGGGTCCCGCATTAATTCACTAATAGCCTCTCCTGCTAACTTAGCAGCCTCAAAATTGACCAACAAGCCAGTTTCACCGTGGCGAACAATTTCACGCAAGCCGTCAACGTCAGCCGCCACTACCGCACAACCCGCCGCCATCGCTTCTAAAGCGGCCAGGCCCAGGCCTTCCCAACGCGATGGCACAATAGCAATGTCAGCTGCTTGATAAAATTTTTCAACATCATCTCTTCTACCAACAAACTTCACCTTATGCTGCCAACCAAGCTTCTTAACCTGATCTTCTAATCCTAAACGCTGGGACCCATCGCCGACAAAGGTTAGTCTAAAATCATCTGACACGTAAGCCAAAGCCCGCAATAATGAGGCTTGGCCCTTCTCAGGATCCAACCTACCAACTACGACTAACTCTACTGGCTTGTGAGACTCCCTGACAACATCGCCAGCTTTCACAAAGCGCTCAACATCTATTCCATTGGCAATGACCTGCACCTTATCTTCCTGTGCTGGACTCTGTTCCTTTACGTAAGCCGCCACCGCCTCTGACACTGCAATAATTTGAGTCTGATGTTTACGAGCGCGTTTCTTTAGTAGATTTTTCAGAAATCCCTCGTTTTGATTTACACTGTGTTCAGTTGAAATTACTATTGGAACATGTGCCCGACTTGCAGCCTGTGTTCCCCAGACGTCTGCAGCAAATAAATGAGTATGAACAATGTCAGGATGAGTTTGTTGAAACTCCTGAACTAAATCCTCGTACAACTCAATCCCAAGTTTGTCGTTTTTTTCTATCCAACAAACTTTAATACCAGCCACCTCCAAGGCGTGCTTGGTAGCATCGCCGGCCCTCGGAGCCAAACCTATAACATCAACTAAAAACTTATCTGGCGAAGTACGGGTTGCCAACTCATAAACAATCCGCTCAGCCCCACCGGTGCCAAGTCCATCAATGATGTGCGTAATATGTGGTCGACGATTCATAATTTTTCTCTTTTATCAAAACTATAACCTTGCTGCTTACTAACCATCGCCACCGCCGAGACCGCCAAGCCTATGGGGAACCACAATTTCGCTACGTAATAAGATGTCTGGAACAATTGAAAAAACAAAGTTCCGGCCACCATCATAAGTAATGAAACTAGCAAATAAGCCCAGTCACTATCGAGGGATTGTTTTCGATAAGCTGAAAAAACTTTCCACAATACAAACAAGCTCATGGAAAAATATGCAACCAGACCAACAACTCCCAACTCGCTCCCAACCTTTTGAATAATTCCGTGAGAATCAAGCGGCGCACCGAACTCCTCTATATAAACCCGATTGCGCTCAAGTGTTGGGATGAACGTTCCAGGCCCTTGTCCAAATAGTGGATATTCCTGAAACATCTCCAAAGCCACATCGTTTAATATCAACCGATTCTCATTTGAACTTTGTACAGGAGCCTGCAATGAAAAATACAACATGTACGCCGTCACGGGCAACGCCATCACCAAGA
>PFGC01000040.1 GCA_002781785.1 Candidatus Kerfeldbacteria bacterium CG15_BIG_FIL_POST_REV_8_21_14_020_45_12
CTGCATGCTGCGAATGATCTAAGTACACTTCAAATCCGGGAGCGTTTTCCGGATAGCGTGCTTTGACCTCACAGCATTATGCTTACTGATAGTCGTACCTGATTGTGGTGACTTCAAAACCACAGGCGTGTATTGAAATATCACTGAAGTTGAGGTGCAATGTCAAAGGAAACCACTTTAAGGAAGCTCGGAGAGCTGCCAGTTAAAAAAGGGGGCCGCGCGTCCTTCGAGTCCTCCCTCAAGCAGGGGGCGTCCACACCGAACCTGGAGGGGCTCTCGGAGACCTTCGAGGTTCAGGTCGGTGACCACAGGGTAACCTGCGCTTGGATCTTGAGAGACTACTTCCTCCGGAATCCTTCTACCCAGGAGGTGATCGACGAAGTGGTCCGACGCCAGCTTCGCTGTCCCAGCCGCGCTATCGCCATCGCGGCGTTTCAAGCAAAGAAGGTCGAAATGGACGAGAACCCGTCCGTCGCCATTGACGGCGTCGTCCAGACCGACGCGGACGGCTACCAGTTCGTCGGCTACGTGGGCGGGCGCAGGGCTGGTCGGAGCGTGGGCCGCGACGACCTGCGCCACGTGTGGATTGGGCGCTACCGGTTCCTGGTGGTCGTCAGCGAGTAGTGGGCCTCGGGCGCTTGGCTCTTTTGGAGTCTTGTGCCTTTGGTCCTTGGTTGGGCTCGCCGGCGCGGTCGCGCAGACAAGTACCTCTTCATTCGAAGACGGGAAACTCTGCGCGGCCAATCATTTTTTTTGGATATTTTAGATGAGGAATAGGCAATTAGGGGCGCATCCTTATTATCTGCTTGACGGTAAATAGTTAAGGTACTAAACTATTTAAGATCTGTATTTAAGGTTGGCTAACAAGCTATTAATTTATTTGAATGCCTAGGTTATCTCGAAAACATATTATTTCAGAGTATTTCGAGGTTATGAACTCAATGCGACGTCTGTTTATGAATATGGAGCATTGTTCAGAACGAACCTTTACACGAGCTCAAATGGGGGTAGTGATGATGGTGGCTCATAGATCTATCAATACAGTGAAGGGGATTGCCAAGCATTTAGGTATTACGCCTAGCGCAGCAACTCAGATTGTTAACGGATTGGTTGAGGCAAAAATGTTGAACAAGACCCCAGATGAAAATGATCGTCGACAGGTGAATCTGACTCTAAGCTCTAAGGGTAGAGCCTTTTTAGAGTCGTCAGAAAAAGCTATGCATGACAGATTTACTAAGATGCTAGAGCCGCTTACTAATGAAGAGCTGAATGAGCTGACACGCATCCAAAAAAAAATTGCAGACAGTTTCAGGTCACTGTCTGAGCATTATTCTATTTCAGAGTAATATATTTATGAAAGACACTAAGTCACACCCGGTCGGACCAACCGTTCCTAAAGCTTTAGATGCTGACAAAGTTGATTCGTCACAACCGGGTAAGAAAAAAAACAGGGGGCAGAGCGGCCCGAGTATTTTTTCAGTATTAACACCCTACAAGAAACCTCTATTCCTTTTAGTATTAGTGGCCTTGTCTATAAATGGGTTAGCCTTGGTGTTGCCTAAGATAATTTCGCACGCTATTGATGACTTTGCGGTGGGTCAGTTTAATGCCCAATCAGTCAGTTGGTTATTTATTGGTGTTATTTCTGCTGTGTTTGTTTTGACTTATTTACAAGGTATTCTCCAGACAATTGCCTCAGAGAGGGTTGGACGAGACTTGCGTCAAGCGCTGTCGGAGAAAATATCTAGGCAAAGTTATGCCAAGATTCAGGAGGTAACGCCGGCAAAACTGTTAACAAATCTGACCTCAGACATTGATTCGGTTAAAATGTTTGTAGCTCAAGCGATAGTATCAATTGTGGCTTCCATCGTAACGATTCTTGGAGCCAGCGTTCTATTGCTGTCGATAAATTGGAGACTTGCTTTGGCAGTCCTAACCATTTTGCCAATTATTGGAGGTGTGTTTTTCTTCGTGTTGTCACGTGTGAGAAAACTGTTTGTTCAAACTAGAGAAGTTATTGATTGGTTAAATAAGGTAATAAACGAAAGTATTTTGGGGGCCTCTTTGATCCGTGTACTTAATTCTAAACAGCCTGAGTTTTCTAAATTTGTTCAAGCTAGTACCCGTTCTAAAGAATTGGGTTTTGATATTTTGAAAATGTTTGCCACCTTAATCCCGATTGTAACTTTTGTAGCCAATATGGCTACGGTAGTTATTTTAGCCTTAGGAGGACACTTTGTGATTGCTGGATCTATGTCACTGGGTGATTTCGCAGCCTTTAACAGTTACTTGAGTACCTTGATATTTCCAATTTTTGTAATTGGTTTCATGAGTAATGTAATAGCGCAAGCGTCGGCTTCTTATGGGCGTATTTCTAGTGTGTTGGCTGTTAAGGAACAACCAGAGGCCGGCACTTTAGATACCAAATTGCTGGGTAATATTGATTTAAAAAATGTGTCAGTAATTTATAATGACAAGTACGCGCTAAGAGATGTTAGCTTTTCAGTGAAAGCAGGGTCTAAAACTGCTATTATTGGACCGACTGCAGGAGGTAAGACTCAATTGCTGTATCTTTTGACCGGGCTGATTGATCCACAACAAGGCATTGTGGAATACGATGGCCGAGCCATTGCAGATTACAAACCATCTAATTTGCGCTCGCAGGTGGGTGTGGTTTTTCAGGATAGTATTTTATTTTACCTATCCATTAGAGAAAACATTTCCTTTAGTGAAAAAGTTACCGAAGCTGATTTGCAGCTAGCTATAAAAAGCGCAGAGTTAACTGACTTTATTAACGAACTGCCAGAAGGTTTAGATACGATTATTTCTGAGCGTGGCACCTCATTATCAGGTGGGCAGAAGCAACGAATTATGTTGGCTAGGGCACTAGCTCTTAATCCCCGGGTCTTGTTGTTGGATGACTTTACGGCCAGAGTTGATTCACAGACAGAGTTAAAAATTCTAAAAAATATTGAGAGTAACTATCCGGAGTGTACTTTGATTTCTGTTACTCAAAAGATTTCGTCAGTGGAAAAATATGATCAGATTATCTTACTAATGGAAGGTGAGGTTGTGGCTTCAGGTACGCACATGGCATTAATGGACAGCTCGCCAGAATATAATCAGATTTTTGATTCACAGCAAAGTACTCAATCCTATGAATGAATATACTTTAAATACTAACGAAGAGCCCAAGAGGAAGGGGAGTATCTTGTCGGCTGTTAGGCGCTTAAAGCCTTTGCTGGTTAGTGAGACAGTGCAAATTATTTTGGCAGCGCTGGCCATAGTTATCAACTCGACTCTGACCCTGCTGGGTCCGGTAATTATTGGTCATGTAATCGATACTTACATTGCGACTCGTGATTTTAATGGTGTCTTGTTATATACAGGTATTTTGACGGCCATGTATTGCGTTGGTTTTGTAGCGAGCTATGCGCAAACTAGAATTATGGGCGGTGTCAGCCTACGGGTGCTTTATAGACTTAGAAATAGCATTTTTGAAAAATTACAGGATTTACCGGTAGCATTTTTTCAGCAAAATAAAGCTGGTGATTTAATTTCTCGAATCAATAACGACACTGATAAATTGGGACAGTTTTTTTCACAGTCCATCATGCAGTTTATTGGAAACATTTTTATAATCATTGGATCAGCCATAGCTATTTTGTTGATAAACTTTAAGTTAGGCTTAGCGGCTTTGGTGCCGGCTGCTCTGTTGCTATTTTTGTCTAAAGTACTAGGACCCTGGATCAAGCGTAAGAATGCTATAAACATGAAAAGTGTTGGTGGTATGAGTGCCGAAATTCAGGAAAGCTTAGACCACTTTAAGGTGGTGGTGGCCTTTGATAGGCGAGATTATTTTAGAAAATCCTTTCAGAGGACTAATGAGGATAACTATCATTCGGCGGTGCGCGCTGGAATTGCCAATAATACCTTTACTCCTGTCTATGGTTTTGCTTCAAACCTTGCCCTGCTAATTGTTATTTTATACGGTTTCAATTTAATCTCGGCAAGTACCTTTACCTTTGGTCTGTTGATTAGTTTCTTGTCTTACATATACAGGTTATATGATCCGCTTAGACAGATGGCCGCTTTATGGACGACTTTTCAAGTAGCTCTGGCTGGTTGGGATAGGATTCATGCTATTTTGCAAATGAATTCAAACATCACTATATTGACAGATACTGAGGGCGTTAGTCGTTTGCACGATAAGTCACACCCTGAGGCAGTTATGGAATTTTCAAACGTGTCTTTTACCTATGCTACGGATGTTACAGTTTTAGATAAAACAAATTTTGTGCTGGATAGAGGTAAAACTTATGCTTTAGTTGGGCCAACTGGTGGAGGTAAAACCACCACGGCATCATTGATGGCTCGTTTATATGACCCAGTGGAGGGAATGGTTTTGCTTAATGGTAGAGACCTAAGAACCTTTTCTGCTGAGGAGCGCGCTGAAAATATCGGATTTATTTTGCAGGAACCTTTCTTATTCTCAGGAACGGTTGGTGATAATATTCGCTATGGTAATCCTAAATTTGCTACGGTAGACAATACTAAATTAACTGAGGTGCTTGAGCAAAAGGATTTGCAGGTGGTGATTAATAAGTTTGACAAGGGTCTTGATACAATTATTGAGAATGGCGGAGATTCTATGAGTCTGGGTCAGAAGCAGTTGATAGCCTTTATGAGAGCTTTAATGAGAGCGCCAAAGCTGCTGATTCTGGATGAGGCCACAGCTAACATAGATACGGTGACTGAGCAATTGCTCGAAGATATTTTGAGAAAATTGCCGCCTGAGACGACTAAGGTAATTATTGCTCATCGGCTGAATACAATCGCTGATGCTGATACTATATTTTTTGTGAACAGCGGATCTATTATCGAGGCTGGCTCAATGCAAAAAGCCGTGGATCTGTTGATGCACGGCAAGCGGAAGAGCTAGTTGCTAGAAGCTGATATTAGTTTCTGAAAGTGGCTTAAGGGCTTTGTCCTTTTCTGACAAGGTAGGCTCGCCTTCGAGAGGCCAAGCCACTCCAATTTCTGGATCATTCCAAAGAATACCACTGTCGCTGGCTGGATCATAACCGCCACCGTGAACTTTGTAGAGCATTTCGCAATCTTCCAGAGCGTAGAAGCCGTGAGCAAAACCAATTGGAATGTAAATCATGTTTTTGGCTTCAGCTGAAAGTTCAATACTAAACCACTGCTTGAAAGTCGGTGAGTTTTGACGCACATCAACAGCTACATCCCAGAGGCGACCTTTGACGCATCTTACTAGTTTTCCCTGCGCACTGGGTGGGTTTTGAAAATGCAATCCACGCAACACACCTTTTTGAGAGAAGGAGTGGTTATCTTGAACGAAATCAGTTGGTAATCCGTTTTTGACGAAGTCGGCTTGACTCCAAGATTCAAAAAACCAACCACGGTCATCTCCAAATACTTTGGGCTGTATGACCACAAGGTCTTTGATAGGCGTTGGTATTATTTCCATATATTTATTCTTACTGTCTATTAAAGCGTATTCTAAATAAGCCCAGTAGCATCAAGGATCCAGTTCTTAAAAAACTACCAGTGTGGCCAAGGAGAGGTGAGCCAGCTTTATCTACCCAGTAACTTGGAATTTCACGAATAGTAGAACCGTTCTTATATAGTCGCCATAGTAACTCGACATCGAAGACCATGCTAGTTTCCTGTAATTTATCTAGGATCGGCGCCAGGGCCGAACGGTGAAAAATCTTAGCACCACACTGAGTGTCTTGGAAGGGCATGCCGAAGATTATTTTTACGGCCGTTGAAAAGGCCCGGCTCATCAATGTGCGCAGTGAACCTTGGCGGTTAACAATAGTGGCACCTGGCATAAAACGAGAGGCTATTACACCGTCAACACCATCTACAGCCAGCATTAATTTTTCAAACTCGCCTGGGTTAGTCGAGGCGTCTGCATCAACAAACCCTAGCAACTCTGAATCGCTAGCTTTCCAACCCTCGACAATTGCTCGACCTTTGCCGGCGGTTCCGGTGGATTCAATCAGTCGGAGACGATCACCTGCCCAGCTTTGATATGATTCAACAATTGCGGCTGTGTTATCTGTGCAACCATTTAAAACAACCGTGAGCCTAACTGACTCATCAAAATATTCTAGATATGTTCGCAGGGTAGGTCCGATTCGTTTCTCCTCGTTGTACGCCGGAATTATTAAGTCAAGCTTTGTCATGTGGTGGCAGTAATCCGATGATGTGTTTTTCGCGGAAATCCTTACGACAAGCAAAGGCAGTGAACAAGAAGACGCCAAGTAGACCAAGTGTTTCAGGTTTGATGATCCACCAGAATTGGACAGCCTCAGGCAAAAAACGGGTGTACTGTGTCAGAGCTAGAAGTATGCTACCCAAAACAATTAGCCTGCGAGAACCACGGTGCCAAGTTTGCGTGATTGCCCAGATGATAATAGGGAGGATCCAGAAAGCGTACTGGCTATGAACATTTTTTGAAAAAACCAGAAAAAAAGAGATTATCAATGAGTAGTCAATTAGGAGGTCTTGTCCTCGATGTAAATTTCTTCGTTTCCAAAGCAGAACAGACACTATCAGAAGCATTACTAGCGCCAGTGCTGTGAAATATGGATCTGCGTTATTGATTAGTGATTTTTTTGAAATATCGATTCCAGAAAAAACGTTCTGTTCAATGGCTTTGCGAAAAGATCCGTAAAGTGAGGCGCTCTTATACAAAGTTCCGATTGATCCCTGAGCTAGAGGAATAAATGTCTTTTTGATAAATCTAAAGTAGGTGTCCATTCCAAAAACTGGCAAACTAGCCACTAGGAAAACAACACAGCTAAAGAAAAAAGCAGCGGCTGCTTTCCATTTCTTTTTTAGAAGCAAGTAGGGAAAAAATAGAATTGGAAAAACCTTGATGCTGGTAGCAATACCAAAGGCAGTGCCGGCTAGATACGGATGTTTTAAGAGTATTAAGGTAATTCCGCCAAGCATGAGCAGCCAAATGACGCCATTAATTTGTCCAGTCTGGATTAGACCGTTAACTGGGCCCGCGGCCGTTAGGGCCATTATAATTAGAGAATAGCGGTAACGGAGCAGTTGTCGATCACCAATCAAGAAGTTTATGGCTAAATAAAAACTAACTAGAAAAAGTATGCAATTTAGAAACAGCCAAACGCTGTTAACTATACCAAGCTTAGCTAAGCCAAAAGGAGCAAAAAACAAGGCAGCCTGAGGCGGGTATAGGAACCAAGTGCCCCCTAGTTGAGGTCGGACACTTTTAATGGCTTCTTTAATTGGAGCTCTTTCATATAGCTCAGGAGGCTCTAAATCAATGGTTCCAATAACGGAAGAGCCAGCCACGTAAAAAACAGCCAAATCAGTTTTTCCATAGGCGGAAGCCTTACGTTGAGGAGTGGTCAGTACTGCGTTGTAGAACACAAATCCGCAAATAACCGCAAAAAAGAGTGCTGTTCTCAGCACATTTCTATGTTTAAATTCCAGGTCTCTTAGGCGAGTAAACATGTTTTATTAGAGAAATTGACAACGGCTAAAATTGTACGTGTTTTCGCCAGAAAAATCAACGAAGAGGCGGTTCTATGATATAATCTACCCTGCGAGATGATTAATTTGGAAATTAAGACATATTCATGGATTCTGATAATTTATCCCAAGAAGGTTTAAGCGCGTCTGTTGGTGCTAGGGTTCCACGCCAAATAGTGTTTGTAAGAGTACTGACAATTTTACAAATGGTACTGGCCGCCGCCTTTATTTTTTTAGTAATTTGGATGGTGGACTATACCCCGACCTCTGATTTTGGAGAGGGCTTTAGATCCGCCGTTACATTAGACTCTGATACGTATAGTTACGAGGACGCTGGCGCGGCTTCATCTGGATCGCTGTTGGCTATTATCATTGGAGTTATTGTGTTGGTGTCCCTAGTTAGAAGAACTCGACGCTGGACGATTGGTGCTTATGTGGCGGTTGGTATACAAATTGTTATAGGTATCAGTTCGTTTAGCTTGCCTTTGCTGCCGATAATCAGCGCTGTGGTATTGGCCTCACCTAAAGCCAGAGAGTACTTGAATTTTGGAAAGTTAGATGATGTTAGTAAAGCGCCAGGTCGTTCAGATAGTGGATCTTTGTGATATAACTTACTCTCTATGACAAAAAAAAATAGATATCTTGGTGAAAGCATTTTGCACGTGAGTCGATCAGAGCAGTACAAAACAGTTGATGAATTGTTTGTACACAGCCACCGGAGTTCAGTGTTTTATACTACAACGGTACTCGCAGCTTTGATCATTACAGCTGGTTTGCTGATGGATAATTCAGTTTTGTTGATCGGAGGTATTTTGGTTGCTCCAGTAATGACTCCGATATTAGTCATTGCATTAGGTTTTGCGGTAGGAGACATGGCTGCTGTTAGAAGTGTTATAGTTATTTTGCTTCAGTCGTTTGGTATTTTGATTGTTGGAGGATTTGTTATGACTTTGATCTTTGGAACTCCTGGAGGATTCACCGTGTTTGAAAATACTATGCGCACGGCGGTCTTGTACTTTATTGTGGCAGCAGCTTCAGGAGTGGTGGCGACCTTTGCTTGGGTTAGGCAAGAAGTCAAAGAAGTTCTTCCTGGTATCGGACTAGCTGTTTCACTGGCACCTCCACTGTCTTTAATTGGTATTTTTATGGCCACCTTGAATTTTACCGCGGCGCAGTTTTACTTGTTTGTCTTTATATTTAACTTCATCGGAATTTTCCTTGGTAGTCTAATGGTTTTTGCTTTGCTGAAGTTTCATAAAATTGAACGCAAGGTTCACGAAGCTTCGAGTGAAACAATTAGAGGAAATGATTAACTGCTTGTTCATTCATGACACATCACCCAACAACTAGGATAGCTGTCTTAGTTGCTTTGGGAGTATCTGGCATGCTCGCCTTGTGGTGGGCGTTGGGGTATTATTGGAGTGGAGTAAGGTCCGATGATACTGATAATAAGACTACTATTACCATGCAATTAACTAGTCCAGCGTTTTTACAGGGCGGTAGGATTCCGGCAAAGTATACATGTGACGGTGAGCAGATAAGTCCTCAGTTGATATTCGATGAGGTGCCTGAGGCCGCCAAGAGTCTAGTTGTAATAATGGAGGATCCTGATGTTCCTGTGTCAATAAGAGAAGATGGGATGTGGAATCATTGGCTGGTCTGGAATATCGATCCGTCAGTTAGAGTGTTGTCGGAAGGAGTAGAGCCTGAGGGCATACACGGTAGAACTACCTCTAGCACGTTGGATTACTACGCACCTTGTCCACCAGATCGAGAACATCGTTACTTCTTTTATCTTTATGCTCTGGATTCAAAATTAGCTCTGCCAGAAGGTTCGACGAAGGAAGAGTTGTTAGTCGCCATGAAGAATCACGTTATAGGTAAGGCTGAGTTATTGGGAACTTATCAACGTGCAGTCAAATGAGCCTGTGGAACGCTGTTCAAATTTTTAAACAGAAATAGACTTGATATGAAAGTGTCAGTTGTGATACCAGCCAAGAATGAAGAGGAGGTTATCCAAGATTGTCTTGATCACTTATTGCGTCAAACTGAATTGCCACACGAAGTAATTGTGGTAGATAATAATTCCAATGATCATACGTTTGATCGAGTGAGAGATCGTCAAGAACAATTTCGGAAGCACGGCATATCTTTGGTGCCAATGGTTTGCCGATATGGAAATCAAATTGAGGCGCGGACCATGGGTTTTGGAACGGCCAAGTATGAAGTTGTGGTGACGATTGACGCTGATACTAGATTGAATGAGAATTGGATTGAGCTGGTGAAGCAGAGTTTTGAGGATGACTCTATTGTTGGCGTGGGAGGAAGAGCCATCTATGACAATGCTTGGATTACCCGCTTGCACGATCTGGTTTTGAATTACTATCGTTGGAAGCCAGTTAATTATTATTTTTATGGAAGCAACGGTGCGTTTCGAAGGTCGGCTTATAAGACGACCAGTGGGCTTTCCGGATGTAGAGAATTGATGGAAAAGTACCAGTTGCAGGAACCTTATGACGACTTGTTTCTATCCTTTATTCTAAAGGGTGCCGGCCAGATCATACCCGTGCCAGAGTTGATTTGTGAGGTGTTGTCTAGACGTGACGGTGCTCGTGTGCCACTGCGAAGTGGTTTTCAGCGTTTGCGCCGACAGTTTCGAGAATCACTATTTGTTCAGCGCTATTTACGAGCTAAGCTAGAGCGTGATACAATCGGCCGACAAAACGTATGATAGACCAACTAGAAGCAGTAATTTTGGAGATTAAGACCGGCGGCATTGTCGCTATTTCTGATGATGAAGCTCGTGAGGACGAGGCAGATCTAATAGTGGCCGCAGAGTTAATTACTGTGGAGCAAATGGCTTTTTTGATCCGTTATACCAGTGGAATAATTACAGTGCCGATGACGGCAGAGCGATTGATTGAACTTGAAATTGAAGTTCTAAAAAGCGACAACCCAGCTAATTTCAATACCCCATTTGCCATGCCGGTCGATTTAAAAAGCGCTACCCGGGGTGGCGTGTCAGCCGCTGAGAGGTTGGCTACTGTGAGGGCGTTAGTTGATCCTGCTACACGGCCGGTTGAACTTGGTAGGCCAGGGCATGTTTTTCCATTACAGGTTCATCCAGATGGTTTAGCTGGACGCCAGGGTCATACTGAAGCGGCCTTGGAGCTTATGAAAAGGGCTGGTTTGCAACCTATTGCTGTAATTGGCGAGTTGATGAATGATGACGGAACCATGATGCGAGGTAAGGGCTTGCTGGATTTTCTGGAGCTTAATAATATTCCGCTAGCTTCGATTGAGGCTCTAAGTCGATAACGACTTGAGTTTTAGAGCCGAATTGTCTATAAAATATTGATAAAGGTTATAGCATTACTATGCGAGTGAGAGTGGTCGGTCTCCAACACCTTGAGTTGGAACAAATAATTGAACGTGATTTTCCTGAACTCGAACTGTCAGACGGAGAGCCAGAGGTAGTCATTTCATATGGTGGTGATGGAACTTTGTTATATGCTGAGCGGGTTTTTCCGGGAATCCCTAAAGCGGCTGTAAGAAATAGCAAAATATGTAATCTATGTTCGGATCTATCACCTAATGATTTATTAGCTAAACTTGTCAGTGGTGAGTACGAGGTTCATGAATATATGAAGCTTCAAGGTGAGTCTAAAGGTGTGGTGATGATTGCTGTAAATGACGTTATTGTTGGTAGTCCAACTGTAAATGGAACTTTGAGAGTTAACGTCTATGTAAACGGACAACTCTGCGGAGAAGAGGTGATGGGTGACGGGGTTATACTAGCAACTCCAATCGGATCATCTGGTTATTATCAAAGTATTACTCGCAGCAGTTTTCAGACTGGCATTGGTGTGGCCTTCAATAATACCGTTGATGCACGTGATCATATTTTAGTGTCTAAGGATTCAACAATTGAAATAGAAATTGTTCGTGGTCCAGGTGTATTTGCGATCGACAATGGAGATAAATATGTGGAACTTGATGTTGGTGATCGTGTTCTCATAAAACGAGCTTCAGAAAAATTTGCTATGGTTAAATTTCCGGGAGAATCCAGTCGGGTGGTGGGTGAGTAGTTGTATGCGAGAAATAACAATTGTTACAGGCAATACCACAAAGTTTACTGAAATGACTGAGGCGCTTAGCCGTTTTGATATTACAGCAAAGAGATTAGATGTTGATATTGATGAGATTAAGGATCTAGATGGAGAGGTTGTGACGCGTGATAAGGTGCTTAAGGCTTATGCAGCAGCAGGGCTACCGGTTATTGTGGATGATGCTGGTATTTATTTTGAAAAGTACAGAAGTTTTCCAGGAGCCTATTCAAAGTTTCTATACAAGGCTATCGGTTTTGATGGTATATTTCGTTTGGTGGAAGCTGGAGATCAAGCAAGGTTCGTGGCTTATGTGGGCTACATGGACGAGTCTCTTTTGGAGCCGGTTATTTTTCGTGGTGAGTATGCTGGTTGTATTGTTGAGGACTTTGATCAGGGGCGTGACTACGAAATGCCGTATGCGCCGATGTTTTTACCGAACGGAAGTGATGTAAGAATGTCTGAAATGACGCCACAAGAGAGGGCTGGTGACCATAGACATCAGGCGGTTAACGCTTTTGCAGAGTGGTATATAGTAAATCGTTAGCATGCGACAAGTTGTCTTACTAAATCTGGGTGAGTTGGTTTTGAAGGGCAAAAACCGCAAGGTGTTTGAGTCACAGCTATTGAGGAATGCAAAATTAGCTTTGTCTGCCTTTGATGTGAAATTTCAGATGCGTTTTGGTAGACTTCGTGTAGAGGAAGCAGTTTCTGGAACATTAGCAGATCGTGACCAGGTTTTAGTAGCGTTGTCTCAATTGTATGGAGTTGCCACGATTCAATTTGCTGAAGTGTTAAAACTAGATTACGAAGCCTTTGAGAAACGTGTGTGCGACAGAGTTTCTACTGACTCCTTTGAGAGCTTTGCAGTTCGAGCAAAGCGTTCAGATAAGCAATTCCCAATGACTAGCATGGAGCTGGAGAGGAAATTAGGCGCAGCTATTGTTAAGAGCACGGGCGCTCGTGTTGATTTGTCTAATCCTGAACTTGAAGTTGAGGTTATTGCGACTGAGGACGGGTTAATGTTTGTGGAGTCTACTTATCCTGGAGGTGGCGGCTTACCGGTTGGTTCTAGCGGAAAAGTTTTGTCATTAATATCTTCTGGAATAGATTCACCGGTAGCTAGTAGTCGAATGATGCGTCGGGGGGCCACTGTGCATTATCTACATTTTCACAGCTATCCAATGACGAGTCGAGCGTCGATAGATAACGTGAAGGAAATTGTCACAAGTCTGCACAAGCATCAACCACCAACTAAATTAATGCTGGCGCCATTACTAGCCTTGCAGCAGGCTGTGGTGACATCCGCACCGCCTAGCTTAAGAATTGTATTGTATCGTCGGGCCATGTATCAAATTGCTGATAGAGTGGCTGGCAGGGTGAGAGCCCAGGCTTTGTTGACTGGCGAGAGTCTTGGTCAAGTTGCTTCACAGACCATGAGAAACTTAAATGTAACGTCGACGGGTTTGTCTCATATAGTTTTTCGACCTCTTATTGGAATGGATAAAGAGGAAATTATTAAGGAGGCCAAGCAACTGGGCACCTACGATATTTCAATTAGACCCTATGAAGATTGTTGTTCATTGTTAACGCCCAAGCATGTGGAAACACATGCAGACATTGATGAGGTTTTGGCCATAGAAGCGGCCATGCCGTGGAACGAGTTGTTACGAGCTGTAATTAAAGGAATTGAGGTGATATCCATAGGAGAATAGGCTGGTTAGTGCTATACTTCAGCATATGAAAATAACCTTCTGTGGAGCCGCAAAAAAGGTGACAGGTTCCTGCTATTTTATAGAAACCAGCACAATTAATGTGGTGGTTGATTGTGGTATGCATCAGGGTGGTAAAATTGGTGAGGAGGAAAACTTTGAACCTTTTCCATTTGATCCAACTTCGGTGGCGGCGCTATTTATTACGCACGCCCATCTAGATCACACTGGTAGAATTCCTAAATTGGTTAAGGATGGATTTAGAGGGAGAATTATAGCAACACCACCCACGGTGGAGTTGGCCAAACTCATTTTAGAAGATTCCACTCGAGTCCTTGGTCACGAAGCGTTACAGCATGAACACGATCCTATATATACAGAGGATGATTTAAAATTGACCTTACCTCTGTTTGAGGAGGTTGATTATCATGAAAAAATACAGATTGACGATAATGTAACTGTGGAATTTTTTGATGCCGGACACATTTTAGGATCGGCCTGCGTCAGGGTCACTGCCGATGGTAAGAGTGTAGTATTTTCAGGTGACCTAGGTAACCCGCCAGTTCCACTTTTGAAACCAACAGAGATTATTAAGGAGGCTGATTATGTAGTAATGGAGTCTACTTATGGAGGAAGGATTCACGAAGATAGGGAAAATAGAAGACTACTCTTAAGGTCAGCTATTTATGAGTCAGTTACCATGAAAGGAGTGTTGATGATTCCGGCGTTTGCGATGGAGCGCACCCAGGAGATACTGTATGAGCTCAATGATATGGTTAATAATAAAGATATTCCGCCAGTGAAGATTTACCTGGACAGTCCTTTGGCAATTAAGGCCACTAGAGTATTTCAGAAATTTGAGAATTACTTCAACAAAGCGACATTGCATGAGATTAAGTCTGGAGATGACGTGTTTAATTTTCCAGGCTTGGTAATGACCGAATCTGTTGATGAATCAAAGTCAATTAACAAGGCTCCAAATCCAAAGGTTATTATCGCTGGTTCTGGAATGGCGCAAGGTGGCCGTATATTACATCACATTGAGAGATACATCACGGACAGAAATAGCCAGTATTTGATTGTTGGTTATCAGGTTAATGGGTCTTTGGGTAGAAAGATATTAGATGGTGATAAGGTGGTAAAAGTTAAGGGCAATGACCTAGAGGTTAAAGCTAAGGTTCGAGCGATCGGTGGTTATTCGGCTCACGCTGATCAACCTAAGCTTACCACTTGGATTAGCGGATTTGACAAGAAACAATTAAAGAGAGTATTTATCACTCACGGTGAGGAGGATCAGGCTTCAGCTCTGGCTAGGCATTTCAATCAAAGTTTCGAGTTTGATACAATTATCCCTGAATTTGGTGAGACAGTTGATCTAGATTAGATAATAAATTGGCATAATTAATCCTAAAGTTCTAACCAAACAATTATGGCACAGAAGAAAAAAGCAGTAAGTAAAAGTTCAAAGGCGGTAAAGAAAACCTCCAAATTTTTGTTGGGGGCCGGTGTGGCGGCAGCGGTAGCTGGAGGTGTTGTGGCCTTTATTACTCAAACCAAACGAGGGCAACAAATGGCAAAAAAAGGACGTGAGCACGCCACTGAAATTGCAAAGAAGGTTGCTGTTGAGACAGAAAATATGAAGAAAGTGTCTCGTGAGCACTACGAGGAGATTGTAGACAACGTTGTGGCACAGTATCAGAAACAGAAAAAAGTAACAGCCGCTGTGGCTAAAGAGTTGTCAGCTGAGCTAAAAAAAGAGTGGACAAAAGTTAGAAAAGAACTGTCAAAGTAGTAACTGTTTAGCTGGGGTATGCAAGTAAAGTACACGCAAGACATTGGCCCTATAATTGAGTACGTTCGCGAGCATACTATGTATCGTCAAGCGGCCGCCGCGGCACCGTTTTTTCTGACCATGCCGTTTGCTGGTGTGGTCCATGCTTTGGGCGCTGGTATTACTGCGGGAGTATCAAGAGATGGTTTCACTGAATTTTTGATCGACCGTGATTTGATGGTAAAGGAAGCCGAACGGGTGATAGTTGAAATTTCTGATAAGAAAACGGGGTTAGAGTCATCGTATACAGTGTGGAAGAAATCAGTATTAATGCACGACCATTTTGTTGCAGAAATGGAGTCGGGCGGTAAATGGAAGACTAAGGATGATCTTTTGGTTGATTTGAATCGGTTTAATGACCTGATGTTGGAAATGTGGAAGATCCCTTTTATTATTGATTGTTTTGATCCTATAGGTGACGAGGTAATTACGCGAGAAGTTTTTTCACACTGTGATGGTTTGACTGATGAAGAGAAAGGGGTGTTATTGAGGAATCAGGAATTAACCACGCATGACTTGCTTGAACTTGATATTCTAAGAGGTCTGCAGTTAGAGCAGAAAGAGCTCGATGGTTTAATGCAAGAGCGCTGGCACTGGATTCAAAATGATTATGCTGGCGGGAGAATTTTACCGGTTGAACACTTTAGAGCTGAAATAGACAGTGTAAAACACTCTTTTCCAAACCATGTACAAAGGCAGCAGCGCATAGAAGCCTTAAATGGGATGACAGAGCGGGTAGTAAAACAGAAGCAGGAAGTAATGGATAGATATGGGTTAAGTGAACCGCAGCAAGGGATTGTTTATTTATTTTCTTTTTTAACTGATTGGCGTGAGGAAAGAAAAAGGGTGAACCAAATGTCATTTTGGGTGTATCAGTTATTTGTTGACCGGTTGGCTGATTTTATGCAAATTGAACCGGAACTGATTAAGATGGCAGATCCGCGTGAGGAAATTATTTTAGGCAGTGACAATCCGCGTGAAATTTTATTACAGAGACGCGTGACTGGGGTGGTATACGCTGAGGACACCATCAACAATACTACTATTATTTCTGACGATCCTAACGATGTCCAACTTTATAAAAATACTATAGCCGCCTTAATGGAGGAGGATAGGGGCGAAACTGTGACGGGAAATGTAGCACAGCCCGGTGTTGTTGAAGGAATAGTCAAAATTATAAATAGCCAAGAGGATTTTGAAAAATTTCACGACGGAAATATTTTAGTAGCAGCCATGACGAGGCCGGAGTTAATGCCGGTAATAAGACGAGCCGCTGGAATTATTACTGACGAAGGGGGTGTAACTTGTCATGCTGCTGTGATATCCAGAGAACTAGGTATTCCTTGTATAATCGGAACCATGAATGCTACGGCTAAACTTAAGGATGGTGATCACGTTGAATTAAACGCTAATTCAGGAGAAGTTCGTAAAATTGAGTAAAATGGATTCAGCGCATCGAAGGGCATATGAAGCCTACGCTAAACGAGACGACTGGTATATCAAGACCTTCCAGTTAAGGCCGGTGGTTTTTTTTGTTCAAGTTTTAGCGGCCTTTGAAAGTCTTAATCGATATGATTTTGCTCAGAAATTTGGAGGCCTGGTGGTTGAGGCTAACAATCAAGCCACTTGGCTTTGGAATATTTCGGAAATGGCAAGATCGCGTCAGCATTTCGTCGAGGCGGTGGTTGCCGATGCAGAATTCCTTGAAAGGTTTGAGGTAGATTTTATGTCGGCTTGGAAGAATTATTTGGAGGCCGAGCGGCGCTTTACAGAGATTGACTTGTCGACAGCTGATCTACCAGCGTTAGTGAAGGGCTATCACGATATCACAATGGCAGAGTCTGAAGTGGGTAAAATAGGGTATGTAACAGATTGCTTTCTTTCAACGGGAGATGCCGACTGGTTGGTTTCTGAAATTGAGCAAGAATTACCAACGGACGATCAGTATCGTGAACAGGTCATTGCCGAGCTAGCCACACCCGTAACATCATCCTTTGTTCAAGATGAAGAAACTGATCTCATGGAAATTTCTTTAGCACCAGCAGATGAGATCGAAGGACTACTTAGAAAGCACGCGGCGGACTGGCATTGGATTGAGAATAGTTATTTTGAGTCTGAGCCAATTGGTGTTGAGGCATTTGCTCAAAAGGTAGATCTGATGCGAGTTGACGATAGAATTCAAAAGAAGTTAGCAGAGGCGAGATCGGCGGAGACGTATAAGCGGAGGCGAAAGGCTGAGCTTTTTGAACAATATAGTTTCTCCGACAGGCTACGCCGAATAATTGACTTGTCTGAGCGAATCTCACATA
>PFGC01000017.1 GCA_002781785.1 Candidatus Kerfeldbacteria bacterium CG15_BIG_FIL_POST_REV_8_21_14_020_45_12
TTCGGGAGTGCTATCTATTCTATATCCGCCGCTTTTTTTTATTCAAAACTATAACCACTCCCAATAGAGTCCAGAATATGACTGACAGGTCGTTCTTGAAATAGGGTACATCAACGAGTCCGTACACTAAAATAGCTGTGAGTACTGCCAGTGCCGTAATTCCATAAACCCGCGTGGCACTATCCCTAAACAGACGCCATGACATCACAACGGCAATGCCAACGGCCAAGCACAACCAAACAACTCCAATGAAACCAAGTTCCACCCAAAAATTTAATAACATGTTATGCGGATACAACAGTAACTCTACGTGCGAAGGCAGTCGATACAAATCGTAGGTTATTGGGAAACCAGCTAGACCTGCCCCAAATACGGGACTGTGCTGCAGGAGACTCCAAGTACCTCTCCATAAGGCTAGCCTAACGTCTCCTGAAGTGTCCTGGAATAGTAGTAGCTGACGTGTTCTGTCAAAACTTAGGACTGCTGTCAGTAAGGCGGCAGCGGCAACTATGACCCAGTAACGAAGTCGAGGAACGCTAAGCATAACAACGAAGACTCCGGCCATAGCCGCGACATAAGCTCCTTCAACTTGAGCCGACAATAGTCCAATAATCATGCAGGCGCTAGCAAGTAAGAGCCATGAACGGTAGCGTTTTCCAGTTGTCATAATGAGACTGAAAGTAGCTACCAAAATGGGAGCTATAAACAAACCAATGGCATTTGGGTAGCCGTACCACAGGGTAGCCCGGCGGTTATCATTCCAAAGATTCCAGGGCTCTGGAATTCCCCAGCCAGTTAGATATTGCATTCCAGTGGCAAGGCCACTGACCGCTGCAGCTACTACGAGAGCCAACAAGAGTCGTCTTACCTGTTGTTTGTTATCAAGCCCAATCCAGATGACTAAAAAGAATAATACTGGCTCTACGATGTATGCTTTAAATATACCTAAACCTGCTCTAAAGTCTGGAGTTACCAGCAACCCAAAGATAGCGGCTAGAATAAACAGGGCCAACAAGAGAACTTGCCACCAATTTGGCTGCAGCTTTATTATCTTCCTCCAATCTCTAATAACAAAAATTATAAAAAGCGCCAAAATCATTACTTCCAAAACTGTCAGCGGCACGCCAGCGATTGAAAATCTAAGTAGGTAGGTTGGCAATAAAAATAGAACAGCCGCAGCAGCCCAGGAACGATCTTTCCAGGCTACTGTCGAAATAATTAGGATCGCAATGATAGCAAGACTGAGATTCATTATTTTTGTACCACCGGCTTTGGTGCCAGGGCGATATTTTGTAAAGCCACCAATAAACCGACAGCGAACCAGATGTGAACAATATATAAAACTGAAAAGGTATTATACTGTACTAAAATACCAATAAAAGCTGCGCACAAACCAACGAGAGCTGCCTTAATAAAAGGATCCTCAGCTCGAGTAACAGCTTTTACTGAACGGACTATAACTATTAGAAAGATGACGATCAGTGCCGTTAAACCGACTGCGCCGTTTTCGGCTAAAACTTCCAGGTATTCGTTGTTAACAATTCGCCAACCATGCTCTGGGACTGTGTAGGGGTGAGCACTTTCATAGGGACCAAAACTACCGGAACCAATTCCAAAAATTGGATGGTCGAGCCAAGCGACATAAGCCACGTCAAACATTTCGGCTCTCTCATTATATGAGGCGCCACCAAATAGGTCAGTCACGTGACTCAAAAACTGCTCTTGAATAACATCTACACCCACGGCTTGGCTGGCAATACCGAGTGCTAGGACCCCAACTAAAAAGATGTACCAAAGATTACGCCAAGTGATTAGCTTTAGTTGAAAAAAGAAGTAGACAACGATAATTGCGCAAGAAACCGCAAAGGCAATATAACCTCCTCTAGCCACAGTGAGGGCCATATTGACAACTCCTAGACCAAAGAGGCTGACCACCCACAGTGGGTGAAAGCTTTTTTCACGAGAGAAGAAGAAGGCCAGTAGGATTGAAAGAGGGATAAGTAAGTAATTGGCATAATAAAGAGGCTCCAGGGCTGTTGACTGAACACGTGGAAATCCAAGAATATCTTTAGTGTACAATTCTCGCAGGCCAGTAAGTTCCGGGGGTAGTCCAGCTAGGTCTCCAAGAAATTGGTAAATTCCAAAAAGCCCGACAATGAGTAAAGCGGCAAACATCCACTTGAGAACACTGCGCACGTCCGCTTTGGTCCTGATAAGCGTCGGTACCAGCAAGGAAATTCCAAATGTAAACCAAGTGAAGACCGTCACCAAGATGGCTCGCTCTAGATTAGGAGCCACCAGCAAGCCAATTAATTGAGCAATTACAAATACCCCCAAAGGAGCCAATATCGGCAAGCTGGGTAAATTAAAACGCTTTCTACCAAGAAAATACATCGTGGCTGAGAGCATGGTCAACAAGGCGGTGACTTGAGACGGGCGAATAGTAACACCACCCATATCGTATGATCCAATTCGTTCAAAGGGCAGGAAGAAGGCAATAAGATATAATCCATGCCAGGGGTTTCTAAATACCACCATCGCCAAACCAATGACTCCTAAGCCGGCAAAGATAAAAAATGGTGATACGCGATAAATAGCGAAACCAAGCCCCATGATTAAGACAATCAGTATGGGGGCAATCAGCAGCTGCCTCGGGTGTAACCACTGGCGAAGTTTCTTGATGCTATCGACTAAACTAGTCATTTTAAGACTGAAAAACTTTATTAAATATATCAAGACTTTCTTTGGCGGTTCGACTCCAGGAAAAACGTTTGGCTTGAACCAAGGAAGCCTCTCTCATTTTGGCTCTACGCTCAGGATCGGTCAAAAGTAAATCAAGACGTTCGCGAATGGAATTAACATCAAAAGGGTCAAATACTATTCCTGCTTCGCCAACCACTTCTGGCAGAGAGGTGTTTTGGGACACTGCTACGGGTGCTCCGCAGGCCATGGCTTCAAGGGGAGGCAAGCCAAAGCCCTCGTAAATTGAAGGCATCACAAAAAAGAGGCAGGTGTTATATAAAGTTACAAGCTCCTCTTCATTTACATAATCCAGGTAGATAACAGTGTTCTGCAAATGGTACTTGCGAATTTTGGCAAAAATACCCTCGTACTCCCAACCCTTCTTTCCCACTAGAACTAGTTTGGCATCACCACGATCAGCATGCACGAAAGCCTCAACTAAGCGCTCAAAATTCTTTCTTGGCTCTAAGGTGCCAACACTCAAGACAAAAGGTGTTTCAACTCCCATCTTTTTTACGGAACGCTCCAAATTGTGAACATCATCGCGCAAGGAAAAGTGTGCACTAGCCGCCTGTGGCACCACGGTCATTTTATGCTCAGGAATATTCAGGTGCGTCTGGATCTCTCTCTTGGTATATTCAGAGATGCAAATTAAATGATCAGCTCGGCGCATTGATTCTGGTAGTATTTTAGACCAATAGCGCTTGGCCACACCACTAAACTGATCAGGATGGGTTACTCCAAAAATATCGTGCGCTGTCATAACAATTGGCTTGGGAAAACGCGGAGCAGAAAAAGCTGGAACCCAGAGTAGATCGAGTTTTTTTGTCAGGGCTGAGAGCGGTAGTCCAACCTGATCCCAAGCAACGCGCTTTGGAGTGTTTAGGTTTTTCTTAATGCTCGTAATCGGGACTAGCTCGTGGTCTCCAGGTAGTTGCTGAATTTCACGGGCCACATTATCAACATAAAAACCTAGTCCGCTCTTTTGCCCAACAGTTGCCGCCATATCTACTCCAATGCGCATAGTCATGATGTACTTCGTAAACTTGTCATTTCT
>PFGC01000034.1:0-1464 GCA_002781785.1 Candidatus Kerfeldbacteria bacterium CG15_BIG_FIL_POST_REV_8_21_14_020_45_12
TTCTTTGTAGACTTTGGGGTTTAAGTTTTTTAGTTGTTTAAGTAACTCATCGAGTGGTAGTTTACTTAGGCTTTCGCGAACTTCGGGACTCGAGGCACCTGAGTCAATTTTAATTCGCCCGCAAATCACGTCGATGTAAAAACCGGTCCCACCTACTAAAACGGTTGGGATTTCTGCTTTAATCAACACATCTATCTTTTCACGCGCAAAATTGTAGAAATCTACTACGGAAAACTCTTTTTCCGGTGAGATCAGATCGTAACCCCAAATTTTAACCCCATCCACAACCCAACAATCCCCACCTTTAATAATTTCGACCTTTGTGTTTATCGGAGCTTTTCCTGTCCCAACATCCGCGTACTTATAAACCTGCCGCGAATCCGCAGAGATAATCTGCCCGCCTGTTTTCCGGCACAGTTGCAACGCTAACATGGTTTTACCGCTCGAAGTGGGTCCGACCAAAACCGTAACATTATTTTTTCTTTGTTTTTTTCCAGACATTAGTTAAGTATGCGTGTCTCCACTTTTTTTCTTTAAGCGAGACATCGTCCACTAAATTTTTGTACGCCGCCGTACCTTTACGACCTGAGTATATGGAGATAAACGCAACATTGAAAAATACTTTCTCAAAAAGTTTGACCGTGTCCATAAATTGTTCTCGTGTTTCTCCGGGGAATCCGACTATGATGTCCGTTCCTATTTCAACACCGGGACGTGCTTTTTTTAACCTGTCTATCAGCGCAACAAATTCCTCTACGGTGTGGCGTCTTCCCATATTTTTAAGGACTTCGTTATTTCCGGACTGAACAGCGATATGCAGGTAATTTGCAACCTTTGGGTTTTGAGTTGCGTCTATAAGGTCCTGAGTAAAATCAAACGGATTAGATGAGATGAAGTTAATTTTTTCTAACCCCTCAATTTCGCAGATTTTTCTTAGCAAATCAGCAAACGGTAATTTTTGCGCACTTCCGGTTCGGGTTTTAAATTTCTTGGCGACCGTTAATCCCCAAGAATTTACATTTTGTCCGCATAAAGTAACTTCTTTAGCACCTCGCAAAATTAAATGTTTTATTTCCTTTAATATTTCCTCTTCCGGGCGCGAAACCTCCCTACCTCGCGCATAAGGAACAACGCAGAAAGTGCAAAAGTTGTCGCAACCATGGGAAACGTTAACAAGTGCCGACGTTATTATGCCGTTCTTGGTTTTACCAGCTTTCTTACCTACTTTTTGCTTCGCCCAATCGCTTAATACACCGCTCTCGTGTAAAAGTTCGGCCAGTTGAGAAGTTTGTGATGGCGCAATATATAAATTGACCCAAGGTGTTTTTTTACGTAACTCCTCAATATCGTATCTTTTTCGCTCTCCCATACCCGAACCTACCATACAACCGGACATTACCGTAAAGGGAATTTTTTTCTTTTTGTCCTGCAGCTCTTTTATGACCTTGCCCAAACCATATACCT
>PFGC01000034.1:1515-3631 GCA_002781785.1 Candidatus Kerfeldbacteria bacterium CG15_BIG_FIL_POST_REV_8_21_14_020_45_12
ACTTGGGTAATAGTTCTACCAACTGTGCGCTCTCGCTTTTTATTTTCTGGGAAAGGGGAATAAACTCAAAACCTAACGCCTCCAAGATACCAGACATGGTACTAGAATCGGCTTCGTTCGCCTGACAACCAAAAGTCTTGATGTGGTACGTCTTCATTCGGCGCATCAACAAACACCCTCACCATTTTCCACTACTTCTGTTAGTTTTATAAGGACGGGTATTTTTGTGTGGTCTAAACCTGCAGATAGCAGCATTCCTTGCGATTCAAGACCCATCATTTTTCTAGGCTCTAAGTTAAATAGAAATAAAGTTTGCAAACCAACAAAATCCTGTGGGGGATAAAAAGGCGCCATTCCGGTTAAAATTTGGCGTATACCTAAAGGCCCAAAATCAACTTCAAGTTTAAACAACTTGGTAGAGCCTTTAACCGGTTCGCAGCTTCTAACAGTTCCTACTTTTATTTCGAGTTTTGAGAAGTCTTCGTATGTTGCCACAACAGGGTTTATTATAGCAAATTGGGTATTTTTTAGTTGACGCAACCCCACCAATCAGGTAGTATCACCTTTGTTATGGCAAAAGGCAAAAGAACATGGCAACCAAAAAAGAAAAAACGCGTCCGAAAACACGGATTTCTTAAAAGAATGTCCACTCACAATGGTCAAAACGTTATAAAAAGACGCCGCCGAAAAGGCCGTAAGGTGCTGGCTGTTGCTTACAAAGGCAAGTGAGTTGTTTCGAACTTTGTTCGAAACATCCTCTTTCTCGCTGTCGCTCGAAATAGTCTTACAAATGCTCAAAAAATCCAATCGAATAACTACAAAGTTTCAGTTTAATTTAGTGCGAAAGTATGGAATTCGCCATTATTTAGACTTTTTCCAAGTCAATGTATTAAAACCGAACAACTACGAGGGACCGGCTAGAGTTGGCTTTGTGGTGCCTAATTCGATTCACAAAGCCGCTGCAAAACGTAACAGGGTTAAACGGCTGCTTCGTGAATCCGTAAGAAACCGCCTGACCAAGCTACCTGAAAATACCTGGTACGTCGTCTCACCCAACCAAAAAATTTTAAAAAAAACTTATGAAGAAATTGATTCTCAAATTAATCAGTTTGTACAAAAGATTTCTATCACCCGTTAATCGCGGGATTTATTCCTGCCGATTTACACCAAGCTGCGCCGACTATACTAAAGAAGCGGTCGAAAAGTACGGGGTTATTAAAGGCGGTTTAATGGGTTTTTGGCGGGTTTTGAGGTGCAATCCTTGGAATAAGGGCGGAGAGGATCCGGTAAGATAGCTTATTTCCTATATACTACAGGTTGACCTCACGGGCAAAACCTGGTACAATGAGGCCATTCAAGAGCTGCCATATAAATAATAAATGGCGGTTTCAACCTATCCCCGTCGCTGAGGAAGCTTCGGGAGCTAAACCGTACTGAGGAGGTACGCGATGAAGCACTCTACAAAATTAAACGTATTGTTCGAATCTGCACTTGCACTCCTTAACAACGTCCATGGGATCAGCAATTACACTTACAGACGATCCAAAGGGGAGGTGCTGGAAACCGACGTTTTAGTGAGTACAGACCCGGCGGGAACATACATAGTATTCCTGCTAATTGCCGGCAATTTGGCCGCAACGGAACGTCACCCTGTCTCAAACCTGGGTATATTTAAGCCACGACTTAGGATCGCAATCGAAAAGCTGACCTTAGTTACTCAGGAGATTCGTATCTCCACGTTCAAAGAAGGCAGACCGAAATTGGAACTAGTGCTGCTTCAAGCTGAGGTTGGCGAGGCGGTCTTGTCACTGGAGCTAGAAGGCTGGGAATACGACAAGGAACTTCTCAATGTCATGCTCTCGATCACAAACCCAAGGATGTATTTCCACGCAACCCCATCGGCGGCCTTTGCAAAAACTGAGTTCGCCGCAGAGGCTATGAAACAATACGCTCAAGAACAACCAAGCGCGATGTTTGACTGCTATATCAGTGTAACCGGCTACTTTTTTGTAAAGGTAAAGTGGCCTGAGCGCAACATGCATTTTCTAGCATGGCTTCGCGAACACTTCGACGGCGCTTACACGTACCACGCTGCTCATTCTGTCTGAACCCACAA
>PFGC01000058.1:0-9184 GCA_002781785.1 Candidatus Kerfeldbacteria bacterium CG15_BIG_FIL_POST_REV_8_21_14_020_45_12
GAGCGCTTGCCACTGTTCCACTATCGGCCCGCTGTCTTGGCTCTGCCGCCGCATGTCGACAGTATTAATAACTTCTTCAATTCTAAGTAGAGCTAGCATTAAACTTCTCTCCAAACGGTCGTAGGCCTGAACACTGAGGTCTAGTGACAACCAGTCTAGATCCGCCCGTGCTTCGCTCAGTTCAGTTTCTATTTCGTGTCGCAGAGCATGAGCATGGCTTCGATGCTCATGACGCAAGCGAAAAGTTAAATCCTCTAAGTCAGTTAAAGTCTCTTGGAATTGCGCTATAACTTCGGCTGGCCGATCCGTCCACTCCTCGTCAGCTTCAAAGTCTTCGTCAAACTCTTCCACTAACTCACTCTCGGGACGACCAGTAGTATAATAAACACTCTCAATCAACAAAATAATTGATTCAGCATGGCGCAATAAAACTCCATACTTTCTGCCAATTAGCGGGTAGCGTTTGTGCCACTCATCCTTAAGCTCTGTTAAAAGATTCATCACCCGATGCCGATTTCCAGAATGATCATCAGGATCGACATGAAGATACTTAGCAGCTCGCAGTATCATTGGAGCAAGCAATGCTTCCAAAGCAGACAGCCGTTCTGGACTGCTGGAAATTAATATATCACCATAATCATCATCAAGTTCGGCCTCCTCCTCAGCACAATCGCTAATCGAGGAATCAGCATAAGCGTACTGAGAATCAAATCCGTAATCAGGCGCCAACACAGATATTATCCAGGCCGGTAGATGTTGCTCTTGCCTCCTGTCCTCTCGGCGCATTGTTTCCTCCATTTTAGGATTCGGATACAAAGCGTATCGCTCTGATAATTTTCCCTTCAGGCCCGAATTTTTACGCTCTTCAATCAAATTCAATAAACGCTCGAGCTCCGACAAGGTGGTAAAAAAACCCTCAGTAACTTCATGGTGGTATAGCTCAGCTTCACTGCCCTCCAACAAGGCAAATCTCTGAATCGCCCTCTCAACATCAAGTAATCTCTCGGTTATCCCAGCCATCTGTGTATCAAAAGACATCGGATCAGAAAAATGTCTAGAGAGATCAGCCATCCGCTCAGAAGTCTCCTCTAACGCGACACCGGCCGATTCCCACAAGTCATGAGGTCCCTGATCTCTAGCTGACTGGTCCGATGCTTCTGCTCTAGGTCTTCGTAATGATTCTAAACTTTGTGCCATAGTGTTTGATTGCCACTATTGAACCATTTTACAGACAACAAATCAAGGTCAGTGACCTTAAGAAATTTACTTATTTTTGACTGGTTATAAAATACTGACAGCGAACTACCAATCTTGCTACGATGTGCTAGCGGCTCGGAAGGCAGCGCACATTGCAGCCCGTGCCGAGCTAATCTCTTCCTCCGATGTATCTGACCAAAAAATGACTTGCTTAAGTGCTACCAGCAGTTGCATCATCCTGAGCCACTCTTCATTTAAATCTAGCAGGTTATGTAGTTCCGACAAAAATAATTTCTGCCATTCTGGATTGTTCCACATTAGTAGATGACCATAGGCAACAACCTCCTCCACCGTCGTAATACCGGCACTTTCCCAGTCGAGCAACACTATAGACTCTTTTAATTTTAGAAAATTACGCGGATAAAAATCTCCATTTTGGATGGTGTATAAAGTGGGAACTTTCTTATCGTAGAACACTCCAAGTCTGGTCAGTGCTTGATTAAGCTCTTCGGCACTAATCAGCTCAGCTTTGACCGCAACTTCACCGCTAATCGTCAGGCTGGCTAGTTCTTCTGGGTAATTTTTTGTTTCAACTTTCTGAGAAAACTTAAGTACAGGCACCTGTGTTAAATCAAATACCAGCATAGCTACTTCACTGGCATTTTCTGGGGAAATAGCGGCGCCGCCGAGCTCAGTGGATTGATTATTTTTTTCAGACCAAGGATAGACCTTGCCCTCGTAATACTTGTAAATAACCCAATCAAAATAATCCTCAAATCTTCCCATACCAAATACAGCCGGCAAACAAAGTGAGAAAAAGCGAAAATCTTTCATGACCTTAAAGATATTCTCCATGCGCTGCTGCGCGATGTAGGAATCACCACGAGCAATGCCCTTTGGTCTACCAGGACGGTGCTCAGGATTTAATGGATCTATCTTAACTACTACTCGGCTGCCATGCATAGCACTGTCAACAACAAAAATACGACCCTCCTTTATTACCTCAACGATTTGATATTTTTCGGCAGTAAAAAACCTCGTGATGCTTTCCTGCAATGGCTGATCTGTCATATTTTATAAAAACAGCGCATTAAGGCGCTGCAAAGCAATGGCAATAATAATAATAAAGGTAATGGCCCCAACTAGAGTACCACCAACAAACCAGCGCATAGTTGATTTGGCCTGAGAGGGTTTTGGCCGCTTGATAACCTCACGCAAACGACCCCGACGCTTAGACGGCTGGAATTCATTTGACGGACGCCCGTTTGATGGGGCTGTCGTGTGCGTTACGTATACCATTAGATTTCTCTCATTACATGACTCATAAGTTCTTTTGGAAGCTTCACTCCTAGCTGCGTAGCTACCTTCTTTGATTGTTTCACAAAGGCCTTAGCAAGTCCACTCAGCTGCCTTTCAAACTTACGGGAATGTGGGTTTGGCAACAGGCGCTCAATTACAACTACAGCATCTTCCGGCAAATCATAAGCCAGGTCCTTGAATCCCCAATCGACTTTTTCAGGAGTGTATTGAATTCGATAAAGCATGACCAGCTCGCCCAGTCTCTCCCAGTACTGCGCAATAGCTTCTGCTAGATCATCTCGACGCTGAAGAGCTATGACTTTCGTGAACTTATGCCAAAATCGTAAGGAGACGTCATTAAAAAGCTCTAGGATATACTGCTCAACGTCTGCCTCATCTAATTCTTTATATGTAACAATCTTAGCTTTATCAAATAATACCTGGCACTCCTCAGCAGCAGATCCCTTTGTAAACTTAAACGCCCGGCTTTGCTTTTGAACGTCGACGTCGATGGTTAAAGTTAGTGGCTGTTCCTCAAGGATAATCTGAAAAGAATCAATTTCGTCATCCTGATCTTGGGTTTTTGGATACAGCACCGACAGTGAGGTGCCCAGCTTTTGCGCAAATTCTTCTCGCTCTTCAACGAATGGGCGAAAGCCTCTGTCCTTAACAGAAATCCAGAGGTCAATATCTGAAAAGTCATCATCTTCACCTCGAGCAATTGACCCCTCGAGCCAAGCCGCAACTACCCGAGGGTCGTTTTCTAGAGCCTCAGAAATTCTATCCAAAATCGGCTTGTGTATTCTTGTCATAGAATATATGGCTTATGTTTATCCTCGGGGTGATCTGTCACAAAAATCTGGTTTCTAACAACAAAAATATGATGCACAATGACCGTTACTATCATCAGACAAGCCAAGATTAAGGAAATGATTAAAAAGGTTCCCCGCCAGCCGGTGGCATCAATAAAAAACCCGAGAAGTGGAGAAAGAGCCACTGCGGACATGAAGATAATTAAATCAATGGCTGCAGTACTGGTGCCGGTGTCTTTTTTGGGAGTAAGCATAGAGGCCACTCCGCTAATTGAAGGAAACATGATGGCATATCCAGACATGAAACAAAAAGCTAGGGCGATGAATTGCCAAGATTGATAATGCCAAATTGATAAACCAGCAATAGCCAGGGCAGAGATACCAAAACCAATCATAATGTTCCGGAACCGCTCTGAGTGGTCAGCCACTTCTGCGGCAATAAAACTAAATAGGTAAGGAGTGTTCATAACCAAAACCAGCAGGCCTATCTCCTTGAATGAATAGCCCTGTGACTGGGCATATAGGGGAATAAAACTTGTAGCGAAAACTGGAATTAGAAAAGAAGAAAAGAAGAAAAAGAACATTAGCCACATTTCTGGCCTAAAGCCTCTTAGCTCACGGAAGAAACGCACGATAAGCTTATCCTTAAAAACAATGTCCTTTAGAGCAGAAGCCAATGGCTCAAAGTGTTTCGGCTTCACTTTTCTACCTAAAAGAATACTTACTATAGGAAGAACGATAACCGGAATAAAAATATAATAAATTGGATAGCGGTCGATCACCCACAAGCCCATTACAAGACCAATGATCCAGGTTAATTGTCTGGCGGTTGTATAAAATCCAAAAGTAATGGCGGAATCCTTTGGGGTAGAATTATCGCGCAAAGTGGCCTGGGTCCCAGACCAGACACCAGCTGCAAAGGCCCCATTAAGTAAGAGTGATATCACTAAAATCAGCGTCGACTGCCAATAACCAGCCAAAAAGTAACCCGCTCCTACAAAAATATAACCAAATTTTGAGGTATTGATAATCACGGAATGCCGAACTCGGTCTAGTAAGTCACCCAGCGGAATCAGCATAACGGCTCCGATCAAGCTCTGTAGCGTGATATAGAAACCAATAATAGAATAGTTATCTGAAAAATTACTCAAGTACAGAGAAAAAAATGGGTCAGCAAAACCCCAACCCAAGTTGTAAACGGCGATGGAGGCAACGGTCCATTTTATACTAGTCGGCAAGTGCCTAATATCTCCTTTGAAGATTCGAAGTAAGGCGCTTGTACGATGCAGGGCGGTTCGATGCATATGATGTTCAGGAATGAATTCATTGTACTATAGCATATTTGCCTGAAAAAATCTAGTGTGATAGTCTTAGGAGGTGGACACACCTCTCCGTTTGCGGAAGAGGTGTTTTTATTCTATGAACAAAAAAGATCTAACTTGGCTACACGCTCTGCATCTGGCCCACTACTCAAACCTAGGGTCGGTTCGTCAGATAATTAAGGAATATGGCGTGACGGCGGCAGCCCACCAATACGGGATAAAGCAGGTAGTTCCACCAGAAGCCTGGCGTGAGCTTGAAGTAATAAAAGAAACAGAGGGCGTTTGGCTATTAACGCCGGACCAACCAACTTATCCAAAACTACTGGCCTCATCACCAGACGCGCCAGAGCTTATCTATGGAAAAGGCAACTCGGCTGCCTTGTCCCACCCCCTGATGGTGTCGATAGTAGGCTCGCGAAAGTGCACCGCTTATGGCCTATCAGTTGTTAATGAGATTGTACCTGAATTGGTAAGAGCTGGTTTTGTAACTGTTAGTGGCCTAGCTTTTGGAATTGATGCGGCCGTGCACAGAGCGACGCTGGCGGCGGGCGGCAGAACCATTGCTGTATTAGGAGGTTCAGTGACAGAAAAAGAACTTGCTCCTAGGGCACACACTAAACTGGCTCTTGAGATATTATCAGCCAAGGGCGCTATTATATCTGAGTATCCACCTGGCACAATAACCTATCCGAAGCTTTATCCTGAGCGAAATCGGATAGTGGCGGGACTGTCACTGGCAACAATAGTAATAGAGGGGGCAGAGCGGAGCGGATCTTTAATTACGGCCCGTCTCGCTACTGAGGCCGGCAGATCAGTGCTGGCAGTGCCTGGGTCTATCTTCGCGCGAACATCTAGTGGAACTAATCAGTTAATCTCGACCGGGGCCACTCCCCTGCTTTCTTGTCAAAGCCTATTTGATGAGATAGAGTGCCACTTGAAAGATATTTCGATTGATTACATTGCAAATGTTGTAACCACCTCAATAGACCCAGTTGCTGCCATCATTCTAAAAGAATGTTCAGTAGCACGGACGCTAGATCAAATAATCGAGTCAACTGAATTAACATCGGCCGTGGTGCTTCAGATGACAACTCAACTTTGCTTGAGTGGACAATTAAGTCTAGATGAAAATAATAGGTACCTGAACACTCGGGCAACATGAATTAATAATAAACTCTTCACCAATGGCATTCCAAACTCCCATCGAAAAGAAAACTGCCTTATTACTCGGCATTTTTGTACTAGCGCTGGCAACTGCTAATCTAATTGGTTCTAAGGTCACCGTACTTTTTGGCATAAATGTGTCAGTCGCAATTTTTACCTACCCCTTTACCTTCGTTGTCACTGACATCATTGAAGAGGTCCACGGTAAAAAAACCTCACGTTTCTTCGTGATGGTAGGAGCACTGGCTTTAATGATTCTATTTATCCTTACTAGCATATCGGTCGCACTGCCAGCTGCAGAGCGTTTTGCTGACGGAGCCGCTGCCTACAACACCACCTTTCAGCATTCTATGCGTTTTATCCTAGCCAGCCTAGTGGCTTTTATTCTGTCACAGACACATGACATTTGGGCCTTCGAGTTCTGGCGCAAGAAAACCAATGGTCGTTTGTTATGGCTTCGTAATAACTTATCGACCATTATCAGTCAGGGTATGGACACCTTCATCTTTATGTTCCTGGCTTTTTACCATCTGACAGATAGATTCACAGCCGGATATGTAGCTCAACTTGCCTTGACTTACTGGATCATAAAAATAATCTTTGCAGCTTTAGATACTCCTGTTGTCTACGCTGGAGTCCAGTGGCTCAAGCGTGGCAGCGCTGAAAAAGAAGTGACCAAATCTTAGAAACTGGTTAATTCAAATAATCATGACCTACGAATCTGCCATTAAAACCTTAGACGCGACTATTAGTAAACTCCCGCGCCCGGATTATATGCACAACGGAGCTGGTCAGGTTTTTTTCTTGCAGCGCATGCAAAAATTGGCTGACCGATTGGAAAATCCGGAAAAGGATTTTCGATACATCCATGTTGTTGGAACTAGCGGTAAAGGATCTACTAGCACAATGGTATACGAAATACTGCGAGCCGCTGGCGAAAACGTTGGACTATACACTTCTCCGTATGTCTGCGTTCCAACCGAGCGAATTCAATGGGGAGGACAGTTGATCGACGAAGTCAGTTTTGCGGCGGCCGTTGAAAAAGTCATGCCAGTAGTGGACGAGATAGAAAAAACCGAGGCTGATTGGTTTCCATCTTACGCTGAGATTTTCTTTGCGGTTTCGCTGGTTGCCTTTAAACAGGCTGGAATCTCAACAATCGTACTGGAAGCAGGTTGCGGCGGACGTTATGATAAAACAAATATTATTCCAGCGCCAATTGTCACGCTGATTACACCCATCTCATTGGATCATACAGATATTCTTGGAGAGACGGTCGAGGCCATCGCCGAGCAAAAGGCTGGGGTCATTAAAGCAGGATCCGCTGTCTTTGCAATTCAACCAGAACCGCCAATACAGGAGGTGCTGGATAGCGAGGCTGCCGGTGTGGGCGTTGAAATTACCTATGTGAGACCAAATGAGCAATTTGACTTGTCACTGCGTGGGGCTCATCAACAAGTCAATGCTAATCTAGCGGCGGCGGCGGCCCGTTACCTTGGTCTACACGAAATGGCAATCCGCGATGGTATTATTCAAGCTGAGTTGCCAGCGCGCGTTGAACTGATGCAGGAAGCCCCTCGAGTAATTTTGGATGGAGCTCACTCACCCGCAAAAATGACCGCTCTGGTTGAGTCAATTAAGGAGCTTGAGCCCTGGCAGAAACTACATCTAATCATCGCCATAAAGGAATCCAAATTAGTGGATGATATAGTCAGTCCCCTCACCAGCCTTGTCAACAGTGTGACCATTACTACGTTTCAGTTGCCAGGCTTTGGCTCACACCCACCCGAGGCGATAGTTGCAGCCTTTAAAGCAGCTCGTCCTGAACTAACTGTTGCGATTGAGCCACAAGCTAAAATTGCCTTAGAAACAGTCCTTAAAGACGCTGCACCTGACGACCTAGTTGTCATTACTGGCTCGCTGTATCTAGCCGGAGAGCTAAGAGATTACTGGTACCCAACTGCACAAATTATGGAGGAGAGAACTTTGTTTCCTAAGACAAAATGAGGATGACCTTATTTGACAGTCCAAAGTGTATCCTTTATAAACAACATCGTATCTCATTTTTGATTGAGGAGACATGGACCTGGTAATTGTTGAGTCACCAACTAAAGCTAAAACGATATCACGTTTCTTAAAGAAGGGATTCACCGTTGAATCCTCTTTTGGTCACATCCGAGATTTACCAAAAAGCAAAATCGGCGTTGATGTAGAGGGAGATTTTGAGCCGACCTACATGGTCCCGGCTAAATCGAAGAAGCGCGTAGTGGAACTACAAAAACTAGCCAAACGAGCTGATAACATTTATCTGGCGACTGACGAAGACCGCGAGGGAGAGGCCATCGCCTGGCACTTGCGTGAGCTGTTGGGTGTGAAGGTTCCAATGAGACGTATTTCGTTTCACGAAATTACTAAGGATGCCATTCTCGAAGCCTTGGCAGAGCCACGAGACCTGGATATGAACAGAGTCGACGCTCAGCAGGCCAGGCGGGTGCTAGACAGGCTCGTTGGCTATGAGTTGTCGCCTTTTTTGTGGAATAAAGTATACCGCGGCTTGTCAGCTGGGCGCGTGCAGTCAGTTGTTGTCCGGATGATAGTCGAACGAGAGCGAGAAATTGAAGCTTTTGACCCACAAGAATATTGGAGCCTTGAAGCCAACCTTAAAGAGGCTGGCACCGACTTTATTGCCAAGCTAGCGCGTATTGGTGATAAGAAAATTGATAAACTCGATATTAAGACTGAAGCAGAGGCTTCAGAAATTGTAAAACAGACTAAGGGAGCAACTTTTACTGTTTCCAAAGTTGAGCAGAAAGACCGCCAGCGCAAAGCTAGTCCCCCATTTCGAACCTCCACCTTACAGCAAGACGCTAATAGCCGTTTAGGATTCTCTGCCAAGCAGACTATGGTACTTGCTCAACAGTTGTATGAGGGTGTTGAACTGGACGGAGAGTCAACCGGCTTGATCACATACATGCGTACAGATTCCTTGTCACTGTCTGATAAATTTTTAGATGAAGCCGCTGTCTTTATTACCGCTGAGCATGGCAAGGAGTACGCCGACAGAAAAACCTACACCACAACAGCTAAGGGCGCTCAGGAGGCACATGAAGGTATCAGACCAACAGACGTTACACTCACCCCAGATCGATTGAAGCCATTTTTGGATGACAAGCAACTGAAGTTATATAACTTAATCTGGAGTCGGGCCGTGGCCTCACAGATGAGCAATGCTGTGGTCAAGGCTACCTCAGTAGATGTCACAGCTGGTGATTACACCTTTCGGGCAAATGGATCACAGATTGGCTTTCCAGGCTGGCTAGCGCTTTATCCTGACCGAATGACTGATAACCTACTCCCTGAACTTACGGAAGGGAAAGCCGTGACTTGCTC
>PFGC01000058.1:9218-17069 GCA_002781785.1 Candidatus Kerfeldbacteria bacterium CG15_BIG_FIL_POST_REV_8_21_14_020_45_12
CCGGCTAGGTATTCAGAAGCAGCCATTGTCAAAGCACTTGAGGAAAAGGGCATTGGTCGTCCGTCTACCTACGCACCAACAATTGCAACAGTGCAGGATAGAGGATACGTCCGCAAGGAAGAGCGAGTCCTAATGCCAGAAGATATTGGGTTTTTAGTAACAGACCTGCTGGTAGAGCACTTTCCTGAAATTGTAGACTACGAATTCACAGCCCGCATGGAGGAGCAACTTGATTCGGTAGCCGAAGGTGGCGCCGAGTGGAGGAAAGTTATTGGTGACTTCTACGGCCCTTTTCACAAAAACTTGGAAGAAAAAAACTTGAGCGTAAAAAAAGAAGATGTCATGCAGGAGCGTGAGATTGGCGTTGATCCAGAGTCTGGAAAAACTATTTACGCTCGTCTTGGCCGATTCGGTCCTTTTGTGCAGCTTGGGGAATGGAGTGAAGAAGATAAGAAAGCTAAAAAGAATAAGCCAAAAAGCGCCTCACTAGTACGAGGCATGACAATTGACCGCTTAACTGTCGAACAAGCCAAGTGGTTGTTGATTATCCCAAGAAACGTCGGCAAATATAAAGACGGTAGCGATATTATTTCTGATGAAGGTAGGTTTGGACCGTACCTTAAAGCTGGCGATCTAACTGCCTCGCTGGGACCAGACGGTAACACGCGTGAGATCACTTTGGAGGAAGCCACTGCCAAGCTTGACGAAGCTGCGGCAAGAAAAGAGCTAATGGCTACTCCAATTGCAGAGCTTGGTAAAGATCCAAAGTCTGGCGGAGATATTCAAGTTAAGCATGGGCGCTATGGACCGTACATTACCGATGGAGAAACCAATGTATCTATCACGAAGAAACTTGATATTGAACCAGAAAAAGTCACCTATAAATTAGCGGTTGAATTACTAGAAAAAAAGAGGCACGCCCCAAAGCGAAATTGGAAAGGAAAAAAATAGAACAAACCCCCTGCTGGGGGTTTTTCTTAAAAAGATTTTGGTAAAAAAAGGCCCAGAAACGTACAAGCTGTCCTCCCGTTATGATGGCGCCTTAGGCCATAGCCAGAATAATTCATGGCGTGGAGGTGTTAGCAAGTTCGTTCCTGGGGTAACTTCCAGGACGCAAGTATTTGCTTAAGTCGACGGACTGGTGTTTGAGCGAGGTCTGATCAAGAGACATTTCGGTGCCATGCGACTTGCGCGGCAGTTATTGTGTCTATGTACCGCTTAACGGTGTTCGTGATCAAACTTACTAGACGAGGTGACGAGCATCGTCCACTGTCCAAGGGGAGCCCCTGGCCTGATACTCCCCCTATCGACTCTACAATTGTCTGGCAAGCCAGACCCTACGGCTCACGCTGGCCTCGCGAGGCGGACAGCCAGATGATTCTACTTTGACAACCGACTAGCCAGCCTGAACCCAAGGGGGGCGGTTTGGCGGACAGGTAGGCCGTACTGGCAGTTAAAGTGTATTCCTGGAAGTAATACAGGAATCACCCTATGTCGGATAGAACAATCCGTCAAGCGACAGGTCTCACGCTATAGGAGTTGAAATTATTAGCCTGTGCGAGTAGAGTGGGTATACTATGATCGAAGCATCTGAAACAACTGAAGTGCCACCGGAGACTGATTTGACCACAATTGACGGAGAGACTATTTCCGATCTTTTGAAAATCGTCGAGCAGCGCAATGGTGACGTTGATTTGATTCGTTTAGCTTTTGATTATGCCCGCAAGGCCCACGGTCTCCAGCGACGTAAGTCTGGAGACTACTATATTGTTCATCCTCTAGCCGCTGCCCTGCACTTGGCAAAACTTGGTATGGACGAACAAACCTTAGCCGCTGCTCTGCTTCATGATGTGCCAGAAGATACAGAATATACTTTAAGTGATGTCCAGTCCGAATTCGGTGAGGAAATTGCTTTTCTAGTCGAAGGCGTCACCAAATTAGGACAATTGAAGTATCGTGGAATTGACCGTTACGTCGAAAATCTCCGCCGGATGTTCGTGTCAATGGCTCAAGACGCTCGAGTTATTTTGATAAAATTCGCCGATAGAATAAATAATTTGCGAACACTAGATGCTTTACCTCCTGAAAAGCGTCGAAGAATTGCTTTAGAGAGTCTAGAAATATATGCACCGATTGCTAACCGACTCGGAATGGGTGAAATGAAAGGTGATCTAGAGGATTTGTCATTTCCATTTGTATACCCAGAAGAATACCAATGGATGAAGCGAAAGATAGTACCTCAATTTGAGGAGAAAATTGCTTTTCTAAGCGGCTTTCAAGAATGGGTTGAGACAGAGTTTCATGAACGTGGGATTGACTACGTGTCGATTGACGGTCGTTCAAAACATCTCTATTCCTTATACAAAAAACTTCTACAAAATAGCCGGGACCTCTCCAAAATACATGATTTAGTAGCGCTGAGAATAATCGTTGACAGCGTTGGTAAGTGTTATGAAACTTTGGGAGTGATCCATGAAATTTGCAAACCCCTCAAGGGACGCATTAAGGATTATATTGCTCAACCAAAGCCGAATGGATACCAATCGTTACATACAACGGTTTTTTCTCCAAAACAGTTTGCAGCCAGTGATGTCCATGGTCAGATTGTTGAGATCCAAATCAGAACTCCAGAGATGCACGATGAGGCAGAATATGGCATCGCCGCACATTGGCGATATAAGGAGCGTCAAGTTAGTCGTGATAGAGCTGACTATCGTATTAACTGGATGCAACAACTACTAGACGAGCACCCTGATGCGGACGATAAGTCGCAGCTGCTAGAGACGATGAAAATTGATATCTTTCAAAATTTCATTTTTGTTTTTACCCCTCGAGGAGACGTAATTGAACTCCCTGAAGACTCCACTCCAGTAGATTTTGCCTTTAGAATCCATACCGATTTAGGCAATAAATGTTCTGGTGTGAAAATAAATGACCAAATTGGCAGCCTAAATACAACCTTAAAGAGTGGTGACGTGGTTGAGATATTTCTAAACCCACACAAAACCGAACCTTCTCCAGACTGGTTATCCTTTGTAAAAACTAACACAGCTCGACAACGGATTCGGCAGTCTATGCAAAAGAAAAATAAACGCCTATTCGACAACCAGGAGGATTCTTAAGCTAGCTGATTTTTTTAATAACTGACTTCAGCTCCTCAGCTGAATAGGCGTCAACGATAATTTGAAAACGTCCGTTGCTTTTTTTGGAAATTCTTACTCGAGCTCCTAGATTAGATTGAACTCTCTCAGCTAGCTGGGCTAGTTCGTGCTCAACTACCGATCTTTTTGTAGACTTCTTGCCGGTATCCTGCACAGCCTCTGACAACTCTCTGACGCTACCTGTTTTACCGCTAGTTATTCTTTCAAAAAAAGCTAGCTGCTCAGCAGGTGACTCTAAGCCAAGTAATATCTTGGCGTGACCTTCGGTAATCTTTCGACTTGCCAAAGCCACCTGAATCTCAGTAGGAAGATCAAGTATTCGAATGGCGTTTGCTAAGCTGGAACGAGCAATGCCAATTTTTTTAGCTGCCTCTTCTTGTGTCAATCCAAACTCATTGACGAGCTTGGCGTAGGAGGTGGCTTTTTCTATTGGATTTAAGTCTTCACGTTGAACATTTTCAATAATGGCCAACTCTAATCGTTCAAGCTCTGTAGCGGTACGCACAATGGCTGGAATGGTTTCTCGTTTAAGCTTTCGAAAGGCCCTTAAGCGCCGCTCGCCAGCTACCAACTGCCAGCTGGTCCCCTCCTTAACAACTACAACAGGCTCTAGTAAGCCATAACGATCGATTGAGTCTGCCAGCTCGCCAATTGTGCGATCATCAAAATTCTGCCTGGGTTGCAAGGGGTTTTCTGCAATCTGGAGAATTGGTAAATCTAAAACAACTACTGATGCTTCGGTCTGAATTTCTGGAGCGCTGGCTTCTTGCTGTGCCTCTACAGAAAACTGATTTGATTTTGGTGGGATGAGTGAGCTTAAGCCACGCCCTAGTCCATGTGCCATAAATTATTTATCGGTCAGTTATTGGTTTGTGAGTGGGGTTGGGGAGCTGGTACATCTTCTTCATTGTCAGAGGTTTGGAATTCATTATGGTCATCAAGCCCAGTACGAAAACCACTACCAGGTAATGTTACCAGAATTTCTCGAGCCAGTTTTTTGTAGGCTTTAGCGCCTTTTGACGTACGATCGTATTCAACCACCGGCATGCCATGCGAAGGTGCTTCGGCTACTCTGACGTTACGAGGAATCACTGTACCAAAAACCTTGTTTGGGAAATACTGGTAGATATCATTAAAAACAGCATCAGATAATTTATTACGCTTATCGTACATAGTGAGCACCGCTCCCAAAATGGTTAACTCAGGACGTAAATGCTCCTTAACCAAGGTCACTGTTTGTAAGAGCTGACCCAAGCCCTCTAAAGCGTAGTATTCTGTTTGCACTGGAATTAGAACTTCATCTGAACCAACCAATCCGTTGATGGTTAACAAGCCTAAGGTTGGTGGGCAATCTATCAGGATAATGTCGTAATGGGCCTTGATGCTATCTACCGCCTCGCGCAGGCGATATTCACGACCCTCGACCGGAACCAGCTCTACGGTTGCACCAGCTAAGTCTACGTTTGAAGGAGCTATGTGGAAATTATCAATTACTGTAGATCTAATAACGCTAGCTAGCGAGGCGTGCTGCATTAACACGTCATACATAGTGTGCTCTAAACGATTAACGTCCACACCGATGCCAGAAGTGGCGTTGCCCTGGGAATCCAGATCAATCAACAAAACGCGCTGACCCAGACTAGCAAAACAGCTAGCCAAGTTGACTGCCGTGGTGGTTTTGCCAACCCCACCCTTTTGATTGACTATAGAAATGATTCTGCCCATATCGGCTTGCATTATAGCAAAGACGCGCCAGAATGTCGCTTTAATTTATAGCTTTGCTTGATTTTTAACTATTACACCGCAACCAAAGCTAGCGCAGATCACATATTTAATGCCTACCCTAAAGCTTACCAACTAGGCCGAGTAGGGACTGATGTAACAATCCATTAGATGCAACAATACCAACCTTACTGACATCCCAGGTATCGGTGCCGTAGTTTTGCACTACTCCACCAGCTTCGCTCAGGATTAGACTGGCAGCCGCATGATCTTCTGGAGTGGTGCCATTGTCCACCAAACCATCCAATCGCCCCCTGGCGATGTTGCAGAGATCAAGGGCAGGTGAAAAATTAATGACAACCTTACGCACATTTAAAGCTAACACCTCAACGGTTCTTAGGCCTAGTTTAATTTCAGATTCGGTCATGGCGTAGGCAGATGCTAGTAAGGCCTCGGACATCACCGCCTGCTTTGACACCTGTAAAGGCTGATCATTCATAAAAGCTCCCATATTTTTTTCAGCCACATACAATTCATCTAAAATGGGATTTAGCACAACACCTAAAATTACTTCATCATTTTTACACAGAGCAATTGATACTGAAAAATATGGATTGCCGGTGACAAAATTTGAAGTTCCATCAAGTGGATCAATGTACCAAGTGTATTCGGATCCAGTCATTTGAGAACCTGACTCCTCAGCGATGATATTGTGATCAGGAAAATGTTGCTTTAATTCACTGATGATTGAATTTTCAGATTCTCGATCGGTCGCGGTGACAACATCGTGAAGGCCTTTGCCTTCAACACTGGACCCCTTAAAGAAACCACGCTTTAAAATATTGCCTGCTACCTGAGCTGCTTTTATTGCAATACTTTTATGATCAGATAACATCGGCTTAGGGGTGATGTTAATTAAAACTCTTATATTCTTAGTTTTTGGCACCAGGTAGAGCTAGGTATGCCAGCATACTCATGGCCGCGTAGGTTTTAAACTCCGCCTGATCAAAAATAATCGACTGTTCTCCCATGATAACATCTTCAGTTATCTCTCTACCATGATGGGCGGGCAAGCAATGCAAGATAGCGAGACTATCTTTACTAGTTTTTAGGAAATTTTTATCCACCCTATACTTGCCCATTGTTTTTTTTAAAAAATTCTTGTTATTCTCCCACCATTCATCGACGTACAGCACGTCGGCCTGCTTAATTGTTTTAGAGACTTCTTTAGTAGTCCTCAAGCTGCCGCCGTGTAATTTTTCAAGTTTTTTTACCTGATCTGTAAAATCATGATTTTTACCTTCAAATTTTCCTGACGGCGTTATAATAGTAATTCCCTCTCCCAACAACAGCACGCCATAAATAAAAGACTCAAGAACACCACTGCCGGAATCTGGCCCAACTGCCACATATTGCAAGTCCTTTGTAGTTCCTACCTTGCTTGTAATTACCGAAAGGTCTGCCAGGGCCTGACTAGGGTGACCCTTCGCACAAAAACCGTTGATGAATGGAGGAGAGCTTTTGCGTAAGAATATTTCATACATATCTCGAGAATAATCCCGTAATACGTAACAATCAACCATGCGGTCCAGAGTTTCAATGATATCTTCATAACTTTCTCTTTTACTACCATCTTGCTCATGCGTAACGCTATGGACATCTATAAAATAGCTACTACCGCCTAACAGATACGCTGCAGTTTCAAAGGACAGGCGGGTACGCAGTGAATTACTATCGAACACTAATCCTACTCTTTTGTTCTTTAAGAGACTTGGCTTTCTAGTTAAATTTTTGCTGAATTTTACTGATTCAGAAATAAGACCCCTCCATTCTGTGTTTGAAAAATCAGTAACTTCAGTAATATTTTTCTCTCTCATAGTGTGCCGGAGGAGAGACTCGAACTCTCATGAGCTAGGCTCGCACGATTTTGAGTCGTGTGCGTCTACCAATTTCGCCACTCCGGCTAATTAACAGGCCATAACAGGCTCCAACTACTCTAAAGAAAAGGGGTAGCTCTGTCAATCATAAGACTTGCCTACTTGACGGTCTTCTGCTATCTTGGTATAAGATAATTCGCTTACGTTCGAGCTCACGCACGATAGACGACTCCATTTTCTCCCCGAAAACTGTCTGGTCTCTGGTGCGCGGGGTGGAGCAGTCAGGCAGCTCGGCTGGCTCATAACCAGCAGGTCGCCGGTTCGAATCCGGCCCCCGCAACAAACAAATGTCTACACACACGATGGTACGAAGTACAACCATCACAGTGGCGCTCTGTAGCGCCGTTGTCCTAGCCGCAGCTGTAATGGCTGTCGGACTATTCAAACAACATACAGTAACGTATGTTAGGATTGTTGACGTTGGACTTAAGGGTGGCGACACCTCGTCACCAGGGGCCGACATTAGAGCAGTTTCGATTACTAGGCCGACAAGAAACCGGACCTGGTTTGCTAAATCTGTCGTGTCTGGAAATATCCAAAATGGAAATGAGGGCAATAATAATGAATACAAAAATCCAAGCGCTTTACTTGGTGACCCAGATAAGAAAACTGACCCGCAACACCTTTCGCTTGGGGGCGGTGAGATTGTAGTAACTCTACCTATTATTGCTAAAGTTTCAGACGTAATTGAAGTTGATGAGATTGGCTCAAAGACTGGCGTTCATCCTGATAAATTTGAAGTTTACATGAGCAAGGACGCTAAAGGACCCTGGCAGTTGCTAGGTGAGTCAGACGGGCCTTCGACATTCACTATCGCGGAATGACGTTAAGCTCTCATGCAGCAATTGGCATGGTTGTGGCCACGGCAACACGTAATCCCCTTTTGGGATTTTTTGGTGCAGCCATTAGCCACTATTTGGCAGACATGGTTCCTCACGGAGATGAGTTTTTGTACCTCAGGCACAAATACAGGGGCTCTGATTTGTTAAGCATATTGGTAAGTGCTTGTGATCTGTTTGTCCTGGTGGTCA
>PFGC01000039.1 GCA_002781785.1 Candidatus Kerfeldbacteria bacterium CG15_BIG_FIL_POST_REV_8_21_14_020_45_12
TGGGGCTGCCTCTGTATAAGGAGCTTCCCCAGAAATATCTATGGAACGAATTAAATCAGTATAAAGTTCAGCTACCAACAACTTATTGTTACCTAAAGCCAGCATGCCGCGAGGGTTATTAAACTCAGCGGTCTTGCGAGCACCGTTGGCAAAGCCGCGATCGCCAGAGCCGGATACAAGCTTAACTACTCCTAGAGAGCGATCAAGCACTCTAATTTTTTGTCCTCCGACTTCAGACACAAATAAGTCTCCATTCTTAGCTCGTGTAATCCACTCTGGGTAGGAAAACTGTGCGCTTGCAAACACGCTATCCAAGTAGCCATTATCTCCAGTACCAGCCAGTGTGGTTACCGCCTTAGTTTTTATATTAACTTTACGGATAACCTGATTATCTCTATCGGCAACATATAACACTTTACCGGACTTACTAATTGCCAAACCGATTGGCGCGCTAAACTGAGCATCAGTTCCGGTGGCGTCTGTGTAACCTGATCCGTTACCTCCAGCCAAGGTTTTTACCTTACCTTTATTGTCTCCTCTTACTGTAACCCGACGGATGGCGTTGTTTCCAGAGTCAGCCACATAGAGATACTTACCACTCTTCGACAAGGCTGATCCCATTGGCCTGTCAAAGTAGGCACAACCACTTACCCCAGTATCAAATTCATTATTACACTTATCTCCATTTTGGTAATCATTACCCTGATCGCTCCGCAAATTCTTTTTACCTGCCCCAGTCAAATAACTAGTTGATCCGGTTTTAATAACCACCTCACGAATGCGATTGTTATTTCTATCTACTACAAATAATTTTTTTCCACTCTTAGAAAGTGCAAAAGAAGATACATCAGAAAAACGCGCTAGATCCTTCACCCAAGCTTCGGTGTCGTCGGCATTGTAATTATCAATCACACTTCCAGCTATTAGCTTAGCGGTTTTCTTGCCGCTCTTTTTTGGCATCCAGCGAATCCGGTTATTCTCAGAAAAGTAAATACGCCTTTTACTCTTGGACAACACCATGTACTTAGGATTTCCGGTCAACATTGGACTGGCGTTCTTTACATTAAAGCGATTAGCTCCCGCAAATTTATCGTTATCATCCGCATCATCTAAACTATAACGCTGAACAATACCAATCCCGGTTGCTAAAACATACAAGTTACCATCATAACTAGTCAGTCCAGTTGGAAAATTAATTGACACCATATTGCTATCGGAAGCAAAAGTTGTCACCTGACAGTCATCACCCGACAAATCTACCTTACGCACAGTATCATCAAAACCATCACCATCACTGACGTAAATTGTCTCACTGTCATAAACGTGAACTCCCCAAATATTTTCAAACCTAGCTTCATCACACGCTCCGTTAGCTGAACCAGCCGCACCGCTTCCCGCTACCGTAGTTACAGCTCCACTGCTAACATTTACCTTCTTCAATTGATAGGTTCCACCATTGGCGACATAAATCGTTCCGCCATCGCTGGTAATATCCATTTTTTTAGGATCATTCAATGAACCAGCTACTGTAGTTAAACCATCGCCATCAGTTGTAACTTTTTTCAAAGCGTTATTTTGGGTGTCCAAAATAAACACTGTGCTACCCGACACCAAAACATCCTCTGGGGCATCTAAACCACTAGCGATAGTTGTAACTACACCATTTTTTATTTTTTTGATTTTGTCGTTACCCGTATCCGCCACATAAACCACTCCGTTGGCCTGGTCTAATCCTTTTGGCCAGGCGAATTCAGATTTATGCTTCAGGTCGTTAGTGTCACCATAAGCTCCTGTTCCAGCAAAGGTTTTTACCTTACCGCCCGGTTTAATTCGACGAATTACATTGTTATAAGTATCCGCGATCAAAAAAGCTCCGTTATTATTAACTACAATGTCTTCTGGAAAATCAAAAAAGGCTTTTAGACGATTTAATCCGTCGCCATGATAAATCTTACTAGCATAGGTGCTGGTATCTCCGTAAGCAGCGCTAGCCAGTTGAGGGATTATTAAAAATGTTGCAAAGAGACCTAGCCAAAATCGAGTGCGCATAATGGTTTTTTTTGATATGAGTTGATACCAATTATAGCAAAAGCACGCCAAGTTGTCTCTTTTTCTATTATGAAGATTTTTTTGTAAAAAAAGGGAGGTCGGGCCGGACAACGCGCTTGGGGTTTTTAATCCCTTGCGCGTCATCCGACACCGACCTCTGGACGGCTGGTCCTAGAACGCACTGACGAGGCTACAGCTCACCGCGATGGTCTCCGGAGTGACCGGGCTCAAGGCGGCGTTGGGGGCTTCATCGAGCAGGCAGTGCAGTGCCTCCTCGCGAACCTCCCCCATCACTCCCGGGAGCGGAACTGCGCGTTCGCACAGCCCCTGCAGCTCCCGGGGGTGGCCCACGGCGATGGTGACTGACGCGTTGCTGTCCCGCGTCGAGCGCACCCACACCGTCTTGGCGCCAGTTGGCACCTCGGGGTTGTGACGGATGACCGCCACCGACCCCGTGGTGAGAGGCTCCTCCCCCCGCTTGATCTCACCATTGCTGGCGAGACGCTGCAGGCGGAGAGATCCGCTGCCGAGGTGCGCCTGGCGGGAGGCCAGGACGATCTGCGCATTGGGCGCCGAAGCGCTTCCGCAGATCTGCACGACGACCCGCTGGTCGAACCCTCCCTCGCTTTCCGCGCGGTAGAGGTCGACCAGACCGACTTCCTTCTCCTCGTCCGGAGCCAGGGTCATCACGACTGGGAAGCTCACCGGGGCCTTGACGGCCTCCAGCGGGTCACCGTAGAGCGACCCGCTGATCGCCATGACCGGCACGAAGCCTGCGCCCGCACCGATGATCACGAAGATGATGTACTCCCACTTGCTCCGCGCTGTCACCATCGCGAAGACGAAGCCGCAGATGGAACCGATGAGGACACAGGCTCCTCCCCAGCCCCACATCATCGTTGCCAGCCGCTTGAAGAACCCGGGGTTCTGCAGCCCCGAGCTCTCCTCTACCTCGATCAGCTCCGGGGAGCGATCGACACCCTTCTCCATGTCGCAGTCCTTGGGGACCGCGACTCCGACCCACTGCTGCCGCGAGACCTCCCGGATGCAATCCCGGGCGGCCTGGTGCTTCGCACTGGTCTCGTCGAACGCCAGGAAGTACCGACCGAAGTCAGCGTGCTCCTCGGCGTTGATCTTGACCAGCTCGGCGCCGGGGCCGAGGTTGGCGGTGGTCAGCTCCTTGGGGTTCGTGATCACCACCCCTTCGCTCACTCGTCCCTGCCAGGGGATGGCCCACTTGTACGGGAACTCCCCGACCTCCTGCCCGTTGGTGTTGGCCATCGGGTTGTAGGAGAACGGGTGGGTCACCGCGTGGATCCCCATGGCGAGGGCGATCACGAACATGGCCAGCAAGATGCCGGCCAGCAACTCGGACTTGGGCGGGGTCTTGGCCACACCCTTGTACGAGAGCCCGAAGGCGGACAGGAGTCCGCCTACCACGAGCAGGAAGCCGCCCAGGAACACGATGTCGTTCTGGAAGTTCAGGCCGACCGTGTTGGAGTAGGCCACGAGGCCCATCCACACGATCGCACTCCACCAGGTGAACAGGATCAGGATCTGGCTCACGGTGTGACCCGTCTGCCAGTTCTTGACCTTGGCCAGGGCGTAGAAGCCCAGGCCGGCACCGTGCGCCACCAGGAACAGCGAGAGGGCCAGGAAGGCGTTGAACAGCGTCAGGTTCGTGAACCAGGCCGTGAAGGCCAGGGGAATGAGGGACAGGAAGGCGACGACGAGGATGATGATCCCGCCGATGCCCAGGGTCTTGCCGAATGCGTTCCAGTTCATGTTGATGTCTCCGTAGGGGTTCTGTTTCAGGTTTTCGAATCACTTCAGGGGTTTTCGTATTTACGACGATAGGTTGCGGGAGCAGCTCTCGCCGCTCCCGCAACCCCCACCCGAAGGGACCCGAAGGCCCCTACGGGTTGTTTCCGCCGTTGCCGCCGTTCTTGCCGCCACCCAGGTTGCCCAGGGCGCGGCCCAGCCCTTCGGCCAGAGCGGCGACTGCCGGGCTGTCCAGCAGCTCCTTGTAGCCGGCCATCTTGCCCCGGCTCTCAGCGCCAGCCTTCTGCTCAGCTTCGTGCGACTCGGTCTTGACTCCGGACTCGACCACGAGGATCGAGATCTCGGTCATGAGTCCCATCTCGGCCGCGTCGCAGTTGGCACGGCTGGTGACGTCGGCGTTGATGTCGCGCTTGCTGTCCTCGACCTCCGTGGCCTGATGCCCAGCCACCCGCTCGTTGAGCTTGCGCTCGGCGAGCGACCGGAGGATGCCCTGCCACGTACCCTCACGGGCCGTGGCCAGTCGAACCGCCTTCACGATGACGGAGTTGCCACCGTTGTCGTTCGAGCGATCCCACCAGGCCCCCATCTGCAAAGTGACCTTCAGCTTGTCCACCGCCGTGTTAACGGCGACGGTCCAGGTGAAGGGCTCCGGCTTGCTCGAATCCAGGATGGCCACCGGGTAGTGACCCGTGAGCAGCAGCTTCCACGGGACGAAGAAGGCGCCGGTGTGCAGGGCGAACCCACGCACATCGACCACCTCACCGTCGTCGTTGTAGTCGATGCCGCTCTTCATGAAGGCACGAGACAACACCGCCTGCTCCGGGCCCAGGTGGATCCAGAGCGGCCAGGGGAAGGCCGGGAGCGGATTGATGAACGGCATGTCGGAGGGGAACTCCGACTCGCCCTTCTTGGCCGCTGCCCCGTTCTTCTTGACCGCTTCATCCCCACCCTTCATGGTTCCCACCGCAATCCCGCCGATGGCGACCACGATGGCGACCACGACGAGGAGGATGATGCCGACGACAGCCAAGGCCGCCATCGGTCCCACGAAGATGCCAGCGCAGATGCTGACGAGGAGGAGCAGGACCACGACCCCGGCAGCGATGCCGATGGCCGTGCCCTTGGGGTCGTCGTTGTCGGGCTGTCCGCCACCGTTGCCGGGGCGGGGGTTGGGGTTGTGGCTGGGGGGCGGGCTGCCGCCTCCTGCGCCGAGGATGGGCGGGTGTCCGCCAGAGCGGTTACGTCCGTTGGCCATGGTGGCCTCCTGTTTTGAGTCGAGGTTGAAGTTTCGGATTCAGACACAGAGCATCTTTTCAGTTTCACGCAGACTTACAGAACTTGAAATGCGTTTCCTCCCGGAAGCGTTTTCCGGGTGGAAGTTATTATTTGTTCTAGGATTCAGCTGTCAAAGTGCGACCTTTGGTTTCACGGCCGCCGCACTTCTTACAGTGCAGTGGTCGCAAAAAAGACCAACGGTCTACCGTGAAGCGCCAAACTGTCTTTTACAGTTGCGCTACACCATACGCCGTTCGTCCAGTCAAGCTAGTTGTTATGCCACCAAGGGCCACATACAACCGCTGGAAGATATCAAATGTACTCAGTTAATTTGTGTCTCTCTCCCAAAAGACCGAATATAATAGCGCAAAATTGCCGATTTGTCAATACCTAGTGCGAAACCTAAAAAACAGCCCTGCGGCTGTCTTTTTTTATAACTATTTAAAACACAAAAGGCCTATTTTTAAGACTTTATTTGTAAAACCATTCTGGAAATATGTCGCTGAGTTGGTGTTAGCCACCTGGCTCCTCTAGCCTGCACCTCACAGGTATCTTCAATTCTAATCCCTCCCCGACCCCTTAAATAGACCCCTGGTTCAATGGTTATGGCATCACCAGAGCGTAGAACATTGGCACCTTTACGCGGCGAGATCCAGGGAGGTTGATGAATAGCCCTACCCACTCCGTGGCCCAATGAATGTATAAAATATTTTCCGTAACCTTGCGAGGTTAAGTAATCGCGAGCGATTGCATCTATCTCAGTGCCAGTGCGACTAGCTCGTACTGCACAAAACGCCAGACGCTGCGCCTCTAAAACCAATTCATACCATTTTCTATGTTCAGCTTTAGGCGGTCCAAAAAAAACTGTTCTAGTCATATCTGATCTCATTCCTCCGTAAACTCCTCCCATGTCTAGCACTAAGAGATCACCAACTTTGGCACGACGATCTGTTGGTACATGGTGTGGCTCTGCCGCGTTGGCCGTCAAAGCCGCTATAGTTGGAAAAGCTAGTTTCTGAGCCCCTTCATCTAGCAAGACTTTTTTAACTAACTGAGCAATCTCTCGCTCAGACATTCCCACACGCAACAAAGGCTTCACCCGAGCAAAGGCCTGCGCTGTTATTTCCTGTGATCTTTGAATGTTCTTATCCATAGCCATATCAAAACAGTTACTACCTATTGTTGCTCAACAGGCTCGTCCGGAGGGATCTGTAAATAATTTACTAAGTACTGTCCTAATTCTCCAAATATTGGAGCTACCGAGGTTGCCGCCCACTGCACACCTTTTGGTTTGTCTAACTTAACCAACACTAGTATTTGTGGGTCAGAGACGGGACCATAAGCCACAAAAGTATCTTTGTGCTGACTAACATCATAGCCATTACCATCATCTCTAATTACTTGAGCTGTACCAGTTTTACCAGCAAAGTGATAACCAGGCACCTCCGCCATAATAGCGTGGCCACCCTCAACTACTCGCACCAACATGGCCGAAACGGTTTGAGCAGTTTCTGGAGTAATTGGTCTACCAACTACTTCTGGTTGAAACTCTTCCTGATAGCCGTTTGGTTTTACAATCCTTTCAATAATATATGGCTTCATCATCGCTCCATCGTTAGCCAAGGCTGAAAAAGCTTGCAATAGTTGGACTGGCGTAACCGCCAACCCTTGCCCATAAGATGATGTAGCCGTATAGATATCTTTCTCTTGAGTTACACCATCGATAGTTCCAGCTGACTCACCCGCCAAACGAATGCCTGTATATTCTCCAAAATGAAAATCCTCAACATATTGACGCCAGCGTTGATTGCCAAGTAAGCGCAAAGCTACATAAATAGTTCCGGTATTTAATGAATCCTCCAACACCTTTGTCATATCAACTACACCGTTGGCTTTACCGTCTGAGTTATGAATCGTGTACGGGCCAATTTCAACCTCTCCGGTATCTTCATAGGTTGTATATGGAGTAACTACTTTGTCATTCAAACCCGCTGACATTGTAATCGCCTTAAATACAGATCCCGGCTCCCAAGCGCCTGACACCGCATCATTACTAAACACCGAAATATCCTCGACTTCGTTGTAAGCGTTAGGATCATACAACGGAGCATTACACATGCTCATAATAGCTCCTGTTTTTGGATTCATCACAATTATCGTGCCGCTATCTGCTTGATATTTTTCAACAGCCTGAGCTATCAACGTGCAAGATTTATACTGCACATTTTTATCTATGGTTGTGATCAGCATGTCTCCATCCTGGGCTGGAACAATGGAATTTTCTCCAGTGGCGATCAACCTACCAGATGGATCACGCTTCGTTTTAACCGAGCCAACCTCTCCTGTTAATTCATCATTGAATTCCTGTTCAAGTCCATACTGGCCAACTCTCACTTCATCCACCAAGCCAACGAATCCGGTTACCGAAGAAGCGTATTCTCCTTCTGGATAATATCTCGACTCAACCGGTGACCAATGAATGCCAGTTAACTTCTGTTCATCGATAGCAGCCTCGAGGGCGGCCACCTCTTGGTCCGACACTCTGTCCTTTAAGGGTTCATATAAATCATCACCTTTTGAAACACGAGCTAAAACAATTTCCGGATCCAGTCCCAAAATTGGAGCTACAATATCTGTCGTTTTTTGTGGGTCAGTAATCTGCTTAGGATTTGCGTACACGTGTGCCAGCTGACGATTAGTAGCAATAACTGTGATTCCGTCTGGTGCATATTTATCCTTTGCATAAATCTCTCCACGATCAGGCGTTAGTTGCTGAACCAACTCATGCTGACCACTCGCCAAAGCTGCGTAAAAAGAATGTTCAACGACTTGAACAATGAATAATCTGATTACTACAAAGCAGCAAACAAATACAAAAATGCCTATTAAGACGCTAACTCGATCAACCTCTTGTAGTGCGGTCAGAGAAACAGCCTGCCGCTGCAAGCGCCGCCTCCTGCGTGGACGGTTCTTTTTCCACGTCGACCGCGGTGCCATATCTAGATTATTCAACAAAAGCGACCGCTGAGTCGCCACCAACGTAATCAATCGTACCTGCAGCTACCATGTTCATAGCTTGGCCCTGATCCTGCACGTGCTGCAGTGAAAGCACATCAGCCTGAGTTAACTCCAAGTCTCTGTACTGCTGCTCTAACTGAACAACCTGCTGATCGAGATCCGATAAATAAAAACCTGCTGTCGCTGAACTATTAACCAGCCACAAATAAGATGCTGCCAGCACTGCTGTCAGTGTGATCAAAAGTATTCTTGACTTGGTTGTATCTAAAACGTCCATCACCTCGGAAACCCTAGTGAATGGCTTACCGCTCCTTCTTAACTTATTTATGTTGTATATAAATCCAAATCGTGACATATGTTTAGATTTTTTCCGCAATGCGTAGTTTTGCGCTCCGAGACCTTGGGTTGACGGCAACTTCCTCGTCTGACGGAACAATTGGTTTTTTTGTAATATTTTTTACACTAGCGTGATGCTCACAACGACACTCCAATATTTCAGGTGGACAGACACACTCAGTAGCTGCCTTCCTCAGAAATTTCTTAACAATACGATCTTCTATGGAGTGAAACGAAATGATGGCAAGGCGTCCGCCTGGGGCTAATAAATCAATCGCCCTGGGTAGGAACTCCTCTAACTGATCAAGCTCCCGGTTAACTGCAATCCGTAAGGCTTGAAACACGGTAGTAGCCGGATGCGTTCTTAGGTGCGGCCGATTAGGCATAACCTTTTCGACAGCGGCCAATAGATCTCCTGCTGTGGCAAAGGATTGTTGCTCTCTCCTGGCAACAATCTCACGAGCCAAGCCTTTTGATCTGCGAACCTCGCCGTACTTGGAAAAAAGCACCGCAAGCTCCTCCTCAGTTCGCCTGTTTAGTAAGTCTGCCACCGTCTCCCCTCCTGAAACATCGAACCGCATATCCAGTCGAGCCTCTGGATATCTCCAAGCGAAGCCTCGATCTTGATCATCGAGTTGCAGCGATGATAAACCAAGGTCAAGTAGAATGGCTCCTATTGGCTTAGCTACTTCAAGCTCTGCTGAGTGAACTGCTAGATTGGCGTACGTGTCATGAATCGGAATAAACCGATTCCCGAATTCCACCAACGTTTCTTTTGCCGCTGCTAAGGTTTTGGAATCTCTATCAAACCCTACCACTCGACCAGTTGGCGCTGTCAGACGCAATATTTTACGCGCATGACCTCCAAGTCCAACGGTGCCATCTAAACAATTAGTCCCAGCTGTTAGCCGAAGACCCTCACATACCTCTTGTAAAAGAACGGGAACGTGCATAGCGTCTATTCATTCTCCTGTTCGTCGAAGTCCCACATGGGTGTTTTGCTAGTTACAAATTAGACGCCTAGTTCTCCCAAAGTCTCCGCAATCTCCGAACTATCTTTCTCGGTAGCCGCTTTATAGCGATTCCAAGCCGCCTCGTCCCAAAGTTCGAGACGATCAAGCAAGCCGGCCACAATGACCCGCTTTGATAGATCAGCGTACTTACGTAGATACTCTGGAAGCATCACTCGACCTTGCTTGTCGAGGGTTACGTCCATAGCACCTGCCAACATTAAACGAGCGAAAGCTCGAGATTTGCTTTGCGAAATAGGAAGTTGCTGCAATTTTTTGGCCAAATCATCCCAAGCCTTTTTTGTATAGAGTGACAAGCAATTATCAAGACCACGGGTAACCACCGCTCCTCTTTCAAGCTCTTTTCTGAATTTGGTTGGTACAGCCATGCGACCCTTTTCGTCGATTGTGTGCTGATATTCGCCAATAAACATGTTAGGGAGAGTTTTTAGGGCTATGGTCTTATCCACCTTGTGGTGTGGTTATCCCCACTTTTTTCCACATTTAACCCCTTTGATCCATTATACACCACTTTTCATATCAACACAACCACACCACTTTTTTCCACAAATAGCAAAGCACCGCCTAATTAGGCGGTGCAATATATAAGTATCCCCTATTTTAGAGACTGCTGCGCTCCGGCAAGACTAGCTCCGTCTCTGACACTTCTGCCGATCTCCAATGAACAATACTATTTTCATCGACCTTTAGTTCAGCAGCCCCTAACATAGTAAGCTGCCAAGCCTCGTGAGCTGCTTTCGCAGGTGACGATAGTCCCACGGACTGTTTAAGCCAGGCGCCGGACTCAGGGCCAGTTAGAATGGCTGCGTAGTCTGCTCGATTTAGTTGCGTTAAAAAAGCCAGTCGTGCATCGGCGGTCATTTGTATTATTTCTGATCTGTCTTTATCGGTCATTTCTCCAGCTGCAACTCGAGTAATAAGCCCGTGAAACCACTCGAGACATTCTGAGGTCATAATCAATTGGGTTTCGGGATACAACTGACGCAGGTTTGCTGCATTCCTGGCCAGATGAGAAAACCTAGAAATATTATCAGACCCGTACCCTGACCACGGTCGGCCCATAGGATGCATAATAAGATCTTGAAGTTCAACTTCACGATGATTATCAAGATCAAGATCATCTCTCCGCCCAGGAAAAAGTACCGCCAGATCTCTTAGCTTTTCAAAATCCTCATTACCCTTTGATTCAACATTTATCATCGAAGAAGCTACTTTAAAAAGCTCCTCACTAAGATCAAGTCGGCCTCTCGAGTCAGGAAACATTAAAATCAAATCAGCAGCCACTCTATGCTTAGGAGCGCCTGGATAGCTACTTATTCTTCTCCAATATTCAGATTTTGACAATTCCATTCGAGAAACTTGCTGCTGAACAATTGGCTCTGTTGCATAATCCAACCACTGTTTAACTTGTGCTCGTGGGATTGCTCGTTCAGGATCAAAAAGAGGACTCCCGGTGGCCGAGGCTTCACGCTCATTTAAATTATGTGCTCGCAAGCGTGGCTCTCCAGATGATATACTTCTTCTCATTTTTTTGGTGGTAAATACTTTCTTGGAATTGGCAAAGACAAGAAAAAGGTCGTGCCTTTATTGACTTCAGATTCAAACCAAATTTGTCCCCGATGCCTTTGTACAACATTCTTAACAATATACAAGCCAAGGCCTGAGCCAGTTGGCTCATACTCTTTTGCATTGCGCCCCCTAAAGAACTTAGAAAAAATCTTTGCCTGCTCATCATTTGCAATGCCAATACCTTGATCTCCAATCGAAACAAACAATCGATTATTTTTTATTTCTGCTCTAATCTTAACAGAAGAATTTTTTCTTGAGTATTTTACTGCATTGTCCACCAAATTCTGTATGGCCATTCGCATCTTTTGCGAATCCATCTCCGTTAGTGGCAATTTGTCAGAATGCTCAAACTCCACACTAACATTTTTTTGCGATCCATCTTGCCGAGCGCTTAATAAGGTTGCTCCAATCGCCTCTATGATATCTCCTTCGGCAAATTCATACGGAAAGCGGCCTTCTTCAATCTCAGAAATATCTAGCAGGTTGTTCACGATTTCAATTACCTCATTGGTGCGAACATAAGCCTTTTCCATAAGATTTTGCTGTTTCTCTGTCACGCTACCAGCATCACCCTCTATCATTAACTTAAAAAACCATTTTAGGGCTGCCAGTGGCGTCCGTAGTTGATGAGCTGCCACCGAGATAAAATCTGACTTAATTTCGTCTAGCTCCTTATCCCGAGTAATATCGTGAAGAACCTTCACCCAGCTAACAATTGAACCATCGGCCGCATAAATAGGGATGGTATCCACCTGAATGACATTGTTATTCTGCCCCTCTTCAACAACCACCTCTTGGTCCAGTCGCTTGGTCTCTGGCTGTTCCCGAATTGATTGTATTAATTTACCAAAGGCCCTCGGAAAATCCTCTTTCCTAATCTCAGGCCCAAACACCTCTCCATAGAAACGCAAAATGTCACGAGCCGGCGGGTTCATCAACAACACGTGCTTTCTGGCATCGAGCATTATAATTCCGTCTTCCAAAGAATTCAAAATAGATCTAACCTTGTCTCTTTCAATGGTTATTTCAAGCTCTCTATCTCTAATGATTCGATTAACAAAAACCGAAAACAATCCTGTGAACAACAAAATCAAATCAATGCTAATGGTGTTGGCTAAGGTAACTTCCGCGTTTTCAAAAAAACCAGGGTCATAAAAATAGCGTGCAAAATGTGGAATCACGCCATTAAATTCCAAAACGACCATACTGGTGTACCAGAAGATGGTCACTATAGTAAAAGAAATAATCCTTAAGTCAGAATACAAAATCGTAGCTGACAACATTGGAAAAAAGTACAGAATAAATCCGATACTTTCTACACCACCCGTCACAAAAATTATAAAGGTAAATACAATTTGATCTACCAGCACCTGCAAAAAACTAAGCAGAGCCAACTGCTTGTAACTAAGTCGGTCTGAAAAACGATATAGGTAAACTGTGTAAATGAAATTATAAAAAACCGGAATTGAAACCAATAACCCAAGCATCACCGGCGTCAATGACACAATCGCAATGCCAACTATCATCTGTACAATACCAAGTATGGCCAAGCCAAATATCAAGAACCACCGACCTACAACAATTCCACGCAGGGCATGGATCCGTTTTATATTACGCTCTTCGTCTGGTGACATTCCTAGTTTATAGTTGGTGACTTTGAGTACTGAACAGGTACAGGCTCAAAAGTAGTACCTGCCTTTTTATCTCCAATAGTAGATGAATCCAATGGTATAGACCGCACCGTCACCGGCACATCACCGGTCCAACCAATGCCGTTTGCAATCACTGTTGTTAATCTGTCTACGGTAAAACGATTTATTCCGGGAACTATAATAACCTCACTAACATCGCCTAAATTAAAATTCTGGCTCGCTAATTGGTCAACAATCCCTGGAAGCAACGCCTGGGTATCATTTGAAGTAAATTCAACTGTCTTTTCATCAACAATCGTCTTGTTTTGAAACAACCTTACGACAACCGTATCGTCTCCAGACGAAGTGTCCAGAACCAGTCTTAATAATGTATGCATATGCTAACATACCACCATAAAATCAGGGATAAATCAAGAGCTGATTCATATGATATAATAACCTCAATGAAGTATAGACCTTACATCCCCAACCTCCTGTCGCTATTTAGACTCTGTACGGCTATTTTAATTGGCGGTCTTATTTTCATACCGGCACCAATTTGGACAGTTCAAGCCTTAGTAATTCTTGGAATTGTTTCTGATAAACTTGATGGTAGCCTAGCTCGTTTATGGAAAGTAGAGTCAGACCTTGGCAAACGTCTGGAGTCAGTAATTGATCCAACCTTTGGTTTTCTTAGTGGTATCTATATTTTTCTTTATACAGACATTCCTTCCTGGCTATTTTGGTTGGCAATTCTACTAACATCCATTGGTGTCGGTGGACGAATTTTTATAAAACTTTACACAGGAAAATTCTTCTACGAAAAATCTCAAATCACCCGCATTGGAGTCGGACTCACTTTTACAATTCTGATTATATATTTATTTGCAGTCCCCTATCGGGATTGGATCCTGTGGCCCTTTGCTATCTGGACAACTTTTGGCGTGATAAATTATTGTCGAATGATGATTCTATTCACTCTAAAACATAGACGACCAAACGACAGCGTCTCATAGAATACATCAAGTTATCGCTCAAAAGTTTACCGCAAGTTGGAGACAAGCTCCAGCAAGGTCCTTACGCCAAATCCAGAACCGCCCTTTGGCACATAAGAAAGAATCTGATGCTCAACAAAGGCTGGACCAGCTATATCAATGTGAACCCAGGGCGTCTTTTCAACAAACTGTTGCAAGAATAGGCCTCCTAAAATAGTTCCAGCCCACGGCGTGCGAGCACTGTTTGTAAAATCAGCCACCTCGCTTTTCATAAGCGGTACATATTCCTGAATCAATGGCAGTTCCCACAATGGCTCCCCGACTACATCAGCCGCCCCACGCACCTGAGCCAGTAATTTTTCGTCCGTACCCATATAAGCCGCACATTCCTGACCAAGCGCAACTATCGCAGCTCCCGTTAGAGTGGCTAAGTCAACCATGTAATCAGGTTTTATTTCTTTCTCAGCCCAACTTAAACCATCTGCCAAAATCAATCTACCTTCGGCGTCGGTGTTAGTTACCTCAATGGTCGTGCCGTTGTAAGCAGTCACCACATCTCCTGGTCGAGTTGCTTTACCTGATGGCATGTTTTCCGTTAATAGCATTACTCCATGCACCTCAACATCTGGCTTGATTTTTGCAATCTGTGTAAACATGCCGAGAACAGCCGCCGCTCCCGCCATGTCCATTTTCATGGTCTCCATATACTGAGCTGGCTTGATCGATAGGCCACCTGAATCAAACGTAATTCCCTTGCCACAAAAAACTATTTTCTTAACATTTTTCTTCTTAGGTTTATAAGAAAGATGAACCATATAAGGCTCCTCATCCGAACCAGCGGCCACGCTCAAAAACGAACCCATTTTTAATTTTATTAAATCCACCTCTCGATAGACCTTCACATTTACACCAGTGATCTTTCCAACTTCAACAGCTCTTTCAGCTAAGTACTTTGGTTTTACCACCACGGCCGGTTCGTTGACTAAATCTCGGACAAACATTGCACCTTCGGCATAAATAACACCACGATCAATACCCTTTTGCACCTGTTTTAATTGACCAGCATCTGCAGCTAGCACAATAACCTCTTTAAGCGAGGCTTTGTCTTTCTTATCACTTTCTTCTTTACCTTTGTATTTTGTAAATTGATATGAAGCCAGCGACACACCTTCACTCAAGGCCTGCCCTAGTAATTCACTAGTTATCTTAGTTGAGGTTAACCCTTCAAAAGAGATGGTCAAACTATCTGCCTGTACAGCCTTGGCAGCACGAACAACTGATCCAGCCATTCTTCGAAACTGCTCAAGCGTAAACGTCTTCTTGTCTCCGCCGCCGATTATCAAAACCCTTTTTCCAGGCACCTGACCATGAGTATGTACCAATAGAGTTTGATCTGCTCTTCCTTTAAAACCCTCCTCATCAATCACAGTTTGCAAGTAGCCACCCATCGCTTTATCAATCTGCTTGCTTGGACCACTGAGTTGTTTCTGCTGTGCAAAATGTACAACACACACGACATCAGCGCTCTCCTCCCCAACCTGTCCTTTTTTTGCGAAAATCTTCATGGCCTATCAATAAGTCAATTATATTATTTAAACAACTTTATCACACATATTACTTCAAAAGCAACATAAAAACTAAGTTGATTCAATCTTGACATTCAAGTAAAAACAGCTAAAGTAGCAACACACCAAGCGTCATTCCGCCGCCTGGAGAAACCCGCTGGAGGCCCCATGGCCCTGTCCGAGATCCTGCGTCTGATCGGCCTGTCCTACCTGGTGGTGGCTTGCACCAACCTCGCCGTTGCCGTCATGTTCCTGGCTCCGGCCTGGGCCACCGGCTTCGTCCGCAGCCGAGATGCGCTGCGCAACTACCTCCTGGTCGGCCTCGTCGCCGGCGCCATCGTCATCCCGCTGACAGGGCTGATCTACGCGATCTTCGCCTGGCTGCTCCCCTTCGTGAAATGGATGGCAGAAGCCGAAGCCGAAATGGCCAAGTGGGAACGGGAAAATCCCGAGCTCGCAGACCGTCTGCACATGCACCGCCAGTCGCCCCCGGGCTTCTGGTAACCCTGAATCGAAAATCAGCAACTGTCAGCTGCTGATAACATCGATGCGGGGATTTTTTTACCTAAACAAATTCACTAGCAATAATAATCGCCTTACTATCAAACAGCTCGACGGCTCAATCTGTTAGTCCCCCGCGTATGTGTTTCTATCATTAATTTTTGGGTCACTGCCATCATCTAAATTAAAAGTATTCCCGTCATCTAAAGCTACGTCTTCATACCTAGAATCTGGACTTATAGAATCAGCTAACTGTTCATCGGTGATGCTGCGTGGATTGTATTCAAAAGGACGACTTGCCCGGTAACGATACAATGACGATAAATCTTTCAGTCGTGCCTGTTTATCAAACAAATGACGATTAACAGTAGACATTAAATCCTGAGCCTCTGGTGTCTGTGTCTCTCTCCAGATCTCATCCTTTTCCCAGTTCTCTATTATTCTAACTAATTCTCCAAGCGCTACCTGGTCAACCCCTGGCACTGCGTATTCATATTCATTAACAACTCTGGAACTAGCCCACTGCAATACATCGACTAGCCTAGCGTCTGCTTCGGTTTGCGCTTTGGCATGAAGCTGCCTAGCCAATCTATCTATAATTCTACCAACGGCATACATGTCTCGCCGATAAGCCACCTCGGATAATCTTTTTGTAATAGCCTCAGGATCAGCTGGATTAACCAACTTAGGTGTCAACTCTTCTGATATCTCATGACTTAACTCACAATCTGGCATATAAGGTGGCGTTCCATAAGCCGAGCCAACTTCTGGCAAGGCATAGACAGCTGGCGCCTCCATGGGGCGTGGCAAGTTAGGCGCACGCACCCAGCGGTTATCCGGTAGAGAGATTTGAATGGGCCCGACTTGAGCACCCGTGTCATCATCCGAATCGCTCTCGTTAGATACCATTGACGCTACTTCAGTCACAGACTTAGAGGCCACCCTTTCCAATTGTTGCTCGACCATGTCAGGAATTAACGCCATTCCCATGTCGATCAATTTAACCTCACCACTATCAGTAACCATCACGTTAGGTGGCTTGAGGTCACGATGATAAACCCCACGTTCGTGCATATACTGAACTGCTCTGATAACACCGAGGGCTATTTTTGAAGTCTGTTCGGGAGTAATGGATCGCTCTTCAAATAACTGAAATAGCATCTTGCCCTCAACTTTTTCCATAACCAAAGCTGTCACGACCTGATCCCTATTATTTCGATCAAAAATTTGTAGGGCATCAACCATTTCAGAAACCGGAATAAAGTCTGGAGCTGCTTCGCCCGCCTGGCGCTTGTCGGATCGC
>PFGC01000026.1 GCA_002781785.1 Candidatus Kerfeldbacteria bacterium CG15_BIG_FIL_POST_REV_8_21_14_020_45_12
AAGTCCTTAGCTAAGGCCTGAAACTCATCTGTTCGCGCCACAAAGTCGGTTTCACAATTAAGCTCAACCAGCACGCCGATTCGGTTCATGTGCACGTAGGAAGCAATAACTCCCTCAGCGGCAACTCGACCGGCCTTCTTTAAAGCCACGGCCTCACCACGCTTACGCAAAAGCTCCATGGCCTTGTCGTAATCGCTACCAGCTTCATCAAGCGCCTTTTTGACCTCCAGAATGCCGGCGCCGGTGGCATTGCGAAGTTTGGTAATAAGTTCCATTGACATATTTCGTACGTTCAAAGATTTTGTAAAAAACTTGGCCGATGACTAGGCAGTAGCAGGCGTTTCTGCTGCAGGAGTTTCTGCAACCTCATCAGCGGCTCTTTTAGCTGGCTTTTCGGGAGCGGCTACACCAGCAGCTCGGATGTTAGCCTCGGCCTGCTTTGGCGCAGCTCGTCCAGCGCTGATTGCCTCGCTAACTAATTTAAGAATCATCTCAATTGACTTGATGGCGTCATCATTAGCCGCAATAACAGTTTCAACGAACTGTGGATCAACGTTGGTGTCGCACATGGCAATAACTGGAATACCAAGCTGGTTTGCCTCACGAACGGCAGTTTTCTCTTCACGAACATCAACCACAAATACGGCGTCTGGTAGACGAGGTAGAATCTCTAAACCACCAACGCTAAGCTCCAGGCGCTCGATTTCACGATCAAACTCAAGTTGTTCTTTCTTGGTATATTTACCAAGTTCACCAGTTTCCCGCTGTTGCTTCAAGGTTGTTAGCTTCTGTGGAACAGCAATAACATTTTTAAAATTAGTCAGGAGACCGCCTAGCCAACGATTGTCCACATATGGCATCTCGCAGCTCATGGCATACTTCTTAACCAGTCCGGCAGCTTGCCGCTTGGTTCCTACAAACAAAATAGTTTTGCCGGTTGATCCCATTTCCTTGACCATGGCCAAGGCCTTTTTTAGCTGATCCTGAGTCTGCTGCAGGTCAATAATATTAACATTGTCTTTCTCACCAAAAATATACTGCGCCATTCCTGGATGACGTTTGCTGCTACGATGGCCAAAGTGCACTCCGCACTTGAGCATCTCTACTAGAGTTGGTACTTGCATAAGTTTACCCTTTTGATTACCGGTGGCTGCTGCGGAATAGACCGAAAACCTAGGCTTTCGGCAGGATTATCCCGTTGTTCGCACTTCCACCTACGTGATTAAATACGAGCATGACTATAGCAATTACTTGGTTTTTTAGCAAGGGGAAAGCTGTTATTGACAGTAAAAATGGCTAATGGTATAGTGTCGGTCGCCTTTGCACCGCAGAATTTGAATATATCAACTATGAAATCCGACCTTCACCCAACATCACACACAGCTACTGTAACTTGCTCTTGCGGAGAGACTTTTAGCACGCTTTCAACTCTGGAAGCCATTGTGACTGAAACCTGCTCCAAGTGTCATCCTTTCTATACAGGTAAGCAAAAATTCGTCGATTCAGCTCAACGTGTTGAAAAACATCAGGCTAGAGTTGAGAAAATTGCTCAAATGCAGCAAGATCGTTCTCACGCTTCTAAGAAAACGAAGCACGCCGCCCGCGACGAGAAACGTACCGGTGGCAGTAAAGTCGCCAAGTCTGAAGCCAAAGAGGCTCTCAAGGCAGCAAAAGACGCCCTGGCTGACCTATAACAATAGAAAACGTGGTAAACTGGGGCTAACCCAGTTTTTCATTTCCAAATATGGAAAAGACCATTCTACAACCTATTAAGGACCGCTACGCTGACCTCGAACGCCAACTCCAGTCGCCTGAGGTGTCTTCTGATCCAAAGTTGCTTCAACGCTTGTCACAGGAGTTTACCGATGTCAAAGAGACGGTTGGCTTGATAATCAAACTGGAGTCACTTGAGGCGGCGGTTGAGGAGATTGAACAGACGGTTAATGAGGGTGACGCTGAGTTGGCTGAAATGGCACGAGAAGAACTACCTGGCCTGCGCGAACAACTGGTAAAGGTTGAGGCAGAATTGCAGATTCACTTGATGCCGAAGGACCCCAGTGACGACAAGAATATAATTATGGAAATTAGAGCCGGCGCCGGTGGTGATGAAGCCGGTCTGTTTGCTGCTGAATTGGCACGTTGTTATACGCGCTATGCTGAAACCCAGAGGTGGTCTGTTGATATCTTATCGGCTAGTTTAACTGGAGTTGGTGGGTACAAAGAGGTGGTTTTAGGCATAAAAGGTCGTGGGGCCTTTGCTCACTTAAAATATGAGAGCGGCGTTCACCGAGTTCAGCGTATTCCTGAAACCGAAAAATCCGGACGCGTACATACCTCAACCGTAACCGTAGCCGTATTGGCTGAGGCGGAGGAAGTTGATTTGGAAATTCCAATCAGTGACTTAAGGATCGACGTTTTTCGATCGGGTGGCAATGGTGGGCAGAGTGTAAACACTACCGACTCGGCAGTACGTATTACTCATCTTCCAACCGGCATGATCGTAACCTGCCAGGACGAAAAATCACAACACAAGAATAAAGCCAAGGCGTTAACGGTATTACGTTCACGTTTATTACAGAAAATCGAAGAGGAAGAAATGCAGAAGCGCGGAGACGCCAGACGATCACAAATCGGCTCTGGTGATCGTTCAGAAAAAATTAGAACCTATAATTTCCCCCAGGATAGAATTACTGATCATCGGATTAAAGAAAATTGGAACAACCTACCGAGTCGTCTTGAGGGAGAAATTGGCGATATGATTCAGGCCTTACGTGAAGCCGATCAGAAGGCAATTTTAGCAAGCTTGGAGGGCGGTGCAGTAAAAAAATGACGGTAGCTCAGACCATTGAGCAAGCAGCGAAGGAGTTTGTGGATGTTTCTACAACTCCGCGCTTAGATGCAGAGGTGCTGCTAGCCGAGGTTTTAAAAGTAGAGGCCAGTTGGCTGCTAGGACACTCGAGCGACGATATTACAAAGGAGTCTTTGGCTCAATTTTTAGATTTATGTACCAGGCGCCAAACTGGTGAGCCGGTAGCTTATATTTTAGGGTACAGCGAATTTTATGGACGCAGATTTAATGTCTCACCAGCGGTACTTATTCCAAGACCAGAAACGGAACTGCTAATTGATACGGCCTTGGAACTAATTGACGCTGGCGGAGTGTCAGCGCCAAGGATTTTAGATCTTGGCACAGGCTCAGGTTGTATTTCAGTAACTCTAGCCTTGGAGGTAAGCGCGGCTGAAATTACCGCCACCGACCTATCGCCTGAGGCTCTGATAGTAGCCAAAACAAACGCGCATGCACAAGCAGCGTCAATCAATTTTTATGAGGGTGATTTATTTGACGCTCTACCAGATGCAAATGCTAACAGCTTTGACATGGTGATTATGAATCCGCCGTATGTTGATATGGAAAGAGTGAATATTCAAGCTCCTGAGTCCAGCGCTTTGGTTCACGAACCTCGCTTGGCTCTAACGCCAGATGGGCTACCGGCTAGTTTAGTGGTTCGTGTAATTGAAGAGTCTTCAAGTTGGCTTAAGGCAAGTGGTTGCTTGCTAGTTGAGATAGGTGACGAACAAGGAGCTGTGGCCATCGCCGCCGCGCAGCGAAGTTTTCCTAACGCTAACATTGAAGTGCGAAAAGACTTGCA
>PFGC01000016.1 GCA_002781785.1 Candidatus Kerfeldbacteria bacterium CG15_BIG_FIL_POST_REV_8_21_14_020_45_12
TTCGTTATTGGTGCCAAAAGTAATATCGCAAGCGTAAGCCTCCTGGCGCGTGACTGTCAGCATGTGTTGCATGTCAGCCGCGATTAAAGCCTCATAGCCATTACCCTCAGTTGATGGTGCGCCGGTTTCAGACGTAGCGACCTCATCAGCTTGTCGCCTGATGGCAGCCATATCGGCCTCATATTGATATGAAATGTTTTGACCTTGAATACAGCCAATTGTCAGTCCAAGAAAATGGTAGATCTGTCCCATCCAGTCAGCATCTCGACGAGCTAAATAATCATTTACTGTAATAATGTGAACTCCCTTATGAGACAAGGCATTTAGGTACACCGCGGTGGTAGCTGATAAGGTTTTACCCTCACCAGTTCTCATCTCAGCTATTTTACCTTCATGCAAAGTTAATCCGCCAATCAGCTGCACATCATAATGACGCTGGCCTAGAGTTCTTCTGGCAGCTTCACGTACAACCGCAAAAGCCTCGTGCTTGATATCATCGAGTGATTCTCCTGATTCGAGGCGTCCGGTGAATTCCTCTGTCTTTTGACGGAGTTCATCGTCTGATAATTGCTGAACGACTGGCTCTAGCGCGTTGATAGCGGCAATGTCACTTTCCAGCGTCTTCAGCTTCTTCTTATTTTGGTCCCCAAAAAGTTTTTCGACAAATTTAACTGTAGCCATAGCTCACCTACTCTACAACCTCAAACATACACCGTCAACCGAAGATTTGGGTCTAGTTTCTGGATATGAACTGACTGTGGCATGACCCGTAAAGAAACCAATGAATGGTCAGGAATATTGGTTTTTTCACCTGGAATTGGCTGGATAAACTCTGGATAGAGCCGAATTTCATCCCAACGCCCAACCCTAGTGTGAATAGCACTGCCACGGTCACGTAAAGCCGAGAGCTGAGCGGCAGTTAGAAAATAACGCTCCGGTAGATGGTGGCCTGATGAAGCTGCGATAGCTAGCTCCAGCTGAAATCCAGTTTGAGCCCTAACCCAAGGAATGGATAGTTCGTGATCAATTGGGTAGCGCTCCACCTGACGAGGTTCGTTAAACTGAATGTCGTAAATGTGACTCATCGGATCGTAGACATGAACAGTAGCAGGTAAACGATAATAGGCTAGGTGCTCACTCCCATCGCTATCGGTTTCCTGAACGGCGGCATGCAGAGGCTGGACATCACTGATCCACTGCGCTCGCTGTCCAAGAACCTCTCCACTTCCGGCGGTCCGTCGCATATCAGCCACTTCATTCCAAAAGGTATTCGAGGTGAGCGTGTCGCTGTCGTGAAACCTCCGTTGCAAGGTTTCAGAAGTACTCACAGACACAACGGCCGCAAAAAGCTTATACAAAAAATCAACGTTGGCCAGAGCGGCAAAAACTGACAGTTCGCGGTAAAGATCAGCTAAATCTTCTGGTACCCCGACGGCTGCGCGATACCTGTCGAGTGGATGTAAATTACTTGCCTCGATTGGATATAAGTCCCGGAGGCTATCTTGTTCTACCCATTCAGAGACAGATCGTACAAAACAAGGGCCGCGCTGCTTGAGAATATCGTTAATGTATGATACCGCACGATAATGAGCTGGGTGAACGCGGGTGCGAGCAATTTCTTGCACAGCGCCAAGTGGAGTGCTGGCAGGCAAATCAAACAAGAGACTGATAAGATCGGCCCTGTCTTGTTCAGATGGATCTCCTTGATCAGCCATCACAAAATGCAATTAAAAAACTAAGCTAGTCTCTCCGCCAAGGAGTTAATATAGACTTAAAGCTCCGCGCCGTTTTCCTAGCCTTACGAATTCTGCTTCCGTATTTTTCTTTTTGGTCTCGAAGTTGGCGATCAGCCTCCGCTGCCACCGTATCAATGGCGGCATACATATCGGACTTAGTTTCCTCCGCGTGTATAAGATGCTTGGGAACCTGGATGTTTATGCGGGCATGAAAAACCTCACCCTTGTTATGGTGCTGACTGACTTTGTCTAATTCTACATCTATCTGTGTAATTTTATCGTAATGACGAAAAAATGGATTTATCTTTTCCTCAACGTATTGTTTCATCGCTGGAGTTAGGTCTAGATTTTTTCCGGTAATGTTGAGAGACATGTTTTATAATGTGAATGTCAAATTTACTAAAGTGTATCACAAATTGTAGTTACTGAGAATCGCTTGACCTAACTTATAAATGTTGCTAAAACGCCCAAGCTGACACTGTGCACTTCCGTGCACGTGCTTACAGCGGAGGTCGAATGGCACTGCATCGATTGGAAGACCGCCCCGGCGTGCACGCTGGGTACTTCCTGCACCAGGGACCGGGCTTGCTCGGGATTCACCTGCCCTTGGGAGGTGGTCGGTTGCCTGGCGTCGACTGGCGAGCCGTCGCCGGTGAACACCAGCTCAGGCGAGCAGGCCTGACGCGGCCGCCGACTCAGGCTGAGGCGCGAGAGGAGTCGCGCAGGCAGCGGGTCCTGACCCTGGGGAGTCGGACTCAGGAGATCACGAACTGGCAGCACTACGAGGCACTTCCCAGCCAAAGCTTCGTGTCCACCTGCGGGGCCTGCCAGGGCTCCACGGTGCGCAGCTACGACAGCTGGCTGGCTGGCGGGTTGAGAAAGACGATCTACGGCTGTCAGAGCTGTGGTCGGATCTTCCGATCCGCCTACTGAACAAGCTGATCTCCCACCCCGCCCTCAGACGGTGCGTGGGATTCTTTTTTTAAAAACCAAGGTATTCTATCTCCTCCATTAGTTGGACTCCGGCTTTATCGCGAACCTGCTGTTTAACATAAGAGATTAATTGAACTACTTCGTCGGCGGTAGCGCCTCCGGTGTTTATAATAAAATTGGCATGGCGATCACTGACTTGAGCACCCCCAATACGCATGCCCTTCAGGCCAAGATCATCAATTAATTTGGCAGCCGCTATGTCTGTTTGCTCAGCTGGATTGCGAAAGACGCAGCCCGCACACTGCTGACTGACGTCTTGGGTGTCTTTGCGGATGGCGGCCAGCTCCTTGATTTTATTCTGCATCGTCACGACATCACCTGAAGCCAACTGAAAGGTGGCTTCTAAAATGGCATACTGCTCGTGCTTAAAAATGCTTTCACGATAGCTGAACTGACAATCTGCCTGGGACATTTCGATAACTTGACCGGTTGGTGTTAGCACCGTTGCGCTTAATAAAACATCGGCTATTTCACTGCCACGGGCGCCTAGATTTGCCCAAACCGCTCCGCCAACCGTAGCTGGCACTCCAATGGCAAACTCCAAACCGGTTAAACCATGACGAAAACACTGGTTAATGAGAGCATTAATCTGAACGCCTGACCCAGCTCTAACCTGTCTGAGTTTTTCATCAAAGATTATGTCACGCAGCTCAGATTTAATTACCAATCCCTTTACACCAGCATCAGCTACCAATAAATCCGAACCACCACCCAAAATATGCCAGGGAAGGTTAGCTGAAGAGGCCTCAGCTACGGCCGCTGATAGTTCTTCAGAGTTCTTTACAACAATAAAATACTCAGCTGGACCGCCAATTTTAAAGGTGGTGTAAGGAGCCAGAATGACGTCTTTTTGTAATCCCGGAATTGTCATGAGGTGAGCTCTTCAGCTAATTTATAGATATCTCCGGCTCCCATGATCAATAAGACATCGCCTGGCTCAATCGTTTCGTCTATTTCCTGGCGCGTAGCTGCGACATCCTCGGAAAATATGGCATACCGTCCCGCGGTTTCAATGGCGGAGACCAGTTGAGTTGAACTAATTGACTCCCCTTCTTCGCGACCAGCCACGTCATAGATCTCTTGAATAATAGAAAAATCAGCTTCATGAAAACTTTTGACAAATTCGTCAAAGAGTTTGGCGGTCCGAGATCTTTGATGTGGTTGAAAAACCACAACGACACGGTGGTCTGGATAAAACTCCTTGGCGGCCCTAACTGTACTTTGAATAGCCGTCGGATGATGGGCGTAGTCAGAAATTACTGTGGCGCCTCGGTATTGCCCCATAACTTCAAACCGGCGCCAAATACCTTGAAACGACTTTAGAGCTTTATCGATGTCAGTATCACCTACGCCTAGATGTCGCGCAGCACTAATGGCGGCTAAGGCGTTATAAACATTAAATTTACCGGGTTTTTTTATGGTGAATGTAGTTCCGTCGGCAACGAAAGTTTGTCCAAGCTTAGAAACATGAATATCCGTGGCCATTAAATCGGATGGTTCAACTAAACCATAAGTGACGACTGGACTATCACTGTTTAAGTCTTGACTCTCAGAGTCGTCAGAATTTTTAATCAGTAGGCCATCGGTAGGCAGTAAATTAATATACTTTTGAAAAGTAGCGACAATATGATCAAGGTCTCGGTAGTGATCAAGATGATCAGCCTCAATGTTTGTAAGCACAATGCACTGTGGGTGCAAGTTTAACATGTGCGCCTTGTGCTCACAGGCCTCAACCACTATATATTTTTTACCGCCAGCCCGAGCATTACTACCAAACTCTTTTACTATACTTCCAACAATTACCGTAGGATCAAGGCCGGCTTGTATCAAAATATTAGCAATCATCGCCGTGGTAGTTGACTTTCCATGTGTACCAGAGATAGCGATGGCGTATTCAAAATCAAGCATGTACTGACCAACCGCTTCAAAGTAGCTTAGGGTAGTAATTCCACGCTGCTGCGCCACAACTCGCTCCGGATGCGACTCAGGAAGAGCGTCAGAGTATATTAATAAGTCACATCTATCAGGCACAGCGGCTCCAGATTGATCTAGCTCGACATGAATCCCTTTGCGCTGCAAACTAGCCGTCACCTCACTGGATGAAAGGTCAGAACCGCTGAGGTGCTTGCCGTCACTAAGTAGTAGTTGCGCTAAGGCAGACATGCCGATGCCGCCGATCCCGGCAAAATATATATATTTTGATTCACTTACAGTCATGGATGGTCTTGATAAAAAGCTGATTGGCTCCGGTGGGTAGCAATTCTCCCATTGCCTGCGTCAGTTGCTGACGACGCTCTACATTGGTCAATAGTCTCTCTATCTGACCACGGAAGGAGACTTCAGTCAATCCCCTCTGATCTAGTACGATAGCGGCGTCTTTCTGTTTGAGTAATTGAGCATTGTCTTCTTGGTGAGTATTAGGCATGGGAATAATAATAGCGGGCATTCCTAAGCTAGCCAGCTCAGAAATGGTGCCGAGACCAGCTCGACAAACAACTAAATCAGCCTTGGCATATGCCTCCGCCATGGCGTCACCTAGTATTTCGAAGCTATGATAATGCGGATGGTTTATTGTCTTACCACCCCTCTCCCGTCCGGTAATATGAATAACGTTGGCGCTTTTACAAAGCTTGGCATCTACTAACTCATTAATGGCTTGAGCCCCTGTGCCACCACCAAATATAAAAACGGTTGGCAATGACTGATTTAAAATAATCTGATTGGTCGTCGGGGATAGATCGCGAACTGGATTGCCTATCCAACTAGTCTTGGCTGCTGAATAATCCGACAGGGAAGATTCAAAAGCTACTGTGATTTTAATAGCCAAGGGCGCTAGTAGTTTATTAGTTAAACCTGGACGAAGGTCTTGTTGATGCAGAATAGATGGGATCCCAAATAGTCGACCAACTAGAACCACAGGGAAAGCCACGTATCCCCCAGCTGAGACGATTGCTTGCGGTCTCAAACGCCTAAGCAAGCGGGCGGACTGGATCAGCCCAGCAGTAAGTTCAAATGGAATTAAAAGGTGGCGCAAACTAAAATATCGACGTAGCTTGGGGGCAATGATCTTATAAAAAGACACGCCTGATGCAGACACTAATTGCTCCTCCGCTCCGTGGCTTGTGCCAATAAAAAACAACTCATCTTTAGACTGAATTAGCTCTGGAACGATGGCAAGCAAAGGACTAACTGAACCGAGCGTGCCGCCGCCTGTCATGAGAATACGCATACCAGATCAATGTTTTGAATATCTAGAAATATTAGCAAGTAACCCAGCAGCCGCCAGCAAGGTAATCATGGATGAGCTACCATAGCTAATAAACGGTAGCGGAATACCGGTCAGCGGAAGCAGAGACAACATAGCGCCTACGTTTACAAAGGCTTGAAAGCCTATCCAAACAGCAATGCCAACTGCCACTAATTGTCCAAATCTATCGGAAGCGCCTTTGGCAACTCGCAGCGCCTGGATGGTGAAGGCTAAAAACAGGAGAACTAGAATAACCGCAAAGACAAAACCAAGCTCCTCAGCCACAATGGCAAATATAGAATCAGTTGCGACCTCAGGCAAATAGTTGAATTTTTGACGTGAATGTCCTAACCCTAATCCAAATAATCCACCAGATCCAATTGCCAGCAAGGCTTGGTTAACGTGGTAGCCAATACCTTGAGGGTCAACTTCTGGATTAAGAAAAACCGTGAGTCTAGCAGCTCGATATGGAGCGACCTTTATCAGAGCCGCCACTGCCATAAGGCCACCTAGACCAATTAAACCTAAATGGCGCCAAGGAGCACCCGCCACAAAGTACACAACAATAGAAATAACCGCGATAACAATAGTCGTTCCTAAATCGCGCTGCGCAACGGCAATAAGCAGCACTAGAGAGCCAAGCATTATTAAGAATGGCATTAAGCCAAAATTCGGATCAGTCACCTCTTTGCCTTGCTTTTCTAGCCAGGCTGCTAAATAGATTAAGAAGGTAAGTTTAACTACCTCAGATGGTTGAAACAAAAACCCACCCAAGTTGATCCAGCGCTTAGCACCTAGTAGCTCAACGCCCACGCCGGGTATAAATACAGCAAAAAGCAACAACATGGTAATTACCGCTATCGGAAAAGCGGATGACCGCCAGTAATGGTAATTAATTTTACTCATGGCATAAAAAGCAATGCCCCCTATCAAAAGTCCATAAAGCATTTGATGCTTTAGTAAGTAGTAACTATCACCATAATTTTGATAGGAAAGCACAGAACTAGCTGATGACAGCATTATCAAACCTAATACAAGAATGATTCCAAGAATTACCAACAACGTGGTGTCTGGCTTTGGCTCAGTGCGTCCAGAGGGACTGACTTGCCCTCTAACTACAGCGGGGCCAGAATTTGACTGTCTGGTCACCGCACTGGAAAAACGCTTCGACAATTTGCGTAATTTTCCCTTGCGGCGGTGGCGCCCAAGGTCTGGCTGACTAGGTCTTTTTGACATGGGAATAGTATAACAAAAAATCGGGCATTATACCCGATTTTTTAAGTTCCTTCCTAGAAAGGAAAGGATACGATCTGGACAATGTCTGCCAATAGCCGGTACAGATCTAACCTTGATCGTTGATCAAGGTGAGGAGAGAGATTTTGATCTGTCGTCTCTGTTGGCATGCCGGATCAGGTAGCCTTTCCTCCCCATGAAGGAACGGCTGTCTTTGGGAACTCTCTCCACGAAAAATGGGTCGATGCAAGTTGTTTATTCAACTCATTGCATCGTGGAGACATTCCGCCTGTGCATTCACAGGTTAAGTTGTCAATTTACCATTGGGACTCAGGCTAGCTGAGGATGATCCCATAGATGTCGAACGTGATCTTGATCTCAGGCGCCATGATCTTGACCGTTCCGATGAACAGTGCGCAGACCGTCAGCAGCGGAGTGAGGGCGGTGACCCGGATCGTCTCGACGAGCCCCTTCATGAGCGTCATGTCGTTCTCCTGCGTGTGCATGGTGGATTGTTCCCTAAGTGTCGTGTTGTTGTCGGCCATACACTTTTTTGGCCGACCCACACCAGTTAGTTAGACTGATGGGAGCGGAATTCAGGTCTAAGACCTGCCCTCTGTTCCCACAACCTTCCTGGACGAGCCGGATTATAGCACATTTTACCAAGGGTGTTAATAACTCCCAGAATGGTAGTGCCTCAACAACATATTGAGGAGGAGTCATATATTGGAAGCACCACCACTCTGGGCCGAATCTTCGATTCGGTAGCCACTTTAAATTTTAATCCTCCGTTCCCCCGGTCCTCCCAGTATTGTGATGTCGAGTAATATGTTGAGGAGGAGTCACACATTACCGACATCACAATACTGGGCAGCACTTTAAGTGCTGGAATTACGTTGTTTGCCCGGTAACACTGCTAAAGGCTACAAACGTAACGCGACACTATACATTACTGACCTTAAATGTCAAGCCATATCAAAAAAGGCTGTCCACATGGAAGGCAGCCTAATTGGCCAATATTAGCTATATTTTACTAGCGCTTGAGGATTGCCAGAAAAGCATCCTGGGGAATATCCACTTTTCCCTGTTGCATCATGCGTTTTTTACCCTTCTTTTGCTTCTCGAGCAACTTTCTTTTGCGCGTGACATCACCACCATATAAACCAGCGGTAACATCTTTTCTGATCGCGGAAACTCTCTCAGAAGCGACTATTTTTCCACCGACGGCTGCCTGAATCTTCAATTGAAACATTTGGCGAGGCAACAGATCTTTAAGAGCAGAGACTACTTTACGACCAACACTAGCAGCTGAGGCCCGGTAAACCATACTGGCCAGTGGGCCCACGATATCTTCTGCTACCAAAATATCCATTCTAACAATGTCAGCTTGCTTGTAACTCTTAAACTCGTAATTAAGTGACGCGTAACCTGAAGAAACATTTTTCAATTTGTCATAAAAATCAACAACCAGCCCGGAGAGTGGAACTGTGTAGTGTAAAATAACTCTCTCTTCATCGATGTATTCCATCTCGTTAGCAGCCGGCTCTCCACGGCGTTCGTTTAGCAGTTTGAGAATGCCTCCTATGTATTGCGCTGGGGTTACAATGTCGGTAGCCATAATTGGCTCTTCAATATGATCAATGAAGGTTGGGTCAGGCAGATCAAGAGGCGAAGAGATAATTACCCTATCTCCATTAGTTTTATATACTGTGTAGGCTACTGATGGAGTTGTTACAATAAGATCTAGATCAAACTCGCGGCGCAGGCGTTCACTGATAATATCTAAATGCAGCATTCCGAGAAACCCACACCGGAATCCAAAACCAAGAGCCACTGAGTGCTCAGCCTCATAGGCCAGTGCGGCGTCGTTTAGTTTTAGCCGACCCATCGCCTCACGAAGCACCTCATGCTTTGAAGAGTCCTTGGCATAGATTCCAGCGTACACCATCGGCATGACCTCCTTGTAGCCAGGAAGTGGCAATTCGGCCGGTTGGTTTTTGAGGGTCATGGTATCACCTACTCGAGCATCTTCAACTCCCTTAAACCCAGTTACTACGTAGCCAATCTGACCGGCCTCGAGGCTATTGGTTGGCAAAAAGGCCGGCTTGAGCACACCGACTTCTAAAGCCTCAGAACTGGTCCCCTTTTCCATCAGTAGAACCTTGTCGCCTTTTTTTAGAGACCCGTCAATCACTCGGACATAGGTAATTACACCGCGGTAGTCGTCGTAGACCGAATCAAAAATAAGCGCCCTCGTCGGGGCAGTTTCGTTACCGCGCGGACCAGGAATCCGATCAACAACGCTGTCAAGAATCTGTAATACGTTCTCTCCAGTTTTAGCAGATACGGAAATAATCTCCTCTTCTTTACATCCAAGCAAGGTGACTAACTCGTGAGTGCGGCGAGGAACGTCAGCGGCTGGCAGATCGATCTTATTGAGCACTGGAATGATTGTTAGGTCCTGCTCAATCGCTAAATAGAGATTGGCCAGCGTTTGGGCTTGGATACCCTGAGACGCATCAACTACTAAAATAGCGCCCTCACAAGCTTGGAGTGATCGGGACACTTCATAGGTGAAATCCACATGCCCTGGTGTATCTATCAAGTTTAAGGTGTATTCTTGGCCATCTTTTGTGTAGGCCATGCGAACCGGCTGCAGCTTAATGGTAATACCGCGCTCGCGCTCGAGGTCCATTTGATCTAGTAACTGCTCCTTCATTTCCCTATCCGCTACGGTTTTGGTCAACTCCAAAATCCGATCGGCCAGGGTCGACTTACCGTGGTCAATATGGGCAATAATACAAAAGTTCCGGATATTTTTCTGCATGGCAGCTAGCATACCGAAGCCAAGCCGAGTGCGCAAGGCCCTAGTCTTGCGACGGGGCTTTCCAGATTCTTGTCACCAAATTTGCCATGTCGCGAAGTTTGCGCGCTACCATCCTAGCCTCTTCGAATCTGAATAGATGAGCGATCATTATATAAACGACCCCACCTCCAATCATGGCACCTAGAGTCTGGGCAAAGATCCCCACAAAGGTCTGCATATTCACTAATGGAGCGATAACATATTTTAACCCTTGAATAACAACACCCATACCAATTGAGGCCACTACAATTTTCCAGGTTGACTCTATTAGATGATCATCGTCTAGATCACCATGTCGAAAGCGCAAGGTTGTTAGCAGCATTAACATTTGAACTATGGCCGCAATAGAGAATGATAACGCCAGTCCAATAACTCCGTACGGCTTCGCCAAAACAAAAGCCAATACGATATTTATCACCATGGCCACGGTACTAATTATGACTGGCGTTTTGGTGTCTTGCTTAGCAAAAAATGATCTGGCCAGCAGTGGAATAGCTGCCTGAGCAAACATCGACAAAGCGAAGATGCCAAGAGTCTGGGCAGTTAAAATTGTATGACTCCAAGTAAACTCACCGGCACCATAGACTAGCCTTACTATTTGAGCCCTTAGTAGCAAGGTAGTGATTGATACTGGGATAATGAAAAATAGAATACGCCTAAAGTTGTCGGAAAATAATTTCTTGAAACGCTCGATGTCATTTTCGGCAAAGGCTTCAGAAAAAACTGGAAAGACCGCTAGAGCTAAAGATACTCCGAATATATTTATGGGAAAGTGTTGTAGATTATCAGCAAATTGCCAAATTGACCTGGCGCCGTCATCTAAAGTCGAGGCAATCGCAAACAAGATAACGACATTTAGTTGCGTCAGACCTAGCGCGAAAGCTCGCGGTGGCATCAATTTTAAAATCTTACGCACCCCTGGGTTTGCTAAGTCGAGCACGAGCTTGTATCTAAAACCGCTTTTTAAAACAGCCGGAACCTGTACCGCAACGTGTAGAAATGAACCCAATACTACGCCCATGGGCAAACCAATTGAACCGAGAACTGGATAAAAAAAGATAATTCCAATAATAATTCCAACGTTATATAAGATAGGCGCGGCAGCATAAACAAAGAACCGTTTATAGGCATGAAGCAAACCGGCAAACACATTGGAGGCGCCAAAACAAATAAGCGCCACCAGCATTACACGAGTGAAGGCGACAGTCTGGATTTGCTGAGCAGGATCATCACCATAAGCCAGTAAACTAACTAGCTGAGGCGCGCCAATAAAACACAAAGCAGAAATGACTGTTAGTGATATCAATAGAAGGTTTAACACCGAGTTAGCTACACGCCAAGCATCGGCCTCTCCATTTTTTGCTAAGCGATCTATGAACACGGGGACAAAAGACGCCGACATAACACCTAAAACTAGAATATTGAAAACAAAATCTGGCACCTTAAAAGCTGTGAAGTAGCTATCCAGTACTGTGCCTGGCCCAAGGGTTGTTGAAAGCAAGCGATCACGTACTAATCCCAACACGCGACTAACAATCGAGGCGCCTCCGATAATCATTGCCCCACCAGCAACCGAAACCTGCAATTTTTGAATGATTAACTTCGACATTCTCTACGGAGCTTGCTGCAATACGACGCCCGTAAAATAATCTTCAGACAGCACAACATCTGCTGAGCCAGTAAAGGATTCGGGGTAGTATTCTATAGATTTCATATTATCGGGTAGCTTGATTGTGGTTGAGAGAAAATCACCAAAACTACCAGGCTGTTTTTGTACGAGCAGGGAATAATGATCCGCACTACTCCATAGCTGATCATTAACCAATGTAAATGGCAGTCGGTATTCTAAGCTTACCGTTGAACTTTCCCCTGGAGAAGTAACGACCCAACCACCAATTACCTGTTTGTTATATTCAACATTAAAATCAACATTTCTATCCTTATCATGAGTAATCTCTCCGGAAATACGTACCAACTCAGCATCAGCCTCTGCGTCTGCAGCCGGCTCCTTAAAGAGGGCTGGGTCAATTTTATCAAAACCACTAACCGATATCAGTTGTGATCCTTCCGGAATGTAAAAGCGGATGTATTCTGAATTATTTACCCCGGTAAACAAATCACCACTTTTACCTTTGTGAACACGCGTTAGTGTAACGTTATCAATGACGCTACCGTCTGACTGAATATTTGCCGTGTGACTAATGGCCTCCTCTACTACTCCGTCTGTTTTTCCACCAGCGATGTTGGCGTGAACTACATTCAGATAATCACGATCGGTATATTTAAGCTCGCCACTCCAATCCTGACCAGTGAACTTTTTCTGAATTTCCGAGTCGTTCATAAATACCAACATATCTTTCTCTTCAAGCGAAGTCCGAACTATCGAGAGAATACGCATTAATCCATCGGGATCCTCAGCGGTAGCAAATAACTGACTAAAGAGCAATGGGGTCATGTCTGCGATAATTTGCTTTGACTCCCGGGTCTCATCAAATTTCTCCTCAGCTTTAGTCTGAACAATCGAATAAAAATTAGTTTTATCAATAACAACCCCATGCTGACGCGATAGGTCAATCGGACCAGTGACGTCAAGCATTCGCTCGACTACGCTTGGCACTAAGGCAATAACACCATCAACTGCCTCTCCCCCACCTAATGTATAAAATTCCTCGGCCTTTTTAGCACTGGTTGGAAAATGAGCAAACCAATTTGAGTCCTGGAGATTCCAGCTGTCTGCAACTAGCAGTAGAGGTTCTGGCGGCAGAATGGCAGCTTTTACCTGACCTGAAACATCATAGACTCCACCACCTGGAATATTTAATCCGGTAACGACGCCCTGTTTCACATTAATAGCCGCAATAGTTCCAATAAAACCTCCGGACGGTCGCATCTCGTAGTTATTCTGGAATAAAACTAAGTAACTTTTTTCTGATTCGTGGCCTAAAAATGAAAGTAGTAACTCAGTAACTCCCAAACCCTGATCAACTGCTTCATAGATATCAGGTAAGGTTTCTTGCGCGGCCACAACCAGATCGCGTCGCTCGCTAGGGACGGAGCTTGGATTGACATTGTTTAAATGCTCAATAGCACTGGCTAGATGAGAAACTGTTGGGTCTAGAGCAGAGTGCACAACAAGCAATATCGATGTAAGTCCGGTGTCCTCATCTTTTGCAACAGCGCTGACATCTACGGTAGAAAGCACCTGCATGGCGGCAGCTAACTGCTCACCCGCCGCCGACAAATCTGCGCCGGCCTCAATTAATTCAGCTCCAGTGTATAATTGCTGTGGCTTTCCAGGAATGTACTTTGCTACTTCAATGATACTATCGTGAATTGTACCTACCTGCTGCTGAGCCTCCGCAAAAGAATCATTCGCCAAACCAAACTCTGCTTCAGCGCCGGCAAAATCCAGAGCCTTCATATCATCGCCAGCCTTTTGTAAGTGAAGAAATGCTTGCTCAGCGGCCTGTGCCACTCTATCTTCCAAGGGCACCGAAGGTTGTCGCGTCGCCTGGACTGTTGCTGGAACCACCACTAACAATGACACTATCGCAAAGGCGGATAGCGGTTTTAATACACCTTTCCAGGAAAAACCAAAAAATGGAAGTTGAGAGGAATCAAGATTTTCCCACTCTTCATTGGTGAGGCCATTGTCATCGACTGACTGTTTCCACTCAGACTTTGCTTTGAGTCTTTCAGACCGCTCTTCGCCATACTGAATGGCAATATGGTTCCAGCGGCTTTGCAAGGAGGCTCTCAATCTACCTGGGGTTTTAGTAGTTTTCTTCAAAGTCACCCTTGAAACCGGGACCTCACCAACCTCCGCAGCAGATGTTAACGAAGGTAGCAGCTCATCAATTCCGGTTATTGCGGCATCAGTGGCTGTAGCGTGGTACAAAGTGGCTGCCTTTTTTGCGGTCTCTGAAGCATCCTTGATGATGGCGGCAGTTTTAAGTTGGTTGGACTGGCTGTTGGCCAAACGAGAGACCCGCTTACTGCGGACAGCTGGCACTAGCTCGGAAACCTGACTGGCCTTAGCGCGAGATTCAAGTAAAGCAACGCCGCGCTGTAAGCGACGCTCTTTCTTTTCTAGCTGTTTTAACTCTCTATTTGTCTGACGTTCCTTAAAAGCACGCTCCTGTTCGATGTCGCGCAGCTCTTTTTTGACTGCGCGCTCCTTGAGCATACTGGCAAGCCAAGATTTTTTTGACTCAGCTGACTGATTTGAATCGACTATGGTAATGGCTGGAAGGGTCTCAGTTACTGGCGTAACTACAACGGCCTTAGCTTTGGCTTTTTGAAAAACTGGACTGTCGGCAACGCTCTCAAGCACCGGTGCAGGCGCCGGCTGGAATTCATTAACTGAAGAAATATTAACCTGCTCTGGCTCACTGTTAACCTTGGTGAATGCACGTTGCCACCAGTTACGCTTCTTGCTTTCAGCAAGCTCAGGAGCTAACGATTGCCTAAGGTCTCTAGCGCTGGCCTCGCGTTTAGCAACGATGCTTCGTAAATCAATAATATTCCCTTTGGGAACAGGGCCGTGATCCGATGATGACCCAAGTGCAATCTGAATGGCCTCAACGTTAGGTTTTTGCTTAGCTTTATTGTTTTGGTGTTTTGCCATAGGTCTGGTAGACCGCGATGGTCTGTTTCATCATTCGTTTCCAAGAGTAACGGTCGGCTTGAATTAGACCACGTTCAATTAGATTTTGCCTAGTAGCTGGCTCATCTATTACCTGCTGAATCGATTTTATTATACCAGAAATGTCGTTAGGATCAAAGTAAATTGCGGCATCACCAAGAATTTCTGGCAGACAAGAAGTGTTGGCGGCCAGCACTGGGGTGCCGTAGTGCATGGCCTCGAGCGGCGGAAGACCAAATCCCTCATAACGTGATGGAAATATATACGCCAAGGCTTCAGAATAGAGACTGGCTAATTCTTCATCTGGAACAAAGTCAGTAAAAATTACTCGGTCATCAATATTCATTGCCCAGGCCTCCTGTTTTAAGCGGGAGTAGAAATAGTCTTCCTTGCCCACCAAGACCAAACGAAAAGAAGGATCGGTTTCCCTGTCTTGCAATTGCTTCATTACTTGCAGTAGCACTTCCAAATTTTTGTGCGGATAGGCATTGCCTACATATAAAACGTAGAGTGACTTTATACCGTACTTCTTGAGAATAGCTATGGAGTTATCATTAGGCTTTGACCTGGTGGTGTGCTCAGCCGCCTCATAAGTCACAGTAATTTTGGAAGGGTCGATTTTATAGTACTCAGAAATATCACGTTTCGAAAATTCTGATACTGTAATAATATGCTGCGACCGCTTCACCGCATGCTGCATGACCCTGGAGCCAGCCCAGTGCTTAAATTTATACAACAATGGTCCAAGGGTGGTTGCCCGCTCAGTTGGAAAATGAATAATTATCAGATCGTGAATGGTAGCAATAAAGGGAGCACGATACAGCAAAGGAACGTTAAAGTGAGGAAAGTGCATAAAATCTACCTTGGCACGAAATATCTTCCACGGCATAAAGATCTGCTCTGCTATTGAATACCAATGATATGGCGCCTCAACTACTGTAAAGTTTGTGTTCTTAATATGCCACTGCGGCAGACTTTCTGGTTGCAAAAAAATCACGTACTCATTTTCTTGATCGTGCTCGGCCAAATACTCAATCAATTTTTGCGTATAGCGTCCCAATCCCTTTGATTGTTCGCCACCGAAAAATCGAGCATCAATGCCAATTCTCATGCGGATATGATATCACGAATTTCCTTCATAAACTGCATATAAAAATGAACGTTATGAACAGTGCACAGGCGAGCCGCTAATGGTTCATTTACAGTAAACAAATGTCTAATATAGGCGCGTGAATATGGAGCCAAGCAAGTCTGACAATGACAATCTGGATCTAGTGGTAATGAGTCAGAACTAAACTGTTCAGCTCGGATGTTAAGCTTGGAATAACGAGCCTCAGACAGATCTGCTTCTACTAACTTATCAGAGTGCTCGGTGCTGTGTATAAAGACATTTCCATGCCGGGCGTTACGCGTAGGAATTACACAATCGAACATATCAATCCCTCGCTTAATCGCTTCTAGGATTTGCTCAGGGGGCCCGACACCCATGAGATAGCGAGGCTTATCACCTGGCAGTAGAGGAGTGGTCATCTCTAAAACTTCGTAGAGCACATCGGCTGGCTCCCCCACCGCCAACCCACCAACAGCGTATCCATCGAAGTTTAAGGCTAATAATTGCTCGACACTGGCGCGCCGATGGTCAGAATAAGTAGAACCCTGGACAATACCAAAAAGTTGATGAGAACCGGCCGGCCTAGATTTCATATACTGCTTAAACCAATTCTGACAGCGAGACGCCCAAGCGGAAGTCCTGATCACGGACGCCTCTACCTGTTCAACGGTTGCTGGATAGCCAGGGAATTGATCAAAAGCCATCCAAATATCTGATCCGATAGCCGACTGTATTTCCATTGATCGTTCTGGGGTCATATGATGCAGACTACCGTCGCGATGCGACCTAAAATCAACACCATCATCAGAGATAGTTGCCATATTGGAAAGAGAAAATACTTGAAACCCACCAGAATCCGT
>PFGC01000055.1 GCA_002781785.1 Candidatus Kerfeldbacteria bacterium CG15_BIG_FIL_POST_REV_8_21_14_020_45_12
ATGATTTAGAGGTGGAATCACTTTATAATACCTATCAGAATAAGGGTTTACCCCCAACTCCAATATCTAATCCAAGTCTAGATGCCATTGAGGCGGTGTTGTCACCTAAGCAGTCTGACTACTATTTTTTCTTGACAACATTGGACAACGAAACTATTTTTTCTAGGAACTTTGAGGAGCATCTCTCTAATAAACGTAAATACTATCCGGAATAATATGAAAAAAATTGTTTTGTCCCTTGGAGGGTCTTTAATTGTACCAGGTGCTATTCAGAGCGATTTCTTAAGATCGTTTCGTGAATTGATTGTAGATCATTTATCTGAATACCGTTTTGTTATTTTTACCGGCGGTGGTGCTGTGGCTAGGACTTACATGGAGGGGGCCCGTGAAATTTGTGAAATGACAGACGAGCAATTAGATTGGTTAGGGATCCACGCTTCTCGCTTGAACGCACAGTTAGTTAGGCAGATATTTGAAAAAGAGTCAGCTGATGACATTATTATTGATCCAACATTGCCGATTGCTATGGATACTCCCATTACGATTGGAGCTGGTTGGAAGCCGGGCTGGTCAACTGATTATGATGCAGTTCAAGTGGCAGTGACAAATGGAATCGATAGGGTGGTTAACCTATCGAACATTAAATATGTATTTGACAAAGATCCTAGCGAGTTTCCAGACGCTAAAAAAATTGAGGACATTGGCTGGGCAGATTTCAGGAAGATTGTTGGTAGTACGTGGAAGCCAGGTTTAAATGCACCGTTTGATCCAATTGCTGCCAAGCTCGCAGAAGAGCACGGTATCGAAGTATTGGTGGCAGATGGTAAGAATATTGCCAATGTGGCAGCCATTTTGGCAGGTAATGAATTTGAAGGAACAAGAATTCATCCCTAATCTTAGCGGATTTTTGCCATCTAAGGTAAGACTTATTTTGGTAATTTGACATTAGGTTGTCTGCTTGATAGAATGCCCTCGGCAATTGAAACGCCCAAGACCACAGGCACAATTGTAAGACCTGTGTAGGTGAAAACCAGAAGCATTTTTGCTTTTTGTGGACACCTGCGCATGGCGCAGATTTTTTAAAACCGAATGCATGGCAAAGACCAAGCAACAAAAGGAGCTAGAGCTCCAAGCGCTGCACGACAAGTTCGAACGCAGTCGCGGTGCTGTCTTTGCAAGCTTTGCTGGCCTCACCGTAAACGATGCTCAAGAATTGCGCGAGAAATTGCGCGAGGAGAACGCGGAAATGGTGGTGGCTAAGAAATCCTTAATGGGCATCATGTTTGAGAAAAGTGGTCTGACCAAAGATCAGGTTCTCGATATGGAAGGTTCAGTAGGTGTCGTATTTGGCTACGGTGATGAAATCGCCCCAGCTAAAATCGTTGCAGAGTTTGCAAAAGCACACGATGTTGTCTCATTCCGTGGCGGTGTTCTCGATGGCGAGTTCATTGGTGTGGAAAAAGTGATAGCCCTATCGGTGTTGCCATCCAAGCAAGAGTTACTGGCCAAGATGGTCGGCTCGCTCAAGAGCCCAATCAGTGGCTTCGTTAATGTATTGGGTGGAAACATGCGTGGACTTGTCCAAGTCCTAAATCAGATTAAGGAGCAAAAAACTTCTTAGGTCGTCAGTCTGCGAAAGCAGGCAAATATATTACAAACATTACGTAAACTACAATGTCTGAAGAAAACAAGGATCAGGCGGCAGAGGCTGCTGAGGAAAAGAAAGAGGTAGAAGTTCCTGAAAAGTTTAAATCACTAGTTGAGCAGGTAGAGCAGATGAGTGTTCTAGACCTAGCGGAACTTGTATCTATTCTTGAAGATAAGTTTGGTGTTTCAGCTGCTGCTCCAATGATGATGGGTGGTATGATGCCAGCAGGTGGTGCTGACGCTGCCGCTGAGGAGAAGTCAACTTATGATGTAGAATTGACCGCTCCAGGTGAGAACAAGATTTCAGCTATTAAGGCAGTCCGTGAGGTCACAAGCCTCGCCCTGCAAGAAGCTAAGGCTTTAGTAGACAGCGCTCCATCTATTGTTGCTGAAGGTCTTAAGACAGAGGATGCAGAGGCTATGAAGGCTAAGCTTGAAGAAGCTGGAGCACAAGTTACTCTGAAATAAACGATATATCTTTGTACAAAAAAACACACCCGAAGGGGTGTGTTTTTGTTTTATATTCGAGTGATTACGCTTGACCGCTGAGAGTAGGAGTAGTACTAGCTGCTTGACCAGAGTTTGATGTCAGGGTGAGATCTATTTCAAAGAGGGCTGTACCATTCAAGACGTAAACTTTGTTACTAGCCTCATCAACTACCATGTCCTTGAGATCGGTAAAGGAGGGTGAGGTGTACTGGGCAACAAAGGCTCCAGTCTTTTCATAGACTACTACGCGTTTGCCAGCTGGATCGAGAATGTAGAGTCGCTGGGTGTTTTCATCAGTATAGATAGCCTGTCCAGAGCTAATCGCAGGGTCTATGGTTGTCAGTGAGAATGAGCTGTCAACATCTCCCGCTGATAGTTTTATGACTGAGCCATTTGTTTTGAGAACATAAATGTCTCCGTCGATAGCCATGGCACGTGCGTCAGTTAGGTCTGCCTTGCTGGTGAGCCAGTCCTCGGGTGCTCCGAAATCTTCGCCAGATTTTCTGTGGCGGAAAATCTTACTATTCTTGGCATCTAAGGTGTAGAGTCTGACGCCAAAGATGTTTACATCAACAAAGTTTGTATCGGTCGACTCATAACCTAGACTAAGGGGGGATAGGCTTTCAGAAATTGGATTGAGGATACCAAAGGTTTGATCGGCAAATACAACAGCACCGGTTCCGGGTGAGGCTTTGGCCGACGCCGCAAAAGGGTTGCTAGAGTTACTGTTGCTTACAGTTACCGTAGTGCTCTTGTTTTCTAGGTTGGCGCGGTAAACGGATCCATTATTTTCATCAAAGCCATAGACACTAGCCCCCAGCAAAATGATGCTTGAAATCTTGATGTCACTGTTGATTGCGGTGAAATCGATCAACGACGATGGGTTATCGATAGTAACGACATTGTTTACTCCAGCCAGTTCTGCGGCAATGACACTGCGCATCTCTTCACCGCGTTCTTTGAAAGTGTCTGAGTTTTCAGGAATTTGAGCCAGGAGGTCGCGGGCTTCAATATATAAAGTTCTAGCTGTGCCTTTGTCGTAAAGAGCAGCAGCTTTACCTTCATTTATTTTTACATCGATGTTGGCCATTTGCTCTGCATAATTTTGCTCGGCAGCCTTGTTGTTCTGCTTTTCTCCACGGTTAACGACAGATTGTGAGAATAAAAGGAGTACAACAATTGCCACAACGAAGAAGGCTTTTTGTAAAACTGAGAGAGACTGGATCCAGCGGATAAGTTTGGTGATAAAACCTGAAGCTGAGAGACTTCGTGTGGAGGCGCGGGAAACCCTTCCGTTGCGACTTTCGCGGCTAGCAATACGGTTTTTACCAGCAGTAACGGCTTGCTTACTACCTCGTCTCAATAGTTTTCCAAGTGAGCGGGCGATGTTCCAAATAAAGCTACCAATCCACACCGAGGCTTGTTTTAGAACAGAGA
>PFGC01000006.1:0-11145 GCA_002781785.1 Candidatus Kerfeldbacteria bacterium CG15_BIG_FIL_POST_REV_8_21_14_020_45_12
CTCCACGGAGCAAAGTGTACGTGGCATCCGCCACGCAGAGGTACGACCCGATCTAATCATTTGTGATGACATCGAGGATCTAGGCTCTGTAAAAACCATGGACTCTCGTAACAAGACCTTCCGATGGCTCATGGGTGAAATCATCCCAGCCGGTGACCGAGATACCCAAGTGGTTATTCTCGGTAACCTTTTACACGAAGATTCCTTACTCATGCGGCTAGAGGAGCTCATCGCTGAAAAAGAAATTGACGGCGTGGTCAGGCGCTATCCCATTATCGAAAACGGCGTGCCAATCTGGCCGGGTAAATTTCCCGACGATGCCGCGATTACAAAAGAACGTCGCAAGATTGGTAACCCAATCGATTGGAATCGCGAATATGAGTTGAAAATTATTCCAGAAGAAGGGCAGATAATTACGTATAGCGACATTCACTATTACGAAGAAATACCAACACCTCATGAAATCCTACACGACTCTGAGGCTGACCATGAGATTCGCCTTGAGCGACTCTGCACTGGTATTGATCTGGCAATAAGCCAAAAAGAGTATGCCGATTATACGGCCATGGTATCAGTACAAATAATGAGCTTCGGCAGTAGTGCCCTCAAATATTTCATCCTGCCCCACCCAATAAACAAACGATTGGATTTTGCTACCACCATCCAGCAGGCTGAGGAGATCAGCAAACGCCTCGGCGACGGCAAGCACAATACTGAATTATTTGTTGAGAAGGTGGCCTACCAACAAAGTGCAATTGAACAAATGCAGAGCAAGGGGTTGCCCGCCAAGGGAGTGACAGTGAATGGTTCTGACAAAAGAGCTCGGCTCAATATTGTCGCCCCACTGATTAAATTAGGGCTTATTCAGTTTCCCAAAAAAGGTTGTGAGGATTTGATCGCACAAATTGTTGGTTTTGGGGTAGAGCGCCATGACGATTTATTGGACGCATTCACCCTTGTCATCATGCAGGTCATGAATAAAAAACCAAGAGGGAGGGCATCTGACATTATTGTTGGCACTCAGGGCAAAAGTGTCTGGGATATGCAGTTCTAAGTTACCAACAAGTTACCTACTGCTCTCGCTGGAGGTATATCGGTCGGTGTGGCATTACTGTTGAGTGTACCCAGGTATCTTGGTCACAGCGATCAGAAATCACAAGTACTATGAATATTGCCGCGCTAGAAAAAGAGTCAGTCAGCGTCACAGCTGTCCCTCTCAACTACTGCTTATACGCCCGTAAATCATCTGAGGAGGACGAGCGTCAAGCCATGTCGATCGATTCCCAGATCAACGAAATGTTACAAATAGCAGAGGCACAGGGGCTCAACATTGTCGAAATCCGTCGGGAAGCACACTCAGCCAAAGCATCGAGTATGCGACCTGTGTTCAATTCCCTACTGACGGATATAGCAGAAGACAAATTCAATGCCGTGCTGACCTGGGCGCCTGACAGACTGTCCCGCAACGCTGGTGACCTAGGAACCGTGGTTGACCTTATGGATCAAGGGCATCTGAAAGAAATTCGCACACACGGTCAAACCTTCACCAACTCACCAAACGAGAAATTCTTGCTGATGATTCTTGGCTCTCAAGCCAAGCTTGAAAATGATCACAGGGCTGTAAATGTAAAACGTGGCCTGCGAGCAAAGGCAGCCACAGGCTGGCGACCTGGCATGCCTCCACTGGGGTACAATATCATGAAAGCCATTGGTCCCAATGATAAAAAAATTGTCATTGACCCAGAACGCGCAGAGATAATTCAAGAGCTGTTCAAAAAAGTGGGCTTCTACGGATACAGCGGCCGCATGGCATATACATGGCTAAAGGACGAAACAACCTTCACGACTCGCAGTGGAAACCTGCTGACCCTAAGTGGCATCTACGCCATGCTAAAAAATCCTTTTTACTATGGCCGCTTTGAATACCCAACAAAAAGCAACAATTGGTACGATGGAAAGCACGATGACATTATCAGTAAAGATCTTTTCGACTCGACACAAGAGCAACTGGAATCCCCTCACAAGAATAGGGCAAAATGGGGCTCAAAGGGATTGCACTTTACACAACTGATGACGTGTGGAGGGTGCGGCTCTGGAATCACGGCCGAGGAGAAATTCAAAAAACTCAAGGGCGGTGGGAGAAATAGATACGTGTACTACCGCTGCTCTAAGAAAAAGAACTTTAACTGTAATGAAAAATATCTCCGTGAGGAGGAATTGGTGAAGCAGTTACTCAATATATTTGATACAATTGATCTGAAAAACATAGCTACAAAACGAAAATTTCAGCAAGAGTTGGAGCGATTTAGAAAGTTCGCGCGAGGCGTACTCGGGCAACTAACTGATAGCGATACTAACAGCAAGGATATTGATATCCGCATGTACGCCAAGTATGTGCTGCAGGAAGGTACGCGTGAAGAGAAGCAGGATATCCTGCGGTGTTTGGATACAAATCTAGTCCTTACAAATAGAAAAATTCTAATCTCGCTCTAAATTGATAATCATTGGAGTGTTTGATTTGACGGCTTTTCCAGTGATTATGGCATGATACTGTGGTAAGTTGGGAAGCGCCTCTACCAGATCTTTGCCTATGTAGTTTGATAAGAAATTAAATGTAGTCTCATCAAATGCCTGAAAACAAACAACTGTATTACACTGAGTTAAAACAGTTTTAGAAACATTTGCTGTACGTTGAGCAATTACCAATAATCCAACTCCATACTTTCTTCCTTGTAGAGCAATTTGACCCATTTTATTTACGAGTGCCTTACTATCAAAGCTATTCACTCCCAAAAAGCTACCTTCAGGCACTATTGTATGTGCCTCTTCTAATACAAGACAGATTTTTTTTGGCTCTCCTTGCGTGTATGCCGACTTAGCATATTCAAATATTGTACTGAAAAGACGCTCAGTTGCTTGAATGATTTCTTCCGTATTACTAAGTGACGGAAGCTCTACCACACCAAACCTGTCATCACCAGTTAAATAAGTATGAATATTATCCTTATTTAGAATAGTTGGTACAACATCATTTATAGAGAGTAATCCTTTCCATTCTGAAGTAAAATCAACACACACTATTTTTGTATCAACACTTAAAGCAGTGAGGATTTCTCTTGCTAAAAATGACTTTCCAGATCCTGTAACACCCACTAAAGCAGTATGATGACTTACTAAGTCATCAAGATTAATAATAGATGGTAGACTTGTTCCTGGTACATTACCTATTCTATATTCAGGATATACATGTTCTACTTCCGGAATATCCCGCGTATCAGAAATAAACATTGGTGTATTTATTGTAGGTACCCATCCGTATTTTATAAATGAAAAGTTGGACGTGTCCCACATGCCAAGCTGTATCGCCTCGCCTTCGATAAAACCCATTTCATTTCGATCTTCTAATTTTTCAGAATTAGTAGTGCCGTTTATTACCTGATAAAATAATCTCTTTTCATCAATAAACAACTCCAACAGATCACCTTCTTTCAGGTCATCTTTTTTCTTCGAATACTCAAATTTTATTTTCCCAATTTTAGAACCCTCAACTACAACGCCTACAAATCTGTCTATTTTCAAAGCAGACGCAAGTTGCTGTCTTTCATCTTCCGCTACTAAATATGTAATATTTTTTTGTGATTCATAACTTGTCCGTTTTGCGTTTCCCAATTGCAATACTTTAGCCCATTTCTCTTTGTTTAATAAGTAGGTATCAAAAACAATGCCCGTAATCAATGAGGTATCATCGGACTGCATTGAATACCTAAACTTAACTAGATCAAATTTCTTTATCTGCTTTCTGTCCTCAAATAATTTAACCAAAAAAATCTTTTTAGACTGGACACCGAATATCTCACCTATGGCTTGTTTATCTAATTTCAACTTTTTGAATGAAAAAAGTGAATGAAGATCACTCGGGTTGATAGATAATATTATTGCCCAAATAATAATAATGGCAACAAAATAAGGTGTTGATATTTTATTAGGATCACTGCTTGTATAATTAAATAACAGAAAAAAGAGAAAGACGCCTGAGTATAATCTCTGGCCGCTGCCAAAAATTACAGTAAACTGCTTTATTTTATCTGAAATTCTATTCCTTAATTCCAATGGACCTTTATTCTGATCATTAATAACAATCGCTAAAACTGATAATATCAATAATCCCAAAATGAATAAGAATGCAAATAACCAAACATAGTAATTACTAAAACTACTACTTACTGAGAGTAGTAGTAATAAAACCGGCACGGTGTTTGTAATTACATTTTTTGGTGAGGAATAATATGGCTCAATGAATAATATTGAAAACAACACCATGAAAACTCCTGAATAAAACCATAAATCTATAACATTTGTGCTCGGTAAAATACTATTTGTAAAAAAAATAGTTCAGCATCACAAACGATGCACAAAAAATCAAAAAGACAACAAACCGATTTTTTAACAAATTAGCATAGCCTATATTCATGTTCTTATTGTAACACAAAGAGGCCTAAATAAGGCCCCTTTTACTTATAGATTAACTATAATGCCAAATACAGCTTAATCCGCTGTTGAAGGCTGGATGAATGTAGTAATTAACTGCACCATTCTCCAGTTGATGCCAAATGAGCTGAAATCCTAGATTATCCCATTAATACTTTTGAAATTCATCCTTGTTGAACTAAATTTCTACTGCAGCTTCACTATTCTTTTTTCAGTATTGATCAGTTAATTCTGTTTTATACACTACTTGTACTTGATTAATTCCATCGATATTGAATAACTCTTCCCATACTGCACGAAATCAGCATAATCCTTACGGACAATATCCTTCTCATCCCAGAAGCTATACTCAATTTTCGTGACTGTTACCGCACTTAAAGTGATTCCAAGAAACATCATAACCTGAACGATGTTTAGTACTCTGAATATTCTTTAACTTCATGGTTACTCGATTACTACTTGCCCATTCATTAACATTGGCAAAAGCCAATCACGAAGTTCAGCAAGTTCTTGATTCTCTTGCTCCAGCACATCTTGTCGTTTAAATAGTGACTGAACAAGTTCTGTATATTGAGAAGAAATTGCTTGAGGTGGAATGGCAAGTTTTACAGTTTTTAATACGCTTCCTGAAATCTCACTAAAGGTGGAACCTGATGAGTATTGAATTATTGCCGGTAAAGCGTTCTTTATAGCGTAGTAGACAAATTCTTTCGAATAGCCTTTATTTGGCACTACTGATTTAAAACCTTGATTTGTAGTCACGTCGTTTCTTGCTATCGCCATATATCCAACAGGCGCCCGTGAAGAAAGTAACACAGTACCTGTTGGATGTATTTTTAATGATGCATCCTTTAGACCCTTTTCTGTAATATCTCTACTTCCTTTAGAAATGTATTTTAGTCCTGTCTGCATTGATAAATCTTTTGGCGTGATCCAAGGAATTCCGCTTTCGCAAAAATTCTCTGTTTTTTTTGTTGAAGGCGTACTCCCACCGACTACTGTTCCTAGATTTTCTACTGTTCCAATTTTCCAACCTGCAGGAATCTCCCTCTTTAATCCATCATTCCACACCATCTCCCCGCCACTACTTTTATATGGTTCTCCATTTTCATCGGGAAAATCAAATTGTACAAACCAATAATCGTATAGCATTTTTGCCATTTGCTCTAGCTCCGCATTGATTTTGTTGTTGAGTTCAATTTTTGCGTCAAGAGTAGCGAGTGTGTTAGCTATGCTTTTTTGATCAATAATATCTGCAGGATATCTTATCTCAAGATTTCGCAGATCGTCATTGTATAGTCTTTTAATTGTACTTCCTTCAGTTGTTACCCATGGCCTAGTCTGGTAAAAGTAATATAAATAGCTATTAAGTACTTCCGTTTCATCATTTTCTATCCAAACAATATTTGAGTCTTGATAATAGGCGGGAGATCCGTCATAAATTACAGTTTTTCCGACAGTGCCAGCTGCTGAAATTAGTATATCTCCTTTTTTTGGATAAGAATATTTTGCACGGTATTTTTCATATATTTCACTGGGAATATATGCATTTGCTTTTTCACCAAAAGTCGATATTTTGTAAAAAGGTATATCACCAGTTGATGATGTTTCATGTTTTAAAACACGTTTGCACATAGAAACTTTTCCTATTTCCCCTAATTGAATAGTTTTTGTTGGACTACTCATACTTCAATCTATTCAAATTCTGGAAAATCTCACCTTCCAACTCTTTTGACTCCTTGAAATAAGTAGATAGATTTTCATCAAAACCTTTCATCTTTTCGGCAAATTCTTCTTTTGTAATATCTGTGTACTCAATTTTAATCGCGAAATATTGCCCAGCAGAAAAACTGTAATTCTTTTCCTTGATTTCATCGTAACTCACTACAACAGATAAATCTTCAATTGATTCTTTTTTATTGAAGGCATCAATAATTTTCTGCTCTTCTTCTGGTGAAAGTACAGTTTTTTGATTCTTTCCTTCTTTTACTATCGTTCCAAGTTTAGAGGCATCCATAAGTACCACTTTTTCATCTGAGCTTTCTCTATCTATAAATACTACCGAAACATTTGTTCCTGTAGTAGCAAAAATATTACTAGGCATACTCACCACTCCTTTCAACATTTTATTTTCAATGAGTGCCTGCCTAATTTTCTTTTCTATTCCACTTTGAGCTGTTATAAAACCAGTTGGCACAACAATTGCTGCCTTTCCTTTGCTAGAAAGTGAATAGATAATGTGTTGAATGAATAGTAAATAAATTGCCATTGATTCCTTTTTCTTTTTTGGAACATTTGGAATTCCTGCAAAAAATCTTTCTGAATTTTCTTTAGTGTCAATATCTTCACTCCAACCGCTAAAATCTAACTTAAACGGAGGGTTAGAAACAATGTAATCAAATTTCATCAGATCCTTCCCTTGCTTGTGGTATGGGTCTTTTATTGTATTACCTTGAATAATATTATGAATTGAATGCACTAGATTATTCAAAATTAAATTCAAACGCAATAAATGTGAAGACTTATCGGAAAGATCTTGAGAGTAAATAGTACATTTATCTTCTCCAATAGCGTGCGCAACGTTCATGAGCAACGTTCCTGAACCAGCTGATGGGTCATATACTGTTACATTACTCACTGGCTTGTCTACTAAAATTGCAGACATGATTTTTGCAATGGCGTGTGGTGTGTAGTATTCAGCGTACACACCTCCTCCATCTTTATTGTAATCTTTAATGAGGTATTCAAAAATTGTTGCAAAAAAATCAAACTTTTGTTCAAAAATATCCTCAAAGTTAACATCTACAAGCTGATTAATCATAGCTTTAGCAAAATCATCTTTTTTGGATTCTGATAGATTGCGTAAGTAACCATCTACACCATCGAACAATTGTATTTTTTGACCTTCTTCTGTTTTTACAGAAAATACATCATTATTCTGTTTGGCAACATCACGCAACGTATCACTGAAAAGTTGTGAAAACTGCTCATTATTTTGCTTCTTCCAAAGAGTAGAAATAAAGTGATCAGGAAAGAGTCGCGCACTGTCGGGGCTCATTTTTGAAAGCAACAACTCATATTCATCATCTGAATAGCTCTTAATTGAATCTTCCCAATTGTCTGCACTTTGTAACTTCGTATCAAGCTGTTTTACTTCGTAGCCGAACTTATCGTTCATGAATTTATACAGAAACACCTGAGTGATTATTTTAAATTCATCGCCAGAATTACCCAAACCATAATCACTACAAATTCCTTTAAGATTATCAATGAGTTGCTTCGTTTTTTTTGTAAACGTTTGTTCTACCATTTTCTTGTATTACTAAATTGATGTAAATATTCATTCGTAGCGAGCTGGTTAATTTCTTTAACTGCCGTAATATCCAGCTTAACACCCTGTCCATCAAAAGCATTAATCACAATCGGACTCATAAACTTGAGAAAGTAATCTTCGTTCTGAGTTATGCGAGCATTTGCAAGCACCTTTTCATCGGCCTGTGATTTTACATTCATTAGTGATTCGTAAATCGCTATTTCGCGCGCATCTACACTCTTTCTTTCTATTAACCGTTTATGAATTTTGGCAAACTTCTCATCATTTTCATACTTTACCTTTAGTTGCTCATTCCTTCGATTCAGGTCCGTAATCGACTGATAAATCTCTTCAAGTTCTGCGATGTTATCAGTCATTTCTTCTTGTGTAATTTCATCGAGATTATTCATGTTGAACAATCGCTTTAATTCATCGTACAGTGCAACAAACTCCGGATCTTGTTTATCAAAATTATCGCTCATGGATTCTCTTGTTTTCTTGAGTGTACTTTTTAATTGATCAGCTATAACCATTTCTTCTTCCGATACTTTGCGGAATGTAAATATTACGTCCTCTAAAGCAACGTTAAGCAAATTAGCAGTTTCATTACTTTGCTCAAATGAATCTTTAAGGTTGATTAAATTCAAATGATTATCCGCCTCATTGTATAGAACTGCGAGCTTTTTAAAATCAATCTTTTTCAAAAGATCAAAATGCCCCATTAAACGAATCATGTTGTATAAGTTTTTGGCACTTGATAAAGATTTTTTAATAAGCAATACATCTTTTTTATCCTTGATTGCAGAAATCTGTTGCGAAAATACCTCTGCGTTTTGTAGATCAAATCGAAATAACTTATCTTTAATATGTTCAAGTTCAGACTCGATTTCTTCTTTAGATAAAAAGATATCTGAATAACTTTGCAATTCATCCCCTAACTCATCTTGCAGTTCCTGAAAATATGCTTTATTTGTAGCATCAAATTCTTTTCTAATGTCCGCAAAATCAACTACATATCCATACTTGAATTCCTTATATGGTCGATTTACGCGAGTAAGCGTCTGTAAAAGATTATGCTTTCGAATAACTCTGCCAAGATACAGTTTCTTGAGCCTTTTTGCATCAAACCCTGTTAGCAGCATGTTGTACACAAATAAAAAATCAATCTTACCTTCTTTAAAATTTTCTACTGCTTCTTTGCGCTCATCCTTTGTACCAATGTCGTGTAGGATTAAGCTTGCACTCAGATTACCTGAGTATTTTTGCTCAAATACGCTATACATTTCTTTTGCTTGATCAGAGCTATCGCATACAACCATTGCACCAATGCTCTCATCTCCATACATAATACGACTCTGCTGAAAATCATTCACAATATATTCCAGCATGGGATCCACGAATTTCGGATGAGCAAATATCTTCTTTTTTTCAATATCGCCTTTAAGTACTTGTATTTCCCTAACTATCTCTTGCAATTTTAATTTGTAATTTGTTTCAATACCTTCCCGGATGAGCTTCAGCGTATAACCATCAGCAATAGATGAATTGTAGTAATACTTATGAATATAATCGCCAAAAATATCCCTTGACTTCTTTGCCTTACCAATAAGCGGCGTACCAGTTAACCCAATAGTGATTGCGTTTCTGTCTGAGATCATCAAGCTTGCTAAGAAACTACCACTTGGATCGTAGCTGCGATGCACTTCGTCTAAGAAATAGACTCTCTGAATTTTTGTATCATATGAATTCGAATTCAGCACCTCAGTATCCTCTTTGAACTTTTGGATATTTACAACTGTAATTTCGTTCTGGCCTTTCAGATTATGAACAGTCTTTTGGGATTCGAAATCCTTTACTAACTCATCTCTAGATTGAACAGTGTGCACCACTAAGCCTCTGCTAGAAAACTCTCTTTTAGCCTGAGTCAATAAATCTAAACGATCGACTATAAAATAAAACTTTGGGACAATATTTTTTCTCTGAAAATAATCTGTGAGAAATCGTACATTGTAAAAGGATAATGCTGTTTTACCACTGCCCTGTGTGTGCCAAATAATACCCTTCTTTTCTCCTGAATCAATTTTTTTAGCAATTGCTTTTGTGGCAAAAAATTGCGGATACCGCATAATGTGCTTTTGCATTCCGTCCTGCTCTTTTACATATGCAATTCCATATTTTAAAAGCATTGCGAAGCGCTCTTTACTAAAAAGCGATGTCAAGATTCTATTTGTTGGTGAATTTGGATTTTTGTTGGTTAGAAATTCTGGACTATGTTTTATGACATTCAAATTATTATCCTTCAACACAATATTTTCTATCTCACCATCCTCAGGACTAAGAATACTTGAAAGATCCAGCTTTTCTACATTTACGTCTTCCTTAAATGGATTAAAAATTGCATTTTTATATGAGGTGCTTGAATAGTAGGCTCCCTCTACTTGCTCAATTGACTCAGAGTCATATTCCATGTTGTTTGAAAACACAACCAACTGAGTCAAATTAATGAACTTTCTGAATTTACTATTTTGAAATCGTGTATTAATTCGTTTTCTTTCCGCTAAAACACCTTCCTTATTATTTGGTTTTTTCACCTCAACAAATGCAAGAGGCATGCCATTGATGAGCAAGGTAATATCAGGACGAAATTCATCTTCACCATTTTTACACGTAAGCTCTGTTACTACATGAAAAGAATTATTATAGAAATTCTCAAAATCAATCAGCTTAATATCATTTGATAATAGTAACTCATAAAACTCTTTTCCTAAATCCTCATTATCAAGAATCAGGTTTATTTTTTCATAGAGTCGCTTAATCGCATCATCATCATCAGCATCACCGTTGATTTTTTTTATAGAATCAAAAAAAACATCTGTAAAAATATTTGTTTCACTATCCCAATTTGACTCTTTAAGCGATAAATATTTATACCCTAATCTGCCAAGATGGAGAATTGCTGGAATCTTTACGCGTGTGTCTTCATTATGTGCCATATAGAAAAAGTATACCACATAAAAGAAGCTCAAAATATAACTCTTTTATGAGAAATGAAGCATAAAACTAAGTACAACTTAGCCTTTATAGTGCCCAAATGGGCACTACTCCAAAAACATCATTATAAAGTGTTTTTAGAGACCGTCGCTACTAAAATCACTATTAATATGAATGACTTACCAACAATCACCCCATTCACAACCAGATCGATTGTGTGAGATTTTGTGTCCAGCTGAGGGTTGTGCTCATAATTCAAAACCCCTCGCAAAATTGGAGGGGTTTTGAGGGTTTTAGGTTGACAGGTCGCTTTACACGAACCGTCCATGTTGGCTGGGGAGGCAGGGATCGAA
>PFGC01000006.1:11167-15666 GCA_002781785.1 Candidatus Kerfeldbacteria bacterium CG15_BIG_FIL_POST_REV_8_21_14_020_45_12
CCATGTGCCTTACCGCTTGGCGACTCCCCAATATGTGACGCACTAGCGCATACTCTAGCAACGAGAAATTGACCTGTCAATATACCTCTAAACGCGCAGGTAGCGTGTGATAGCAACCATCGTTGAAATTACGCTCAACAACACACCTCCGACTACTTCCAAAACTATTACCTGATATCCACGCGTTACGAAATAGGTCCAGGCTGAAAAGTCATAACCGGCAAAAAAAGCGGTAATCTGTGGATTAGATAGGTAGAGCAATCCATAGAAAATAATCAAGGTGATACAAGCCGCCAAAGCTCCCAGAATTACACCCTCAAACAAGAACGGACCTCGAATAAACCAATTGGTAGCTCCAACTAACTTCATAATACCAATCGACTCGCGATGATTATAAATTGCAATCCTAATTGTATTAAAAATTACGATCACCGAAATAACAATGAAGATAAAGCTAACAGCTAAGCCAATCTTGTAAACACTATCAGTATAACCTCGAATATTTCTAATAATATCCTCGCTGTCACTAGAATTGGTTACATCGACCAAATCTGCATACTCTGATCCCTCAAAGGCAGATACAATGTCCTGATACTTATCAATCTCATCAGCTCTAACAGTTAGGCTGGCCGGCAAGACATTTTCATCTAACTCATCTAAGGTGGCTATAATCGCGGCATCACCAGCGTGATCTTGGCGATAAGTCTCCAGGGCCTGCTCCTGAGAAATGTAAATAACCTGCGTAACCCCTGGTAAATTATTTACAAATTTTTGCGCCTCCAAGATATCTGCTTCCGGAACGTAGGTATGAAACAGCAGGTCAATTTCAACATTGCTTTCCACTGCCCTAATTACTTGCTGAACCATAACATTCAATCCAACTACCAGAGTAATACTAAATGTAGTCAAAACAAGTAAGAAAATTGTTACCACAGACAACCATAGATTTCTCCATGAGTTTTGTAGAGCATATTTAACTGTTCGAAAGATTCCAACAATCATTAGAGTTGATATTTGCCACGCTTCTTATTCGATGAAATTGACCCAGTATCTATCGTAATAACTCGCTTGCGTACGCGATTTACGATCTCAGGATTATGCGTCACCATCACTACTGTTGTCCCAAGTGAATTGATTTTCAACAGCAGATCAATAATGCCATGGGCAGTAATGGTGTCCAAGTTGCCCGTTGGCTCATCTGCCAACAAGATCTTTGGGCGATGCACGAGAGCTCGAGCAATCACCACGCGCTGCTGCTCTCCACCTGACAATTGTTTTGGAAACTTATCAGCTTTATTGTCTAAGCCCACAACCTTTAAAACCTGAGCTACAATCTTCTGAATCTTTTTGCGCTTGGCTCCACAAACCTCAAGAGCGAAGGCTACGTTTTCCTCAACTGTCTTGCCCTGCAAAAGCTTAAAGTCCTGAAACACTACTCCGATCTGTCGTCTTAGCACTGGAATCTGCCTGGCGGTAATTCTTGAAATATCCCAACCGCCAATTACTATTTTACCCTTTGATGGTCGTTCTTCGGCAATAATCAATCTAGCCACGGTTGTCTTGCCAGCCCCAGACTGTCCCACAATCGAAACAAACTCACCTGGCTCAATATGAAAACTTAAATCAGACGCTGCCAGCGTCCCATCCGGATACTCCTTCGTGACATTCTGAAATTCAATCATGTTGATCAACGATTGACTCGTCGCACTGACACCTGAATTACCCCCTCTCCTACATCAGCCAGTCCTGCAAAAACATCGCGAGGAAGATCAATGATGCGACCATGCGTATATGGTCCGCGCGAAACAATCGTCGTCGTAAGTGTAACACCGTTTGCAACATTAGTCACCTCTACAACATCGCCAATTTCATACTCATTCATAGCTGCTCCGTACCAATCATACCAGCTAGCTGCACCAGAAAATTCTGGGTCAGTCTGTTCAAAAATAGCCAATATACCAAAGGGTAAATGAAGAGCGGCCCGATATTCATCACCCGCTTGTGATGATGGTACGGGCATCCACGCGCTCATGTTACTATCCCACATCTTCAAAACACCACCCTGCTCGCTCTCTCGTTCAAGTGCCAAAGCCACCCAAATTGGCTCATATACGGGAACTGTATCTTTGTTAAAAATGTCATAAACATAAATGTTAGACAGCAACACCTGACCTTGCAAATCAACTTCGGTAGGCAAGAGTGACTTTAAACGCACTTGCACCTCATCCCGCTCACCTACTGCCCCAGGTGTCACCCCAACTCTGAATTTTTTCTGAGGGGTCTCTATGGTAAAACCGCGTTGCAGAGTTTCCTTATCCAACGCTTGACGAATGACATCACGGGTAGAGGTAGGTTCTGTCCATTCAGTTGTTGCCAAAACCACCTGTGGAAAAATAAGCACAAAAAACACTGTTGCTAACAGTGTCAAAACAACCAGTTTTTGCTCTCTCAAACCACTAATTGTGGGAACTGCTTGCATAATTCACGCAGGAGTATACCTGAATAAACCATACCAGTCAACCGTCTATAGCACGCAAACGAGGTACTCCAATTGAGAACTTAGATCCTTGATTAGGGCCCTTGGATTGCACTTCAATCTTACCACCCAATATTTCTACTATGCGTTGAACAATAAATAGACCAAGTCCAGTTCCATTTGGTTCTATTTCATAAGCTCGCTTTCCACGATGAAATTTTTCAAAGATCATTTTCTTATCTTCTTCTGTTAATCCGATTCCAGAATCTTTGACGTGAAACACAATCTGGTTGTCCTTAACTTCAATTGTTACTATAACTCCTCCACTATTCGTATAACGAATTGCATTGTCAATCAAATTAGCAATAGCTTCTGACAACTTAAATCGATCTGTTGTAAAAACATAGTCGACTGCCTGGTCAACTTCTTCCAAAGTCAGCGCCACTCCCCGCTTCTCCGCCAAAGGACCGAGTTGCTGTACAATCTCTGAGACCAAGTCAGCCGCGTGAACCTCTTCGTCAAATGGAGCTAAGGAAGCGTCATCCAACTCAGTGGCAGTCAGTAATTCTGAAATAATTCGCTCCAGTCTATTAGCGCTAGCAAAAGCCTGATCGATCATTTTTCTCTGCTCGGGGACAGGCATGTCAGGATCCTCTTCAAGCATTGAAAGTAGTCCCTTTACAATTGTAGTTGGCGTTCTCAATTGATGGGACGCCACATTCAAAAAATGTGACTTCATGTCTAGCAGCTGATGTAAATGTTCCGTGGCTTCGTGTACCCGTTTCTGTAAAATTTCATTAAAATTTTCCAGCCTCTCATACAGCTGGCTATTCGACATCGCAATAGCTGCCTGATTGGCAAGAGTGAGTAGAAAATCAACATCAATTTCATCAATCGGCCGATCTGTATCGTAGTTATCCACACCAATAATTCCAATAACTCGCTCTTTTGTAATCATAGGCACTGCCACAAAAGACCTGGTTTTCACAGCGTTGGCATAGTCCTTGTTTACCCGATCGTCATTTAAAGCGTCAACAACAACCAATGGCTCACGCTCCAACAAGATGTGGCGAAATATAGACTTCTCGACCTCTACCTGAAAATCAAGCGAAATATCAGTATCCATACCCCTGCCCAAGTTTGGAATAAAAAATTTCTCTGACTCATCAAGTAGGTACATCAATGCCCGATCAGCCCCACTAAATTGGATGACGGCATCCATCACAGTCTCTAATGTTTCTTTAACATTTAAAGACGAGTTCATTGTACGACCGATACGACTTAAGGTTTCCAACTCATTAATTCTTTCAACCAACACTCTATCTGTCCACAGCGCTCGAAAACCAAGTGCTAATAAGGGGCGTACCAAATTCAAAGCGTGCAATACCCTTCGAGGCAAACGGTAAGCTACATCCGGGTGATGAAATGACACCCAGCCCAATAATTGATTTTCAAATACAAGTGGCAAAATAGCAATCAACTGCTCACTGGCAACCTCCTTTGTAAAATTTGCTGGAGAATCTGGCAAAGGATACAACAGCCCTCCATTGGTAGCACACTCCTTAACATATCTAGCAACGGAGCTATCTTTAGAATTTACAATATCTAAATCTGAACCCACCACCTCATATACATCACCACTGCGAATAAAAGAAATAGAAGTTCTCGGCAACTGAGCAAAGTCTGCCAAATGCTTGGCTACAGCTGAAGACACAGAGTTAGCCTCGCCTCCCTCCTGCCCAAAAGTACTCACTAAACGATCTGTGAGTTGAGATACATTAATTCGCTTACGTTCAGAAAAAAACATATTATTGACTGGCTATTTATGATAACCTATACTTCGGCCTGCTGTTTTACACAATAGGCGTACGTGCGATTAAATGCAAACGCGCCCCCATTGGCCGACGTAGCTCAGCTGGTAGAGCAACGCATTCGTAATGCGTGGGTCAGGAGTTCGAGTCTCCTCGTCGGCTCCAAAAACATAAAACCAACACCATAAAAACCCCACACAAAAAGAAAAAGA
>PFGC01000030.1 GCA_002781785.1 Candidatus Kerfeldbacteria bacterium CG15_BIG_FIL_POST_REV_8_21_14_020_45_12
ACCCGGTGAGGAAGAATTTGCTGGAAAAGGAGTGACCTACTGTACGACCTGCGACGGTCCGCTATATCGAAATAAAACCACAGTGACGATAGGTGCTGGTAATAGTGCGCTCGAGTCTGTATTAATGTTAGCGGAGATAGCAGATCACGCTACCATCATTAGTAAATACGACGGTTTTCCAAAAGGGGAGCAGGTGCTCATTGACAAAGTCTTGGCCCACCCAAACATCACAACCATTTATGGCACTGAGACAACCGCCATTTCAGGCAGTACGTTTGTTGAAGGTGTGACGTATAAAGATTCGGCCACTGGAAAGACAAGCCAGCTTAAAACCAATGGAGTATTTGTTCACATAGGTATGCTGCCAAATACAGCAATGGTGCCAAGTGAGCTTGAGCTAGATCATTACGGTAATATTGAGGTAAATATTCGTTGTGAGACAAACATTCCTGGACTATTTGCGGCCGGCGATGTCACAACAATTCCGTATAATCAGATAGCTATTGCTTCGGGTCAAGGTGTAACTGCTGCACTCTCGGCCATCGAGTACACAAATAAACTAGCTGCCTAAGTCATCGATAAACATGCAGTCAAATCCTCAAACATCGGAAACGCCACCTCAATCCCATCGTCGCTATGGTTGGTTTAAAGTTATTCTATTAATCATGCTCATCGGCCTGCTCTCTTTTGCTATATATTTTGTAAACTTAACCAAGAATATTGGTGAGCAACTAGCCGACGGAACTTATGATTTATCAACTTTTGCAGTTGATGGTCAATCTCATATTGAAGGGTCAGAATCAGCGGTAATTTCAGTCGCCGATACTCATGTTGTAAACTTTGCGAACGATCCGGCCATTGGACCGCTCAACGCGCCAATTACGATTGTTGCATTCGAAGACTTTCAGTGTCCATATTGTGAGGCGGCTTTCCCGGCGGTTAAGGCCCTGCTTAACAAGCATGGTGATAAAGTCCGTTTTATCTACAGGGATTTCCCAATTTCTGCACTACACCCCGATGCCCAATTAGCCGCCGAGGCTGGCGCCTGCGCCAATGAACAAGGTCAATTTTGGCCATACCACGATCGCCTTTACCAAAATCAGGACCATCTATCGGTAGACGATCTCAAGCGTTATGCGACTGAGTTGAATCTTGAAGTAGACCTATTTAATGATTGCCTAGATACTGGTAAATATTCATCCGAAGTGCAAGAAGATTTGCAGGACGGAATTGATGCCGGGGTTACTGGAACTCCAACCTTTTTCATTAATGGCAATGTAGTCAGTGGTGTTATTAATGAGCAGGGCTTCGATCAGATTGTTGAATATTTTGGAAATTAGCATTGCACTACTATGGCTGTTACTATTTACTCCACACCCACCTGTCCCTACTGTAAAATTGCCAAAGAGTTTTTTGAAAAGAATGGCGTAGAGTATTTAGATGTCAACGTAGCTGCTGATCAAAATGAAGCTAAATTAATGGTCGAAAAGTCAGGTCAAATGGGCGTTCCTGTGATTGTTATCCCAAGCCAAATGGCAGCAACCGGCCAAGAGGAGATTATTGTTGGTTATGACCGTGAAAAACTTATCGAAGTTCTCGCAATTGAAACAAAGTTATGATTTATCTAGGTTCAGATCACGCTGGTTATGCTTTAAAGGAGCGAGTGAAGTCGCTGCTTACTAATAAAGGCATAGCCTTTGAAGACCTCGGTACTGACTCTGAAGTGGCTACAGATTATCCAGATTACGCCTTTGCGGTGGCAGAAAAAGTTAGTCAACATGAGCTATCTGGAGAGAGTGACAATCTAGGTATTTTAGTATGCGGATCAGGCGTTGGAATGGATATTGCAGCTAATAAAGTTAAAGGAGTTAGAGCAGCCCTAGCGCTTACCAAATATATGGGAGCGCAGTCGCGCGAGCACGATAACGCCAATGTGCTAGTATTAGCTGGCCGCGTAATTGATGAAACAACAGCTATTGAGATAACCGAGGCTTTCCTAGGGGCTAGCTTCACTGGCGAAGAGAGACATCGCAGGCGGCTCCAAAAAATTGCAGATTATGAAAACAAATATTTAAACCCATCAGCATGATTCAAGTAGTTCCTGCCATTCTAGAAAAAACCTGGGATGATGTTCAAGATAAAGTTAAACAAGCCAAGGCCTTCACAGATTTGGTGCAGCTAGATGTTATGGATGGCATCTTTGTGCAAAATACAACATTCAACGATACTCTCAAGCTGGCCACTCTCGATATCGACATTGAGCTCCACTTGATGATTGAGCGGCCAGCGCTGCATTTGCAACAATGGTTAATGCCAAATGTGTCCCGGGTTATTTTTCACTATGAAGCCGACGGAAACATCTCGCACACAATCAAGCAAATTCGAGACGCTGGGAAAAGTCCGGCCCTAGCCATAAATCCAATTACCTCAACCTACGACATTAAAGAAGTTCTCGATGAATTAGACATGGTATTAGTAATGGGTGTCACTCCGGGATTTTCTGGTCAGTCATTTCAACGAGACGCGTTAGAAAAGATTAAGGAGCTGAAAAAATGGAAACCAGAGCTACTAATTGAGGTCGATGGAGGAGTCAATGGCTCAACCAGAAACTCAATTGTAACAGCTGGAGCGGATATTCTTGCCTCTGCCAGTTTCATTTGGAATAACGAAAAACCGGCCGCAGCCGTTGAATTTCTAAAAACCGGATCCTGGCCTTCCTAAATCTCAAGTAAGTGGTAAATCAATAAGACGAAACGCGGCTGGGTAGTTGCTGTTTTGGCTAAGAAAATGGTATAGTAGAGACCGTATAAATCGTAAGATTTGCCCAAGCCATGAAATTTTTTATTGATTCTGCCGACGTTAGTGAGATCAAGCGAGCCGCTGAAATAGGTATCATTGATGGTGTTACTACCAACCCGTCCTTAATTGCCAAGTCTGGCCGCAGCTTTGAGGAAGTTGTCAAAGAAATTACCACAATTGTTGACGGTCCAATTAGTGCTGAGGTTACCGCAATGGACCACGCTGGCATGATGGAAGAGGCTAAGCCCTTAATTGCAATACACGAAAATATCACCATTAAAGTTCCAATGACTGAGGCTGGAATCACTACCTGCGTTGCTTTGTCCAAACAGGGTGTCAAAGTCAACGTAACTCTGATATTTCATCTAAATCAGGCTATTATTGCCGCTAAAGCTGGAGCAGCCTTTGTGTCTCCTTTTGCTGGGCGCCTTGATGACATTGGTGAGGATGGTTTACAAATGATTGCTGAAACCAGCGCTGTGTTTGCTCAGTATGGCTTTGATACCGAAATCCTAGCGGCCTCTATCAGAAACTCCCTGCACGTTAAACAGGCCGCTCTAGCTGGAGCCGATGTAGTGACTATGCCCGGAGAAGTTTTTCACAAGCTTTTTAAACACCACTTGACGGACCAGGGAATTGAAAAGTTTCTTGAGGATTGGAAATCAGTACCAAAGTCAAAATAAGAACTATGGCAGTAATGACTCCAATTCAAGATCATAAGGCGTTAGCCCTAAAGGCCAACCAAATTCGTAAAGACATTCTAATTTCACTTAACAAGGCTGGCTCTGGTCATTCCGGAGGGCCGCTGGGCATGGCAGATATTTTTACTTGTCTGTATTTTAATGCTTTAAAGCATGATCCAGCCAAGCCAAATTGGGAAGATCGCGATCGTATTTTGCTGTCCAATGGCCACATTTGCCCGGTATTATACGCCTCAATGGCGCACGCTGGATATTTTCCTGTAGAGGAGCTTACTACCTTGCGTCAGCTCGGATCCAGACTTCAGGGTCATCCCCACCGTACAGCTTTGCCTGGTCTTGAAACTACCAGCGGCCCACTTGGCTCTGGGTTGTCTCAAGGAGCCGGTATGGCGCTGGCTGCTAAAATGGACGGGGTCAATCATCACATCGTCGTCTGTGGGTCGGATGGCGAACAGCAAGAGGGCAATGTCTGGGAAGCGGTGCTCCTGGCCGCCAAGTACAAGCTAGACAACCTTATTTACATTATTGACCGCAATTTTATTCAGATTGACGGTAACACGGAGGACATTATGCCGCTGGAACCAATTAAGGATAAATATGAGGCTTTTAATTGGCATGTCATTGAAATTGACGGTCATAATTATTCTCAAATTATTGACGCGGTCACTGAAGCCAAAAATTATAAGAGAAAGCCAATCTTAATCAACGCCATTACTGTGCCAGGCAAGGGTGTTAGTTACATGGAAGACGACTACACCTGGCACGGAAAACCACCAAGTGACGAAGAGTTGGCAACAGCTCTTGAGGAGCTTGAAGCTGTGCGTACCCAAATTGAAGAGGGGACTTACGAATACTAACATCATCCCATGCCTATTACTCCAAGTGCTAATCTAAGGAAGACTTTCCTTGATGCTAGTAAGCTAGAAATGGTTCCTGTCCGCAACGGTTTTGGTGAGGGCCTCCTGGAGGCTGCCAAAAACAACGATAAAATCGTAGGCCTTTGCGCTGACCTTACAGAGTCCACTCGGATGGAGGGGTTTGCTCAAGCTTTTCCAGAGCGTTTCGTAGAAATTGGTGTGGCCGAGCAGAATTTAGTAACAGTCGCTTCCGGCATGGCTCACGAGGGTAAAATTCCTTTCACGTCATCCTACGCTACTTTTTCACCAGGTCGTAACTGGGAGCAGATTAGAACGACTATTTGTTACAACAATCAACCCGTCATCGTGGTCGGTTCTCACGCTGGACTATCAGTTGGCCCTGACGGTGCTACACATCAAGCCCTTGAAGACGTTGCTTTAATGAGAGTGCTACCGAATATGCAAGTAATTGTTCCAGCCGATTATCAGCAAGCACACAAAGCCACCTTGGCCATTGCTAAGGATCCTAAGCCAACCTATTTACGTCTAGCCAGAGAAAAATCACCTGTATTCACTACTACAAAAACACCTTTCACAATTGGTAAGGCAGATGTTTACTATAGCGGGAAAGACGTTACAATTATTGGGGCCGGACCAGTCTTGTACGAAGCTTTGATAGCCGCGGACATGTTAAAAGGCAAGGTCTCAGTTGAGGTTATTAACCTGCACACAATTAAGCCAATTGATAAAGCTACTATCCTTCGTTCAGTTAAAAAAACTAGAGCCGTTGTGACAGTTGAAGAGCATCAAATCACTGGCGGACTAGGTGGTGCTGTAGCCGAGCTGTTGGCTAAAGAATTGCCTACTCCCATGGAATTTGTTGGTGTTTGTGACCGCTTCGGTGAGTCGGGCAGTCCAATGGAGTTATGGGAACATTTTGGCATGGGTCCTGACAACATCATTGACCATGTGAACAAGGTTCTAAAACGAAAAGTTTAACAAACATTTTATGATGCATAAAACTATCTTTTCAAGTCTTGCGACTCTAGCGTTAGGAATAGCGTTTTGGCCGAGCGTAGTCATGGCAGATGGGCTCATGGTCCCACAGCCAAATACCTCAGTTTATGAGACTGGTCAGGAAGCTGTCATTTACTACGAAAATGGTCATGAGGAGATGATGGTATCGTCATCGTTTCGTGGAGACGCTGAGGAATTTGCTTGGATAGTCCCCACTCCAAATATTCCTGAGGTTACCAGGGGCAGCTGGGAGATGTTTGTGGGCCTGCGTCAAATTACAACTGTAGCTCAGAACGATTATACTATCAGTGGATTCGGCGACTCCGCATTTTCTACCGCCGACTACATTTCCGAGCCAGCTGTAGTTGAGATTGAACGGACTTCTGTTGGTTATTATGACATTGCTGTACTTGAGGCCCGTACCACAGAAGGGTTGCAGGATTGGTTTACAGACAATGGCTTCTATTACCCGGTTGAGGGTGAGTATATTCTGGATGAATATATCGACGCTGGTTGGTATTTTACCGCCGTCAAATTAAATACCAGCGAGTTATCTAGTGCCACCAGCAGCGACGTGACAAAAGGAGATAGTCTACCGCTGCACTTCAGTTTTGACGCTGATAAAATGGTATTTCCTCTACAGTTATCGCAGGTAGCTAGGCTCTATAATGACACTACTACAACCTCAAAAACCAAGCTGAAAAATAACGTCGACATTACTCTTTACCTAATCGCGCCGGAGCGACGAAGTCTTCCTGGATTCACCCAAAGATATTCTGGATTTATTTCGGGTCAAGCTGTTAACGATCTGTCTTACGGTACCGACGGTGAATCGTTGATGTCTGCAAATGTGGAAGAACAGTATGTGCTAACACGGTTAAGTCGATCTTTCCCTGTCAGTGAAATGACCTACGACCTCTATCCGCGTGAAGAGGACAACACAGGGCTACTTAACGACAGGGTTCGTTCCGACGCTAGGACCGTTCGTATCTGGTGGTTAGCTGGGGCAGCGATAGTTGTTACCATATTACTATTAGGCGCTCTAATGATGATGGCGCGAGATTCTAAAACAATTACGAAAAATGATTAATTCAACTATATGACTCAAGACATTTTACGACAAAACTCAGCTAGCCAACCTTCGGCCACTCCTGCCAAGAGAAAAAAACATCGCATCTCCTTCGTGGCTGTAATGTTAGGAATGCTACTCTCAATCGTGCTAATTATTCTGGGCGAACGTGTCATTTTTGATCTTAATACAGCTCTCAATCCCCATGCCATTTCTGAATCAGAGCAAGCCGACATGAGTGGTTCGGATATGATGCTTGGTTCTTCAAGTCTCACCTCTGAGCGGTCGGCCGTCTCACGCGAGCGCGTCTATTATCCAAGAGAAAATAAAAGTGACTATCGGTTGACTCGCATGCTGATTCACGCTGCCTTTGTCATTCCAGTATTCTTGTTTCTATTTGTTGTCTATTTTTGGATCTGGTATCGAAAAGAAGATAGCCCATTAAAAATTGTGGTGGTTGGATATTTGGTGTTTGCCTTTTGGATGATGATCCACTTGGTTTTTGAGGTCGGGAGCTTCGTCCTCGACGAATACAAAAATATAGGTGTCTATCTAGTGCTATTATTCCTGGCAGCTATCTTCACTATGCTAATGGTTATCTTGCAGAGACGGGTTAATCATAGATCGACTTAACTATGGACCCACTGTACCGGGTACGTTCGATTCAGCCTCTTTCAGCCGTCCGCTTTGGAGCTATCATTGGCGCAGTGATCGGTGGTATTGGATTTCTCATTGGACTGGTCTTTCTGGGGATAAATGTTTTTATGTATAGCCATCTATCCGTCGGTCAGTCAGGAGGAGTTTATCTTGGAATCCTAATCTCAGTAGCGATCACACTAATTTCCAGTATCGTTACCTGCACAATCATAGGTCTGGTTTTCGCGCTGGTGTATAATCGCGTGGCTGAACACCTCGGATACTTGTCGGTGCGTTTAAAACAATAAATCCAATATATGTACGAAATAACTCACATTAATGCTTGGATTCCAGCGCGTTATGTTGGTATAGTTGTAGCAATTATTGCGTTGATTCCTGGAGTCCTCGCCTATATCGATCAGCTTCATTCTCTAGCGGGAGACGAGTTAGTTGAGGAGCTTGGTTATATAATTGTCCCACTTGTCATAGGTCTAGCCGCGTACGTTGCGACTGGAGTTTCTTTGATGGTATACAATAAAATTTCCGAGCAATTTGGCGGTCTGAAGCTAGACCTTGAATTTGTCGAAGAAGAGGAGCCAGTAAACCAAGAATAATTATCATGAGCCAGCAGCCACAGCTTACGACAGAGGCTGACTTTGCTGTCGACCTGGCCACTCAAGCCGGCGAAATCCTACTTAGTTTTTATGGCAAGCCACTGACTCGTCATATAAAAAAAAGTGAAGAGGGTTTTGCCACAGAAGCAGATCTGGCTTCTGAGGCTCATATTCTGAAAGCCATCAAGCAACACTATCCAACGGATAACATTCTGGCCGAAGAGTCTGGAAGGGTCGATCACGGATCAGAGTACACCTGGATAGTTGACCCGCTTGATGGAACGTTTAATTTTGCCAACAATCAACCAGAATTTGGCGTGCTAATTGCTCGTGCTCGTGATCACATAATTGAACTTGGCGTCAGTTTCAATCCTGTTAGTGGACAGCTCGGAGTTGCAGAGCGAGGCGCCGGAGCTTGGTTCAACGGTCAACGTGTTGTCATTCCACAAAACATTGATGGTTCATTTAGTCCATTGGTTGGATATTGGCCCGATGCCAGTACAGCTGAGAGGTTGGATAAGTTGCGCAAGTTATGGCAGTCCCGCGGCATGACAACCGAAAGCTTGCGCTCTTGCGCCGCCAATATATTAGCCATGTTACGAGGAGATTATGATTTATATGTTGGCAGCGATTTTTGTCCGTGGGACTACGCTGCGCTTATTGTCCTAGCAGAAGAGGCTGGTCTGATAGTCAGTGATTTTAATGAGCTGCCAATCGACTGGCGTAACGGTGATCAAAATGTTTTTTTCGCTCCAGCCAACATTCATGCAGATATTTTAAAAACCATCATGTCTTTATGAATTCTGCTACTAGTACGCACTTAACTAATTTGCTCGGATTAAAAAAACCGCAGCAGCAAATACTTGAAAATTACATCAAGACCCTTGAAGATATCACGGGCGATACCCGAGCAATTGATCAGTGGGCCGTTCAGAATTTGGCCTCTTGGGGAGTGGCTATGCGTGCCCTGGGTTTGTCAGAAAAATCAGGTAGTGCGGAGATCAGATCAGCTCTGCAACGGGAAATTGAAAAACTAGATGTCGCTCTAAGAGAATTTTTTCATGAACCCAATCTGTCGACAGCGTCTGGTTGGAGTGGTGTTATAGAAAAAGTAAAAGAGACACTTAAGCCAGAAAATAGATTAGGTTTTTTCTTAAAACACGATGTAGCCAAGCGTTTGCTGAAGGAGCTGCCGCCAAGTGAATTGCTGGAGCATTTTAAATTAACCACAGTGGATGAGCTGCTGGCAAGATTTTCGGTAGAGACAATCTTCGCCTCTTTTCGGTTTGCTGTCTCTCGTGAATATGGCGATGCGCTGCTTGAGCGCTACCTAACCCTCACTCCTGATGATTTTGAGCATCGAGAGATATCATTTGTGCTTATGTCATCCGATGATTGGTTTGATCTGGCTGAGGATTTTGCGAAGGGAAAACTGCATCCTTTTTCGCACTTGAAGGAAATGGGAGTTATTTTTGTCATTCCAAATCCAAAGGCAGCTGAATCTACTGCCGTATTTAAGGTTCTCATCACGCTACTGTTTCACTATCTCTACGAGGTTGGTTTTTATTCAAAATATTTTATTCGTATTGCCGAGGAAAAGCCAGAAGAATTTGGTGAGCTTTTGAAGCAGGTTATTTTAGGAGGCATTGGCACAGACCAGCTCTCAATAGGTGCTGTTAGAATTACTCATCAGTATTATACAAAAAAACCTCACCCGGACCCTAGGGTTTTTGAGCCTCACGTTATGCCAGAGCCAATTCATTGGCACAATGCCAGGCGACTTCTGCGTGATATGATGTGCGATACTCCCGCGTATAGTAGTTGCATTCTAGACATTTGGGATACTAACTTTTCAGTTGGTAACCTAGTCGATGGGCAGTTGTTTTCTCTTAACTATGCTGACAACATTGTTTCGGTAGCCAGTCAAAGTCAAAAAACCTACCATCTGTTCGAAGATGTTTGGAACCAGATATTTATAACTTTTAGTTCCGAGCATGTCCTTGAGGAGGTTTTGCGAAATAATCTAGAAACCGGTTTCATTAATTTACAAATACTTCACAAATAAATTTATGCTATCAAAATCAAAAGTTTTCATCACCAGACCAATACCTGAAGAGGGGATTGCGCTTCTAAAAAAGCGAGCTAATGTCACACTAAGGCGAGCTGATTCAGTTATTTCTAGAAGAGATTTGCTAAAAGGCGTGGGAAAAGTCGAGGGCCTACTATCTATCTTGACCGACAAGATAGACGGCGCTGTTATGGATGCCGCGCCTAATCTTAAGGTCATTGCAAATTACGCTGTTGGCTTTGATAATATAGATGTTGAGGCAGCTACCCAGCGAGGCATAGTTGTTACAAATACTCCAGGTGTTATGGATGAAGCGGTAGCTGAGCACGCCCTGGCGCTAATTCTTGCTGTCAGTCGCCGCGTGGTAGAAGCAGACCACTTTACTCGTGCCGAAAAATACAAAGCCTGGATGCCAATGGGTTTCATAGGGCCATCGTTGCGCGGAAAAACTATGGGCATTATCGGTATGGGACGAATTGGCTCTACCCTTGCTCAAATGGTTCACGACGGGCTCGGAATGAATATTGTTTACACAGATTTTCAAATAAACAAACAACTAGAGAAAGAGCTGGGAGCCAAAAAGGTTACTATGAACGAACTATTAAAGCGGGCTGATGTTATCTCTGTTCACGTGCCACTTCTGCCATCTACTACCCACTTGATAGACACCGCTGAGTTTAAGAAGATGAAAAAAACAGCTATCCTAATCAATACTTCTAGAGGGCCAGTGGTTTCTGAAAAGGCATTGACGCGAGCCCTCAAATCAAAGGCAATTCTTGGCGCTGGTATTGACGTGTTTGAGTGCGAGCCAAGTATTGATTGTGACCCTAGCGACCAGCTTGAATTGAAAGTTTTGGACAACGTGGTGTTGACTCCTCATATTGCTTCAGCTACCAATGAAGCTCGTATCGCCATGTCCACTTTGGCTGCTACTGCTATCCTAGACGCTCTGTCAAATAAAAAACCCAAGACTATTGTAAACCCTGAAGTGTGGTCAAGGCGTCGACGGTAGACGAAAACTCATGTAGAATCCTGATATACCATGTCACTATTTAAAAGAAAAAAATCAGTCGATCCGTCAGTCGAAACCGGGCGATCGCTAGGTCCAACTAGCTTGGCCTTGGTGGTATTGATGGTAGTAGCCTTCAGTGTGTTGAAAGGCACTCAAATGTTGAAAGGCAACCCGGAGGTGGTACCTCAAGCTGAGAGTATTGAGGACTTTCTTGATGAATTTTCTCCTTCAGTTGATAGTATTGAAGATATTTTTGGTAGACGGCTGGCTTATGAAGCAGTTGCTACCGAAGACATCTCCCTGCTAACTCGTGATGGTATTCCAATTTCAGCCCTACTTTCTAAGCCAGAGGGCTTTGGGCCATTTCCAGGCATTGTTTTGGTACACGACGCTCCTTCCAGCGCAACTGATACGGACGCCCTTCACGGAATGCTTGGACAACGGCTCAGCGATTCCTTAAATGCCATTGTTATTACTGTAAATTGGCGAGACAGTATCATAGGTGAAGAAGATCTAAGTGATGTGCTTTCAGCGGTAGACTGGTTTCGTCGTGGCAGTGAATCCAAAAACCAGCCTATTTTAATTGCTGGCGTTGGCCAAGGAGCTTATCTCGCATTGCTAGCTGCGGAGCAGTATTCATCTGCTTTAACTGGCGTTATCGCCATTAATCCCGTTACCGATCTGTCAGATCTTTACGATTATCAGGAGGAGAATGTTCCAGGTGGTGGAGATAGCCTAGCCTATACGGCCGGTTGTCGTTCAGCGGCCGATTTGCATCTCTGCTTAACTGAAGACGGCGCTACTCAAGGCCTGTCTCATTTGAATAAGTCGCTGCTCATTGTTCACCATTTGGACCATCCCAATTATCCTATTAGTCAATCTTTGGGTGTGGCCACAGCTTTGCTAAATGAAGATCTGTACTATATTCAGGTGGCTTCGCCCTCGGATCAAACCAAGGCGCTTGATTCAGAGGAGGGCGCTGTCGTAGATGAAAATGCCAACAAGCCTACAAATGAGGTCATTGATTCGGTTGAAGAAACTTCAATCGTCGGAGATCCGAAAATAGATCTGACACTAATAGCGAAAGATGTTGACATCATCGCTGATGAGTCAGATGCTGACTTCACTGATATTTTTGAGGCCATTGTTAGTTGGAGTGAGAAAGTTATCGCTTCAGCACTCGCCGAAACCATTGAGTCAAATGCTGCAGCTGCGGTTGATGAACAACAAAGCGATTCCACTGTTAAGAATCAAGCTGCCACAATCGACCAACCGAGCGCCAATACTGAGGTCGGAACCGAGCGCAACGCGCCAATTCACATTGAGGCAAAATGATTCCGTACTTTCAACTGATAAAGTTTGAAGTAGGTCCCGTGCCCATTAACGTTTGGGGATTGTTGGTGGCCGCCGGAATCTTAGCTGGCCTGATGGTTGCTGTTAAAGAGACAAAGCGTCGTGGTCTTAATGTTGAGTCATTGTTAGATCTGACTTTCTGGTCGGTGCTTATGGCATTAATCGGCGCCCGTCTGTTTTTTGTGTTAACAGAACTAGGGCGTTACACAGACGATCCGATAGGCGTATTCCGAATTTGGGAAGGCGGCATGTCAATTAATGGGGGTTTTATCGGTGCGGTAATAGCAGCTATAGTTTTTTCAAAAATCAGACATCTCTCATTTTTTGAATATGCCGAAGTAGCCGTGTTTGGACTGCCCGTTGGCTTAATGATCGGTCGACTTGGTTGTGCTTTAATTTTTGATCACCCAGGTAAAATAACTAATTTTTTTCTCGGTCAAAATTATTCTGATGGCATAGCTCGCCATAATCATGGTCTGTATCTTTCCATCAACGGAGCTATCATGGCTTTGATATTTTTCACCTTACACAAACAAAAACCTGATCGTCCGACAGGTTTTTACACAGCCTTTTTTCTAATCTGGTATGGATCAGTTAGGATCTTTTTAGATTTCTTTAGAGCTTACGATATACCCGGTTATACTGATGCTCGTTTTTTTAGCTTGACAGGAGCCCAATATGTAGGAGTTGTAATGATTGTTCTAGGGCTAGGAGTGTGGTATCGTGTCACTCAGAAAAAGACTGACTATAGACCCCATGCCACGAAAAAGACGTAAAACTCAATCCAAAAAGGTAATAACTTCGACCAGCGCTGCAACCAGCCAGGAAGGTGGTGAGTCTACTCCTCCAATAGATGAAGAAGTAGATGGTTTAGTGATAGATTCTTCCGAATCAGAGGCTCATGAGACAGTTAGTAAAGCAAGCAGTGGTCAAGTTAAGTCAAGCGACGACGAAGACCACAAGGATGACAACTCAGAAATAACAGGTGTCGATGAAGATGATTCAGAGATGGTTGTAGAAATTGAAAACGGCCCCTCAGACATTAGTGAGCTGTATGACTTAAGCGACGATGATATCGACATGACGAAGATGGATCAGCTTCCACAGCGTCGAAAGTGGGTTGCCTTCGTCGGATTGTTCTTGGTTTTATTAATGGCTGTGGCCTACTTTGGCTATCGGGTTTTTAGTCGTGATTTCGGAAATACTACTGGCGACGCTGGGGTGACTATTAGTATAAAGGCTCCAGATAATACCGCTTCAGGTGATTTGGTTACCCTTGAGATTAAATACGAAAATACAAAAAAAGTTGATTTGCGTTCTACGCAGATAGAGGTTTTTTATCCGGATGGTTTCTACTATAAGAGTGCTAATAAAACTTCTCAATCAGACAGCGGCCGGGTTTTTGAGCTTGGTGAACTAAAGGCCGGAGCAGGTGGTAAACTTGAAATTACTGGTCAGTTAGTAGGAACCAAGGGTGATGACAAGCATTTTTCCTCTTTACTGACCTATCAGCCAGCCAATTTCTCAACTAATTTTCAAACGAGCGCTGAGACAGATGTTCATGTTTCAAGTTCGATTATAGAACTTCAAGTTGAAGCTCCCGCACAAGTCCAGGCAGATCAGGAGCTGGAGTATAAAATTACTTTCAAAAACACGGCTGCGGTGGCGCTAGAAAACTCAAAAGTATCCGTGACCTATCCAGAAGGCTTCACCTACACCGGAGCTGATGTGGAGCCGCGGGGCAGTAATAATGATTGGAGAATCGATACTCTAGCAGCTGGCGCCTCCGAGTCGATCACTATTCGCGGAACTCTCACAGGTAAATCAGGTAGCACAAAGGAGTTTAATGCTCAGTTTGGAGTTGTTGAGATAGATAATAGTTTTACCGTTCAGAGCCAGCAAAAATCACTAATCCTGATTATAAACCCAGAAATTGAATTATCTATATCTGCTCAAGAAATTGTCACAGCCGAAGGCGAGCTAACCGTCACTGTCTCGGTGAAGAATACTTCAGAGGCTGAGATCAGGGACCTTAAAGTAAGATTGGATTTTACTGGTGACTTACTAAAGGACAGCAGTTATGGTTTTGATCCAATTGAAAAGTTAACCTCATTTGGTCAGCAAGAATTGACTTACACCACAACAGTAAAAAAATCAGATAACATCTCTGAAAAGTCCCTTGGCATCAAGGCTGTGATTACTAAAGCAAAAGTTGAGGGCAAAGACGTTACTTTTTCCAACGAGGCTACAGCCGACGTAAAACTTCAAGGCAACCTATCGGTTTCAGCCGAAGGGAGATACTTTGATGACAATTTAAAGAAGATTGGAACTGGCCCGCTGCCACCAGTTGTTAGTCAGGACACCACTTATGTTATCTACTGGACAATTTCCAACGGGAGCAATGCGGTTGATAGTTTTTCTGTAAGCGCAACACTTCCGGCTGGAGTAATTTGGGAAGACGTCGCTAGCAGCGCGTTGTCATACAATTCAACTAGCCGGCAAGTGTCTTATAGCACTGACAAGTTAAAAGCTAATGCTTCAGAGTCTTTCCATTTTTCTGTCACTGTATCTCCCTCCACCGATGATATCGATAAATTACTAGTTTTAACTCAGGAAACCGCGGTTTCCGGAACAGATAGTTATACAGGAGAGCAAATTTCACAGCAGCTTGATCGCATAACTACTGATCTTCCTAATGACGAGGGGGCTAAGGGTAAGGGCGTTGTAGAGGGTTCATAATATGTTTGAGTTGGTAACAACTCATCGATCTGGTGCCAGGGGCGGTCGCCTAACGACTAGTCGTGGAACTTTAAAGACTCCATTCTTTATGCCGATTGCCACAATGGGCGCGGTTCGCACCATGGCTCCCCATGAGCTGGAGGATATTCAAACCTCGGTAGATCCTGAGGCTGGTCAGATTCTCTTAAGCAATACCTATCATCTCTATCTAAAGCCAGGGGAGAAGATTCTGCAGGAGCTTGAAGGTAT
>PFGC01000011.1 GCA_002781785.1 Candidatus Kerfeldbacteria bacterium CG15_BIG_FIL_POST_REV_8_21_14_020_45_12
CTACGCATGAATTAATTACTGGGATATTAGGAGCCGCACCAAAAAGAGAATGACCCAAGAGCAAGCCCTCAAAATTCTTAAAGACGGTTACCAAGTTTTTTTGACTGGTCCAGCCGGTTCAGGCAAAACTTATGTTCTGAACGAGTTTATTCGTTGGTGCCAATTAGAGCGTGGACTTGAAGTTGCCGTTACTGCCTCCACCGGCATCGCAGCTACCCATTTAAACGGACAGACCATTCACTCCTGGGCGGGTATCGGTATTAAAGATCGACTCTCGGCCTATGACCTCGATGAAATATTGCAAAAGGAACATCTCCATAAGCGCTTCAAAAAAACTGACGTTCTGATTCTGGATGAAATCTCGATGATGCACTCCTACCGCCTCGACATGGTCGATGAGGTTCTACGCACTATCAGAGATATCGACGAACCGTTTGGCGGACTGCAAACCGTGTTGTGTGGTGATTTTTTTCAGTTGCCACCTATTAATCGCGACTCCAACGAGGTAAAGGATTTTGCTTTCGAGGCTAAAGTCTGGCGCGAACTCAAACCCAAAGTTTGTTATCTGGATCAAGTTTACCGGCAAGACGACGACGCTCTGCTCACTATTTTGCAAGAAATCAGAGCCGGAGATATCTCTGAGGATTCTACCTTTAAATTACAGGAGCGACTTGAGGAAGAGGTGCCGCACGACACGCCAGTCACGCGCCTGTTCACTCACAATGTTGATGTCGACCGCATGAACGCTGACCAGCTCACCAAAATTGTAGGGGAGTCAAAAATTTATGCCATGTCGACTACCGGTAAAAAGGCCGACCTAGCTCAGCTCATAAAATACTGCATGGCGCAGCAGCGTCTGGAGTTAAAAATAGGCGCTCAGGTCATGTTTATAAAAAACAATTTTCAAAAGGGTTATGCTAATGGCACGCTCGGTACAGTGATTGATTTTGAAGATGTCACAAACTTGCCAGTAGTAGAAACCAGAGAAGGCAAACGTATTACCGTGTTGCCAGAAAGCTGGGCGGTAGAAAAAAAGGGTGTGCAGGTAGCTGAGCTTCGTCAGTTCCCGTTGCGTTTGGCTTGGGCTATTACCGTTCACAAATCTCAGGGCATGACCTTAGACGCTGCCGAGATTGATCTATCCAAATCTTTTGCCCCAGGTATGGGCTATGTCGCGCTCTCTCGCGTGCGTTCAATTAATGGACTATTTTTAACTGGCGCCAATCAACAGGCTTTGTTGGTTCATCCACTAGTTCGTGAGCAAGACGATATTTTTCTAGCCGATAGTCTGGAACTTGAACAGTCTAACTAAAAACATCCCTAACGGGATGTTTTGCTGTCATAACGCACAATTATTTCTGTGCTTTGAAAGATGGGGCCGACTCGAAAGTCTGCACCCCGGACACACGAGCCCGGCCCTTCAGCTCCTCCCTCAGGAGATGATGAAGATGGCCTTCGTGCCCGTGTCGTAGCAGCGCCACTTGGAATAGGTGGCGGTGATCTCGTTGCCTGCCTCGTCCGTGACGACAAGGCACACCGTGGCCAGTGGTCCCGGAACTTCCAAGACAAACCGCTTGATTTGCACATCTATCTCCTTGCTGAAGATGCTCGCTGTTTTTCAAGCTATGAAAGACAGGGAGCATCCAGCAAAAAGACTCCGCACAGTAGCACTAAAATAGACTTTTGTCAACCCTAAACCAGAACGTGTTACAATAAGAAACCTTGAAATGTTGATTAATGTGGCAAATAAAGATGAACAATATTAGCTCACGATCCCATCCAACAAAATTATCCAAGTTAGTGATGATAGCTATCTTCGTGCCAAGTGTTGTGGCGCCGCTGTTTGTAGCTCTAGTCTGGACCCCCTTACTACTGAGACCACTAACTGCCACTTGGGTGGTAGAGTTCTTACCCTATATTTTGTGGTTCTATTTTATTCCGGTCTTTGCCGTCTACGCTGGCATTATTTTCTTTCGATTTTATCCTAAACGACTACAAGAGGAGTTGCCACTGCTGGTTCCAATTTTTATTTCTATTGCCTCCTTGGCTTGGTATCACGCAAGCTTAGCCGAGTTGCCACAGCAATTATATGCCCAGGGCGCTCCCTACATTATTGGCCTAGCCATCGACATGATTATTGGCCTAGCGTATTTAGCCAAAAAAAAGATGGCTCTTGATGAGCTAGGTAGGAGAGAGGCAGCTCTTAGTTTGTTAGTTCTAGCAACTATTTCAATTCCATGGTTAATCGGCCTGATAGCTGTGGCTGTGGCTGGATGGCAAGCCTGGCTGGCCACGACTCCCGTTAGCTCGACTTCGCTGTCTGGTTTGCTCTACACATTAAATATAGCGATAATATCATTTGTATATTTCCACAAGCTAGCGGTCTTGTATCGTGAGGGTCGTTTGTAAGCATGGTATAATTTCTAAAATAATATCCATCATTATATGAGTGAAAGTGTCATCGTAGTTGGTGCCGGATTAGCTGGTCTGTCCTGTGCCTATGAACTAAGTAAAAATAGTGACTACAAAGTTACTCTGCTTGAAGCCAGTGACTACCTCGGAGGTCGCGTCCGGTCATTATCGGTTCAAGGTCACCAAGTTGATTTTGGAGGTTTCATTATCTACCCCTGGTATGAGCAGTATCATCGACTTTTGAGCGAGTTAAAAATTCAGGATCAGATTGAACCGATCGCCCTGAAAGATATATTTTATGATTTGGACGGAGATCAAATCTATCGTACTCAGCGCGATTTAGATTTTCCTGCATCTGATACCATGAAGCTGTATCCCAGGTTAGCTTTTCCTGTACTAGCACAAGATGATATGGCTGAACCTGATCTTGAACGGTTTGCTGGTCGAACCATCTCGGAACATTTCCGTCATATTTTGGGTGTTAAGCACGAAACCATTTATGAACGCTTCACAGACATTGTTTGCCAAGGCTATTGTTACGGACCAGTAGACCAGTACAAAATGGCCTTCGTCGCTCCGATTATTCGGTTTCAAAGGTTGTATGGCGATATCAGCACAGCTTTCTACTTTCGATATGGCAACAGTATTTTTGCTAATGCCATGGGTGATGCCATTATCAAAAACGGCGGCTCCATTAAATTATCCAGCAAGGTAACCAAGATAACTGGAAATCAGGTTAGCACAAAAGACGCTGAGTATACTGCTGACTCAATAGTTTTTGCCCTACCCGCTAATGATCCTATTTACGAGCAGGTCTTACCTAACGCTAAGCCAGATTGCGACTACACACACTTTTACTCGGTAACCGCCAAGGCTGACAAAGTGCCATCCGTTAACGGTAGCAATGACTGGGGTGCCGTTTTCTACAAACCACAGCGCCACGTTCCGTTTCAAATCTTATCTTCAATCAACCTACCGTCTTTATACGACAATTCACTGGCTGGTTGTATTAACCTAAACGTAATTGTCCACGACGAGTTGCTGGAGGACACTGACCGAACTAAAGAAGAGATGTACCAAGAGATTCTCCCACAACTCAAAGTACTGTTTCCTGATGTTGTCTGGGAAGCTGTCATAGAATTAAATCACTGGAGTGTAACTATGCCGGTGGCTAACGAAGCTTTTGTAGAGCAGGTTAGGCAGGCTCAGGGCGATAACCGATATTTCTTTGCTGGTGATTACCTCGGCAGTCCATCAATGGAGACAGCTTTGACGACTGGTATTCGGGCCGCTGAAATGGTTCAGGGCATCGTAGCTCCAACAAGAGTCCAAAAAGTACAAGAGAACGCTCAAAAGATGCAGAAAAAACTAGTGGCTAGAATGAATGGGCTGACCCGCCAGCAAGATTGAATAACCCCTTGCAAGCAGTTGGCATATTTTGTATTGTTCATCAATTAATTGTGCTAAATGTCCCATTCAATTTTTAGTATAATCGGGCCGGTTATGGTGGGGCCGTCTTCGTCCCACACCGCTGGAGCGGTTCGACTTGGCGGTGTGGCCAGAGCCTTATTCGGCGAGCTTCCAGACGAGGTCACTATTATTTTGTACGGTTCTTTTGGCGAAGTTTACGATGGCCACGGTACGGATACCGCTCTGGTGGCGGGGGTGCTTGGTTTACATACCCATAACCCAGAAATAAAACGCTCTCTGGAAATTGCCCAAGAGAAGGGGATGAAGGTGTCCCTTGTTGCTAAGCCAGAAGGTGGAAAACACTACCATCCAAATACCGCCAAGTTTTATTTTCAAAAAGGAGATAGAAAAATGATGGTACTCGGCTCCTCCGTTGGTGGTGGGTTAATTGAGATCACTAAGGTCGATGATATGCCCGTTACTTTTAACGGAGAGTCTGACTTGATAATTTTTACAGCTCGCGGAGACATTGATGTTCTTAATTTAGTGTACGGTCAGCTTCATCCATTTGGCTCGAAGCTACTACAAATGTTTTCTCACGAGAAGCGTGATACTGGATATAACCGTTTTATTATAGAGGTCGACAAAATCCCCGATGACCTGCTAAGTAATTTTAAAGATACCGTTGGCGTCACCCGCGTTAGCGTCATCCCACATTTGAGCCCATGGGAAGGCGTCGATGATACAACCATACCCGTAATCTCATAACCATGTCTTATAATTTCACAAAGGCTACTCAATTACTTGCTCTTACCAAGGATCATCAAGTTTCTATTTCAGAAATTGCTATTGAATATGAAATGGAAACAAAAGCCCGCACCCGAGAGGAAATTCTTAAACGTAGTAAAAGCGTGCTTTCGGCTATGGGCAAGGCCATCCTTGATGCTAAAGACGAGCGCAAGGAGTCCGTCACTGGACTGGTCGGCGGTGACGCCTATATTTTTAATGAATACTTAAAGAGTCCGAAGAAAAAAGAAATGTTCATGAGCGACATCGCTCTCCACGCCATGGTTTGGTCTATGGCCACCAATGAGACCAATGCTTGCTCTCACTGCATTGTGGCCTGTCCCACAGCCGGATCTGCCGGAATTGTACCAGCGTCGTTATACGCAGCTCGCGATCGCCTAAAGCTCAGTGAGGAGGTTATGGTAGCTGGATTACTTAACACATCGGCGATTGGTTTGATAATAGAAGAAAATGCCATGATGAGTGGAGCTGAAGGTGGTTGTCAGTCGGAGGATGGCTCAGCTGCTGCGATGGCTGCGTCTGGAATCACTGAGATGCGTGGAGGCACACCTGAGCAATGCTTAGACGCGGCCGCGCTCTCTTTAAAAAATGTTCTGGGATTAGTTTGTGATCCAGTGGGCGGTCTTGTTGAGGTCCCTTGCATCAAGCGCACGACCTTTATGGTCATGAATGCTTTCACTGCCTCAGATCTGGCAATTGGTGGAGTTACTAGCAAGGTTCCATTTGACGAGGTTGTTGATGCTCTCCGGCGAGTGGGAGAAGCTATGCCTAGAGAGCTTCGTGAAACAGCCCTAGGCGGTTTAGCTACCACGCCAACTGGCTTGAGGGTTAAGGCGGAAATGGCTGAACGAAAAAACCAGAACGACGCCGCTAGAAAAAAGGCTACCGGTTAATTACTGAATTTATTCTGTAGGCTCGGGAGCGTCAAAAGTATAACCAAAAAATGCAATCTCTTTGGCAAACAGTTTGCCAATATGATCACGTAGTTCAGGAGTGTAGAGCTCGCGGTAGTCGCGAGCGCCGCGAGTTTTGGTTTTAAGCTGAGGCAGTGGTTCAAAGGGCACTCCTATTTTCTTGCATAGTTGCTCGTAATCTTCATTCAATTTCTCATAACGGATAACGAAGTCATTAATCGGATTGCCGCGCCAATCAAAATAATATTTGGTGTTTGAAATATTGTGGGGCAATTTTTTAACAAAGGTCGCAAAGTCAGCCTCGGGCGCTAAGTTTTTTCCGCGGAGAGACCTATCAATCGCAAAGAACAGTTTGCCATACTTATCAATATTCAGCGGGTCACGCCTAAGTTCCGCTAAGATCTGTTTAGGAGATTTTCGTACCACTGGTGCCTTCTGATTCCAAAAATATCGTGACACCACCATGTCCCAAGGATTACGCACGATGGAAAATTTAAAATATGAGTCCCAGGCTGATTGACCAACTTTTTGCCGAACTCGACTCGGTCTTAAATGATTGAAGTAGCCATTAAAATTTCTAGCGTGATCATCGTAGGCATCTACGTCAACGCCTTTTGTAAAAGCAGTGGTCGGCGTAATAATATCGTCAGCACCACAGTGTTTGGCCAGCGCTACCTGCACGCTGGTGTCGGCTACTTTGCGAGGTTTTAAAAAGATGAACTTGAATTTGTGTGAAATAATCATAGTAATGTATTTTCGCCATTGTAACTTAGCCTCTGCACGCTGTCACGTTTTTGACTATTCCTAGATTGATTGATAAACTCTCGTGGCTCTTTTCCAAAAGAACGGTTATCAAGACGACTCGAGAGTTATGGCTCTATGACGGTCGGACAACCCTTGCGTTTATCGCAAGTTAGGTGCCTCATCCATCTTTTCGCTTTGGCGAAAAGGAGATAACTGGAACAACTCCGATTTTTATATTCTCGGCGCCTGTTTCCAGTTGGAACCAGGCGTTTTTCGATTCACCGCCAGGCAGGAGGAGATCCCATGTCCGATTCATCTCGTCAGGAGACCAGCAACTTTCTCGACCACCTTGAAGGGCCCGAGTTCACCGTCAGTGTTCAGCTCGACCCCGGTAGCGACGGAGCTACTCATGACCTGCACCACCTGCTGGATGCCATTCGCGTCAAGGGTGGAATCCAGGCTGTCGACATCAACTCGACCAGCTCCCGGGCCGCCTGGGACGCGGTCATGACCGCCTGTGCCGTGCAGGCCCGTGGCATGGTGGCTGTGCCACATCTGACCTGTCGTGACGCCAGCTTCGGCGGCATCGTCAACCAGGTGCTGGCAGGGGTGACCCACTTCGGCCTGCAGACTGTCCTGGCTGTCACTGGAGATCGCCCCAAGCGGTCCTTTCCGCAGTGTCGAGACGGTGTCTTCCAGGGCGACGCGGTGGCCCTCGTGGCCGCTCTCGACGAGCTTCGACGCGGCCGTCATCGTCCTGGCAAGGAGCAAGCGCCCACCCGCTTTGCCATTGGTGTGGCCTTCGACTACACCTTGTCCGGATCTGCTCTAATTAGGGAACAGGACCGTCTGCGTGCCAAGCTGGACTACCGCGCTAACTTCATCATGGCTCAGCCTATCTTCACGGTAGGTCATGCCGGGAATCTGGCCGCTCGTCCATCGAGAGCAGGCTAGGCGCTTGAGTGACACCTTGCCGGGCGTGCACATTCCGGATGAGGTGATCATGACTCTTCCCAGCCGAGACGGTGGACTCGAGGTCGCGCGAGCTGTCGGTCGCCAGCTGGCCAGGGACCTGCTCCACCACATCAAGGCGGAGTCCATGTTTCCGGGTGCCTACTTGATCGCGCCAAATCGCGATCCGTGGGAAGCCCTCAAGACCTTGAACGGAGACTAACCGTTCAGAGCTTGAGGGATCTTTTTTTAAACAAAACAGCCTCGCTGGGGACGAGGCTGTTTGTTGCCGAGACGCATATCTGCGCAATACTAATTGTTGTCTGAATTAGGTTGGCCTTTTGGTCCAGCCTGACCCATTCTGCCGGGGCCATTATGTCCTGGTCCGCCCATTCCCATGTGCAAGCCGGACTCCATCATGAGCTCACGGGCAGCTTCATTGTCACCGGACTCGTGCAGTCTGTGAACTTCCTGCAGAGTTTGAAAATTATCTGGTGTGACTTTGGCATCAGCTTCTTCTTTTAGACGAGTATTTCTCTCGAGTGAAAGTGCTGACCAAGTTTCGTAGTCTCCGTCATTAATAGCTGTCTCTATTTGGTCGTGCGAACCCATCATCCAGCTATGAAATGTGTCCCCACTGTCACTCGAAGCTAGGGCAGTGGTGATACCTGCTGTGAGGGCTATTCCGACCGCTGCAGCAACGATTGTCAGTGTACTTTTTTTCATCGGTTGTATATTACAGATTAGTTCGAGGCCTCACCCAGTAATACGTACTCGGAAAATATTTCTTGCGCCAGGTGGTAGAGCGCGGCCACCAACTTCCATGCGTTCTTCAAAACGACCCTTGGGACCAAATGGTGTATCTAGGGGTTTTACACGGATAAGGGAAGCTTCAAATACACCCTCGGCCCCGAGTTCGCCTAACATTCTCACAACCTCACGCGGAGTTATGTCAGCTGTGGTAGCTTGAATTTCAGTCAGGTCCACAATCCACTCATTACCATTGATATCAATTAATCTAAAGTGCTCACTATCAACGACTTCTAAAACCATACCTCCTAGACGGCCGCCTTCAGAAGGACACCAGACATCATGTCGAGGAGCTAGCAAGTCACTGTACATTGGTAGTCTTTGTTCAAAGGCCTGGTCAATCTGTTGACCAATGCCAGTAAAGGAAAAGAACGCGCCAATTATAATTGATGCTGTTACTAACGATATAGCCACTAACCAGACTGAATAGCGATAGCCCCGCTTGGTGTGCATTACTTGGTAACGGGCCAGTAAAACAAATAATGCTAAAAGTATTAGCCAAAAGTATGGGAATAACTTAAATAGATCTGCGATAGGATTTCCTGAAGCTTGCAATAGTAAATCTAAATCACTACTTGAAACCAGATAAATAATCACTGCCACTGCTACACTGCCAATAAAAACCGCTACAGTTCCAAGTGTCCACATCAAGCCTTCACGCAGCGTAAACTGCCAGTGCGGCTTGGGTGACAGCTGGTCTGTCTTGATGCGCTTTAGGACGCTAGATTTAAGTTGGTCTTTTGTCATAGTGGTGTGTCGTGGTGTATTTCCTCCCAAGCGGCTCTGGCTTGTTTTTTAGCCCTACTTACTAAACTAGCTACAGTTCCCGGAGGCTTTCTCAAAATATCAGCGATCTCATCATAAGTCCGCTCTTCAAAGAATTGGAGAACTAAAACCTCGCGATATTTTTTATCAATAGAGTCAAGTACTTTAATTAGTTCTCCTCGGAGCAATTTATTTTCAGTCTCACGAGATACGTCTAAGGTGTCAGCCAAGGCTTGAATAACTTCGTCTCCCACGTCGATGGCATGACCGTGTGGTCGAGCTTTTCGTTTTCGAAACTGACTAATGACCTCATTGCGAGTTATTCTGTAAATCCAGGAAGAAAATTGAAGAGATGTGTCAAAGTCACGAATATTTAGATACGCCTTTAAAAACACCTCCTGCAAAATATCTTCCGACTCCTCATGAGATACGTCAGACAGCCGACAGATAAAGCGCATCAACCTTTGCTCGTATCTTTCAATTAGACAACCAAAATAACGCTGGTCATGCGCCGCCATTTCCGCTAGTTGTTCATCGCTGTAATCGCGGCCAAGTTCTTCGTCCATAGTCAGATATTGCGGCTCAACTCTATATACGCAAAGGCTTTTATAAAACTTGCGGTCAGCCCAAGTAGACAATAAATTGTGATACAATGCAACCCTGATGACAAAAACTCCAACAGCCAATCAAGTTAAATTAGAGCTTAAACAGTTAGCTGATCCAGCTAGAGCTATCGTGGCGCAAGGTTTTTTTAAGACCGGACCTGGTCAGTATGGAGAAGGGGATAAATTTATTGGGATTACAGTACCAGTTCAGCGCCAGGTGGCTAAGAGCAATGTTGACATGCAACTCTCTGAGGTAGAACGGTTACTACAAAGTCCTGTCCATGAGCATCGTTTAACGGCTCTATTTATTTTGATATCTCAGTACAAGTCCTCGTCATCGTCCAGACGAAAAACCATTATCTCTATATATAAGAAGAACCTACGGTTTATTAATAATTGGGACCTAGTGGATTCTTCTGCTCCCCAACTGCTTGGAGATTTTCTGATAGATAAGCCACGAGCTGAACTTTACAAGTTAGCCCGGTCTGGTAATTTGTGGCGCAGGCGCATTGCCATTATTTCGACACTGCGGTTCATAGCAGAAGATGATTTTAAAGACACTCTCGCCATATCTGAAATTCTACTTAGTGATGATGAAGATTTAATTCACAAGGCTGTAGGCTGGATGTTGGGAGAAGTTGGCAACAGGGACAAGGCCTGTGAGCTTAGTTTCTTGGAGCTTCACGGGGCCACTATGCCACGGACCACTTTGCGTTATGCTATTGAACGATTTCCAAAAAAAGACCGAAAAAGGCTAATGAATTTGAAGAAAAAGTAAGCTGTAATATTTAGGTCCTAAGTTGCATTATACTAGCGGAGGAGAACAACAAGTCGATCGACAACCATCATGTATTCTGAGGCCAAGGCTGAGCTGATCCAAGCCGCCAAACAATCTGAGGAGGCATTCATTGAGCTGTATCAGCTTTATGTTCAACGTGTCTTTAGGTTTGCTTTGTCGCGGACACGAAATCAGCAGTTAGCTGAGGATATCACGTCAGAAACATTTCTCACTCTACTTAACAAACTACACACCTACACGCCGACAGGCGCTGCCTTCTCCAGCTGGTTATTTCAGATAGCTTTGAACCACATTAGGACACATTGGCGAAAGGAGAAATCTCCACCGCTAGATATTGATTCATTAGCTGATCTAATTCCATCCGCTTCAGGAAATCATAAAGACTGGCTGGATCTATTCCTGGCCCTCGACCATCTTCTTGAAGATGATAGAAATATCCTACTCATGAAGTATGTTGATGACCTTCCAAATCAGAAGATTGCCGAGATTCTAAAGATATCTCCAAACTCCTGTACGGTCAGAATTCATCGAGCCAAAGAACGAGCACAAACCTATCTTCAAACGTATGACCAATCTTGAAAAACAACTGAACGAATTGAAGGAAGGGTTAGAGCAGTCGTCCATGAGCGATAGAGCTCAGGCTGGAATTGAACAGCGACTTCGATTGGTGTGGCAGCAAAATAACGCACAAGCTCCCACTATGACTAACACAAAAAAATCCTGGAAAGATCGGTTGGTGTTTATTATGCCACTAGGACTGTCTGGCGCGGCCATTAGCTTTCTCGCTATCGTTACCACAGTAACCTTGTCACCGAGCAACTTAATTGATTTAGAATCCCCAACATCAAATCTGTCAGAAGAGGGCTACGCGATCTCAGACGACTCTAGCCAGCTAGTTACACAACCGCTTGGTGATGCCGATGTTAATCATTCAAAGACGGCCGGTCTGTTAGCACAAGACAGTGCCAGAAAAGCCAACGGGCGGGAGCTTTCAGATGCCGCCTTAATGATGGAACCGATGCCACCAGCCACAATAGGCACGAACTCAAAAGATAACTTGTCTTTCGGAGAAGGTGAGCAGTTATTTGATGAGTCAGTTTCACTTGGCATTGAAACTCGTCAAAGCATCACCGAGCTTATTACTAATCTGCGCACCGAGATTAGTAACCTAGATGGCTATCTTGTTGGAATCAACTACAACAAAGCTAGCGGTGCCACTATTAACCTACAGTTGCCAGCCGAAAAATTAACCACCTTCGAGAGCTATCTAAAGGAGCTTGACCGTAATAATAGTCTAGAAGTGTCGGCTTATTCAGTTGAGAATATCAGCGAGCAAGTTGTCGTCATTGAAGAGGCTGTAAAAAATGCCGAAGAGCAAGTAGCTGATTGGCAGGCTCAGCTAGAATCAACTGATCAGCAGCTTACATTCGAACAGCGCACTGATCTGCAATCAAAAGTTGATGAACAATCGAGCTACATATCAAGCAAACAGGGAGAGCGGGATGAGTTAATAGCTACCTATGGCTTGATTGATGTAAAGCTTACAGTAACTGAATGGGTGTCGCTCTGGCAAGGACACTATTGGCAATATGATGATGATACTTTAGGCGGTGCTTTTAAGTACAACCTAGCCAAGGTTATTTACCGACTGATTCATAGCGGTGGGTCCTTAGTTAGATTTGGAATCTGGCTATTAATTTATGCGGTACTACTGACTCCCGTGATGATTGTTTGTCGACGCCTTTATCGCTCGTATCGTCTACGTCATCCGGCTACACCTAAACCACCAGTTGCCTAAAAATCTTGTAACACAAATAAAAGCATCCGACAGCGGATGCTTTTATGTTTGACTAGGCAGCTATCAGCTCGTAAACTACCGTCATGTCAAAAAAATCTGAAAATGGTTTAGTTAATCTACTCGTTAACATCGCGATACCAGCCATCGTCTTAATGAAGTTTAGTAGTGACGACTGGCTAGGTCCCGTTTGGGGTTTAATTATTGCGTTAATCTTTCCATTCAGTTACGGATTGTATGATTTTATAGTGCGTAAAGAACGTAACGCCCTATCCATTATTGGAGTAGTCAGTATAATTTTAACCGGCGGAATTGGTTTATTGCAACTTGATCCAAAATGGATTGCTGTAAAGGAAGCCGCAGTTCCATTAGTGATAGCCGGAGTTTTACTGGTATCCATGAAAACAAAGACGCCACTCGTTGAAGTTCTGATTGGACAAGTTATTAATCTTCCTAAAATCCGCGCGGCAGCCTCCAGTGAACTGCTAACTAAAAAACTTAAGATAACCAGTTACGTGGTAGTTTTTTCTTTTATAGTATCTGCTATCCTAAACTACGTCGTCTCTCGAATTATTGTTGTGAGTGAACCAGGGTCAGCCGCCTTTACGGCTGAGCTTGGTCGCTTAACTGCCGTTAGCTATCCATTCATTGCCTTGCCGTCTACTAGTGTGATGATTATCGGTATTATTTGGTTAATTGCATCCTTAAAGAAGGATACCGGGCTATCTTTGGAAGATCTTCTTCACGAAAATCGATCAGTCAAAAAATAGCCGTTCTGATATTAATTTATTTTTGTGCTATTATATTTACATGAGCGCACTACCGATAAAAAAAGATCATCAGGAGGAAATAGTTAGCGATGACGAGTTAAAGCAGCGCCTCACACCAGAGCAATACAAAGTATTGAGAGAAAAGGGGACTGAGCCAGCTTTTACGGGTAAGTACTACGATCATCACGCAGATGGTATGTACACCTGCGCCGCCTGCGGTGAAAAACTATTTTCTTCGGAAGCTAAGTTTGATTCCGGCACGGGCTGGCCAAGCTTTACCGAGCCAGCCGCCGCGGTCATGCAAAGTGAAGACAAGACCTTTGGTATGAGTAGAACCGAAGTTATTTGCCCAAATTGCGGATCGCATTTAGGTCATGTTTTTCCAGATGGGCCAGGTCCAACGGGACAGCGTTACTGTATTAATTCATGTGCTTTAGAGTTCTCACCCCCTGAAGATGGAGCTGTTAACCCAGAGGATAAAAATGCATCGTAAAATAGTACCGATCCTTCTCACTGTCATTCTAAGCATGGCTGCGCTAGGTCTGATTATGATGATTGTTACATCCCCTTAAGTCTAACTGCCACCGTCCATGGCCCTTATTTATTTTGTTACTCATCCTCGCTCGGAGGTTACACCAAGCGTGCCAATGAATAAATGGCAGCTGTCTGATCAAGGATTGATAGAAGCCAGACGATTGCTCGACTTGCCGTGGTGGCAAGATGTGCAGGAGTTGTATTCCAGTCCAGAACCAAAAGCCCTAACAGTCGCACAGATGGTAGAGGTAAAATATAATCTCGACGTATCTATCGAGGAGTGCCTACGTGAGTTGGACAGGAAGGGTGATTCCGTTCTCGAGTATGATGATTTTATCGCTGCCAGCAAGCAAGTATACACAACGCCTAGCGAATCAGTGCGTGGCTGGGAAACCGCTTACGACGCCGCTGATAGAATTTTTCGTTGCATTACCAGCTCAGTAAAAAAATCTCCGGACACAGTCTTCGCCATAATTAGCCACCCGATGATTGGCGGTTTATTTCATAGTCATATCAATCAGTCTGAACCAGACTACGAGCAAGACGACCCAAAAGGAACTGCCAGATTTTTTGTGGTTAATTTCGAGGAGCGCCGCATTATCCAAGATT
>PFGC01000045.1 GCA_002781785.1 Candidatus Kerfeldbacteria bacterium CG15_BIG_FIL_POST_REV_8_21_14_020_45_12
CTAAGACTAACACGGTTAACCGAAACGGTGGTCGCCAACTCTCAACCTTTGCCTCATTTGGTTTTTCCGAGCCTGATTTTGTCTCTGTCAAAACCTCAGTGTCTTTTTTAGCTACCATGATTTATTTTTCTTTAACCTCATGACCGCCCCACTGGTTTCTAAGAGCCGCAATCACCTTGGAAGCAAAGGACTCAGGACGTCTGGTTGCATAACGCTGAGACAGCGCTGTATAAATTGTTGGAATAGAAGTCTTGCTGTCGATAGATGCCTGTAACGTCCACTCACCGGTAGACCCGCCACCAACTTCATCGCTAATTTTTTCAAGTTTAGGATCAGCCGCGAAAGCTTGTTGAGCTAGCTCTAAAACCCAAGACCGCACTACCGAACCGTGATTCCAGTTGTCAGCCACTTGCTCCAAGTTGTAGTCGTAAGGCGAGTTAACTAGCATTTCAAAACCTTCACCGTAAGCCTGCACCATGGCGTACTCCACTCCATTGTGCACCATTTTGACATAGTGACCAGCTCCCCGCGGTCCCACGTGCGCCCAACCACCCGGCATAGCTAAGGCTTCAAAAAATGGTGTAGCTAATTTAATGACCGCTTCGTCGCCGCCAATCATCAAGCAAGCTCCGTTTAAAGCTCCGGTTAATCCCCCGCTGGTTCCCATATCGATATATGACACACCAAGTTTTTCTAGAGCGTCTCCACGACTAATTGAGTTTGTATAATGTGAATTTCCCGCGTCGACGACAACGTCTCCAGCCGAAAGCTCTGGAGTGATTTGCTCCAAGACTGCGTCAACTGGGCTGCCGTGTGGTACCATAATAACTACCACTCTTGGTGACTCTAATTGACGCACCACATCAGCCGCATCGGTTGAACCAACCGCTCCTTTTTTCACCATTTCTTGAACCGGTTCTGGAGAGCGATTTCCCACAACGACGGTATGACCTGCACCAAGTAGACGCTCGACCATGGGTTGCCCCATCTTGCCAAGACCGATAAAACCAAGTTTCATATACTTATTGATTTGTGAATTACAAAAAATATGACCATTTACGACTGCAGTGTACCATTGAGCGAAGACGTTGTCACCTGGCCTGGAGAGCCTAGTTTTAGCCGAAAAGTCCTAAGAGATATAAAAAAAGATGGCGCAGAGGTCCACGAACTTACTCTGAGCGCGCACACTGGAACTCACGTTGACGCTCCTCGTCACTTTATTGCCGGAGCTGTGGGCCTAGACTCTTTTCCGGTGGACGCTTACGTTGGACCGGCCACAGTAATTGATCTGACGGCCGTAGTATTTGCGCCGGACCAACCCAAGGAAATTGAACCGGAACATCTGGCTGAGTACGACCTATCCGGAGTTAGTCGCGTGCTATTTAAAACTGAAAACTCCGTCCGTGATCTGCTTATGCAAAGCGAGTTTGTCACCGACTACGTGTCACTGTCTTTAGCTACTGCCGAACTGTTAGTAAAAAACGGCATTCGCTTAATTGGAGTTGATTATCTCTCAATCGAAAAAAAGGGTAACCCTGGTCACCCAGTACACACAGCCGTACTCGGAGCCGGTATTGTTAATGTAGAAGGTGTCCGCTTAACCGAGGTGCCAGCCGGAGACTACACTGTCGCGGCCTTACCACTAAATCTAGTTAACGCTGACGGTTCTCCAGCTCGTGTCGTTCTCTATCGATAATAAAAAAACAGCCCCCGCTCTGGGGGCTGAATTTTTTTTGTTATTGCATTGCCTTGGTGACCTCTGAATCTGGAGTTAGATTTTCCCAGTACAAAATTTGATCTCGCTGAACCATTAGTAGATTGGTCGGTGAATGCACCTCGGTAGTGCCGAGCTCTATTAAGGACAGTCCGGTATCAGTAGCATCTGAGACGTCGCCCTCTTCATCACCAGACTCGTCAGTTGTAGCTGTATCCGTGTTGTTAGCCTGCAAGTAGTGGACGTTTTCCATTTTTAAAACATCGCTACTAGCTCCCGTAATATTACCAAAGTAGACCTGACCATTGGTTAAGAAAACCGCCTGAGGCACACCAGCGTCTACCTCCAATAAAGTTGACCACTGCTGACCCTCATTATCGCCAGACAGTACCTCTGGTCCAACCAGTGCCACCCAACCGTAAATCAGCACGAACAATACCAGAGCGGTGGCGATAACTCCTAGGCTCATGTCTTTACAATCACAGGTTTTTGAAAAAGATTTTTTAATTGCCATAAAATGAATTATTTTATTGTTTTTTCTTCTTTATAATATATTGAATCATCAGCAGACAGGCCAAACCGAGTGCGACCACTATTCCCAGCGCGCCCAGCCACACCACTAAGCGAATAGCTACTGGCTCATCACCTACTACTAAATTTACTTGAGAGGTCAGATCAGCATATCGATTATGAATAAATGAATAGCCCGAGCCGTCATAATCAATCAGCACATCGACATTCTTCGGACAACCACTTACATCAATTACCTCATGGTTGCTAGAGTAATAATACAACGTCCACAGCAGATCGTCACTCTCAGGACCACCGGCTGCCTCCAAAAATAAAGTATAGTGCCTGTCATTGCCAATGTCTTCGTATCCAGCCGTCAATTCACATCCGCGATAATCAGTCTCTATGTCCTTTTGAATATCATCTACCAAAGCCAGTTCTGGAAAGGCCGGATTGTCACCAAGGCGACCAGGTGCCTGATACCACCAAGTAGTCGGCTGGCCATCTATTAAGACACTGGGTCCAAAGGTTAAAAAATACAAAACTATTTGACTACTCTGATCAATAGTCTCGTAGGTGATATTTCCATCTAAATCGATGCGTGCTTGACTGGCTCCCAAGCCCTGCACAAACCCCTTAACCCTTTCATCAGTTTCAGCTTTAGAAATTTGTTCGCGAACATCAGCCTCATCACCGACAAACAAATTATCCGGTGAATCATCTGTCAATTCAACCTGCTCAAGCAGATTGAAAGAATCTGACTGGCCGTAAAATGAAAAATAATACCTCACCCCTAAAGATCCTACCTGCCAAGTCTCTGGCAAAAATAATCTTACCTCAATATTCTGAAGTCCATCTGGTGAACACTTTTGAAACGAATAAAGCACCGCCTCCCAACCAGTACCGTACCCAGCTTGCTCCAAGGCCGCTAGCTGGCCTGCTAAATTTTCTGTGTACTCATCCTGGGTATACGGAACGTCAGCACACTCGATTGGCTCAATGCCAGACTCCGGGGGCAAGGCAGTGGCTTCAGCCATGCCAAAAGCTGGCCAAGCTAATGACGCTACAAATAAACAAAAAATCACACCAGCTAATCTCCTCATATGCCGATCAGGATATCATGATGCTGATTCTTATTCAATCAAAAACCCGCTCCGACACGGAAGGATACAGTGCTCACCACCCAGTAGACACTCTATCCCCCCACCTCGAGGCGGGTTAGATGAATTTTCTTATGCCGTCACTTCAATTACTTCTTCTAATTGAATATCGTCGGTCAGAGATTTTTCACCAACTTGATCACTACTGGATTCAGCGGACATACCAGCGGCCGTTAACGCTACAACTTCTGTTCGATAGCGTTTGTCACCAGCCTCAGTCTGCCAACTACGAGTTGTCAACTTGCCCTCAATATATATCCGGTCACCCTTGTGGAAAGTCGCCGCTATTTTTTCAGCTAGCGCGCGCCAAGCCACCACCGTATGAAAGTCCACTCCGCTCTTCCATTCGCCAGCAGCGTCCTTCCAACTATAGTTAGTGGCCAAACCAAGTCTGACTAAATCTCCTCCCGTGGTTTGCTTAACTTCAGGATCGGCCGTTAGTTGACCAATCATTGTTACTCGATTCAAATTTCTCATACTCTTTAATTATTTGATAAACGGTGGTGACCTCCTCCGTATACAACTGAATACGGGAGCGGGTTAACCGTTTACCACGGGAAGACTGAATTAGGAATTTTGATGGACACTCCTCTCCCCTGCGTGGGCAATGTCTTCCCGCTCGTAAATTGTCAACAGAGCAAGCGTGCTGATATCGAACCGGGTCTAGCCTGCAGACCAGTCGGCTCGAGATCACACACGTTTCCGGCTGAAGAGAAATAAAGACGCCGCCGGGGGTCCGGGACGTCTTTATTCCGCTGTAATTATATCCTGCCCTCTCACCTGGTCAACGACTTGATCCCCCCTTTTTCCCCCGACGGCTGACGGCTTGGAAACCGCCACCGGCCATTCTCACTTACCCGCCGACGTGTCCGAATTAGGAGCTTTCAGATCTTTAAAATCAGGATCCTCGACCGCCATTGTAGTTAGAAGGTCGCGCAGAAAATCTGCCTTGTTCATTTTTTTCTGCTGGCTTATCCACTTTAAATACCGATCCACTTTTGGCGTTAGCCGCACTGTGTATTTAATAGACGGGATGTCGTCATATTCTAACTGGTCTGGATCCTGCCTGATCAAAAAATCTGTCAGCGACCGAATCAAAGTAGCTCCCGTGTAAGAAAAAGTTTTAATGGGTCGCGGGGCCGGACGTCTTTTAACATAAGAAATTAACTCTTGCGGCGTTTGGTTTTTGGCGTACAAACATAAGGTCGGTTTGTTCGTTAACATGGCTTGAGCCAATACAAAGTATATTTCCTGAGTTGGGTTTGTAACCTCAAGAATCAAGGCGTCAACTTGGTCTAAGAAAAAATTTACTCCTTCTGGCATAGTATCGCGAGTCATTACTTCCTCATGAGTTAACACTTCCAAACCAGCTCGCTTACACAAGCGCTCTAAACGCCCTTGAGTTTTATTGTCATGTAAATAAATACGCATAAGCTACTGAGCAATCCGCTTAGGTTGCTCTGCTTGCAATCTAGCGACCAAGTCCGCCTCTGCACAATCATTGCCCAGCAGCCAAACAAATAGCGCCGCAGCCTCTCCTGGGGTCCGCTCGGTAATTTCCGTCAGTTGACCCTTTCTATATAAATAGGCCACCTGCTCTGCTAATAGCAGAACCGGCACTTCTGGCAACTCTTTAGTGATAGACAACTTAAGATGCTCGCCTCCGTCTATTACAAGCCCCTTGGTCTGCGGACCCGCTCCTCGCGGGGGCCAAACAAAATTATCCTGCGCCACTGGATTAATCCTGACATTTAAATAATAAACATCAGAGCAAATCGACAAATCTAAATTTGGCTTGGTAATCTCGCGGTTCTTGGTGTCCTTCTCCATCACCAAGCCAAAATCAATTCTAGCCACCGTCGCACCCGGGCGCGGGTAATATACATCGACCTCGCCTTCTTCCTGAATTATTACATCAGAGGCTAAAGCCAGCATTGAACCCATCACAACACCGACCCCTACCAAGTCAGCCGCCGCCGAACTGATAGCATTTATTAAGTTGGCCTTTAACCCAATGTCGGAATATTCACCAACCTCACTAACTCCTCCTGGAGTTGGCGAGGTGGTACACACCACTGGCTTTCCAACCTCGCCTAATATTATTTCTAAAAGATTCGCGTCATATAAAAAAGCTCCCGGTGCAAAGGACACTACAAAACCATCAAAGTCATCCCATAATTTTTCAATTTGCTTAGCCGCTGCCAGAGCATGTTCAACTTGTCCAAGTTTTGGATTTCCTGCCACTAGCACTGGCGCTGCCTCGGCGATCATTTGCATCTCAAAAAATGACTGACACCAATCGGTGTACTGACGCTTGGTGGTAAATGGAGCCGCCCTCCCCCCAGCGTACAACACCGCAATATTTTTACGGTCAATTGCCTTGGTCGATTTTATTTTTAACTTGGACTTTGGCACCTGAGTAATGTGAAATAATTTTCACTGCCCGAGCCCTCTCTACAAACAAGAAAAGCCCGACGATTAGCACACCAAAGGGCGGCCGATCGATACGGGACGTCATTAAATAAACTATCACAGGTCTAGTTTATATGCAATTTAAAAAATTAATTCACACTCAATTAAAAAATTTTAAGACTTGCAATTTTCACTAATATGTGTTATTATAATGACAATATGCGTCGCCAACGTGAACTACCACAACCACAAAGAGTCCCGGCTGTCGACATGATCGGATCATTAGAGCCAGATGAGCCAAAGCGCTATGGCGAACTTCGTCCAGAGGCTGTTGATATGATGGCTGAAATATATAAAACAACCCCAAAAGATACCGCTTCATTCCTAGCCCAATTGCATCTTATAGATCCAAAACTTGCTGAACGATATCCTGCTACACCTGAAATAAAACATTATCTTGAGCGCGTTTACAAAAGGCGTCTTGAGTGGGCTTCTCCTGAAGATAAAACGGCCACAGTTTCTTGTGAGCCAATGGTATACATAAAACTTCTCTTTCCAGACTACAAAATTGATCCAGAACATCAACAAAAAGCTTGGGATATGCTCGTGAATGAAATACTGGAAGCAACGACACGTCATGGTTCAACATTTGACTCAACGTCTCAAGCGACACGCGCCTTAGATCTGCTACTAATCGACCCAAGCAGGCGGCAAGACATACCGCTGGATCCAACTCATATTGAAAGCATTAAACAGAGCACTCATCGCACCTCCGCTAATGGGGTCGTTCCATGTGCCACATAGCTAGCCCTAACTGATTCAAAATATCGTTCAGCAATGAAGAACGATCCGACTGTTCTTGAGCTACTTAGAAGAGACGAGGAAGTAGCTTGGCAAAGAGTTCAAGTCGCAGATAATTTAAAAAAGTCCTCTCGCTTGGCTGATTACTGTAAAGCTGTCGCCGCTATCTCTCTCATAAAAGCCAAATCAGTTGAATTCACCGAAGATGGGAGGATTGTTATCGTTCACGCAGATGAACCTGACAGCACTCTGAGCAGCGCTGACCTTCCCCCAAGGCCTCGAGTATAAATTGTATAAGAAACTTAGAATCGAAACATTTATGCGTCGTAGACACGAACCACAACCACAAAGAGTCCGAGCTGTCGACATGATAGGATCATTGGAGCCAGAACAGATCAAACGCTATGGCGAGCTTCGTCCAGAGGCTGTTGATCTGATGGCTGAAATATATGCTAACAACCCAAGCCGTGCAGCTAATTTTCTAGCTCCTCTACACCTGATAGATCCAGAGCTCGCCGTCAAGCTTCCGGCTACCGTAGAGATAATAAACCGACTTGAGGGGGAATACCTTCAAAGGGTCGAGTCTTCCACTCCAGACAACGACACCGCCGTCTTTGCCGGGCGATCCATGTCAGACCTTGTAATCCTTTCAACAGAGAATACTATTATTCCGGAATATAAAGATAAGGCCTGGGATGCAATTTACAAAGATATAGAGAGAACAACAAGCGAATCCGGTGTTAAATCCTCACCAACCCACCAAGCCAAAAATGCCTATGAAATGCTTTTGATTGACCCGAGTAAAAAAAGTGACATACCCATAAATGAAGACCATGCCGCAGCCATGAAAGCGGCCCTGCATAAAGAAGGTACAAATGAACAATTTATTTTTGCTCCTGTGATGTGGCTTGCTCTAACCGAGCCCGCGTATCGAGATGAACTAAAAAAAGATGAACTAGTGCTTAAAAATTTAAGAGATCATGCCGAAACAGCCTGGGCTAAAGTTCAAGCAGAAGATAGTTTAAATCAGAGTTACCGGCTCGCTCATTACTGTCGAATCATCGCCGCTATCGCCCTCATAAAAGCTGAATCAGTTGAGTTAACAGCATCAGGTCAGCTGGTGGTTAGCTACGGCCAAGCTGAATCTTACCAAACGGAAACTGCACCTCAACTACCAAGCCGATCTAGTATCTAGTCACCCGCTTTGCTAGAAAGCTAAATAAACAACTTTTCACTAGCGAAGCTTATATCCAGATTTGACATTTTTTCAAACTCCACTTATAATCCGACCAATATGAACTTCCAACAGGCACAATCTGTTCATCATCATACTTCCACGACTCGCTCGAGGAAGTAGATTTGCCTATTGATTAAACTCAACCGGCGCTCCTCGAACGAGGAGCGTTTTTTATTTATACACAAAATTATCATCCTATGAATATTCAAGCACAAACAAAAAAATTAAATGATCTTCTTTTTATCGGAGCGGTCCATGGAGATGAGTCAATCGGTGTTGACATTCTAAAGACAATAGCTAAAACCAGGAATGATTTTGATTGGATCATTGGAAGCCCGCCTGCCTTACAGCTTAATCAAAGAGAGTTTGGAGGAGATCTAAACCGGTCAGCACCGGGTGATATAACATCAAATGACTATGCAAAAAAAAGAGCAGCTGAACTCATCACGCTTTCAAAAAAATTCCGTTACACAATTGACCTGCATGGCAGCACTCAAGCGGTGGGTATATTTATAATCATAACTAAACTCACAGCTCAAAACTTACGCCTTGCCACAATGCTTGACGTTACTCGAATTGTGCTTTGGCCAGCTCTCTCGTCAGAGATGACAGGACCACTCAGTGAATATTTTCCTTGCGGAGTAGAAATTGAGTGCGGCAAAAAAGATAATCCCGCCATACAAAAAGATCTTCAAAAAATACTTGAAACATTTATGAACAAGCTTGAGGAAAAGGAAACACTTGACTGGAAATCTGCATTACAAAAACGAAAATTATATAAACAAATTGGCCCCATTATGCATCATGAAATCACATCGCCTAAAGTTTTGACCGAATTTAAATCTACAACGATCTCTGGCAAAACTATCTCACCTGTATTTATAGGCAGTTACACGTATAGCAATATTGCTGCCTATGCATTGGAATCAATCACACCTCAAGAAGCCTTAACTCTCTGTATATGAAAACCATTTCACCAAAATTCATCAAACCTGGCATGGAGATCCGGGTTCTAGCTCTCTCTGAAAGTCTGTCAGTCGTACCTAAGGAAACCCGCGATCGAGCCAAGACTCGCTTGGAAAAACTTGGGTACAAAGTTACTTTCGGAAAAAATGCCATGAAGTCAGATATCTTTCGTTCATCATCCATGCCAGATAGACTTTTAGATTTTGAAGCTGCCTTAGCTGACCCACAAGTTGGAATGATCCTAGCCGCTACTGGCGGCTACAACGTGAACGAGCTGCTCCCCTATCTTGATTACGCGAACATCCGCCGTGCCCGTAAACTAATCTGTGGCTACTCCGACATCACAGCTCTACTAAATGCCGTCTACGCCAAGTCTGGCCTCATCACATATCTAGGTCCATGTTTTTCAACCTTGGGCATGAAACTTGGAGCTGAATATACTCTAGATTCCTTTGCCGCCCAGCTCAAATCTAATGTTACTGGGCAAGTCCCTCAGTCAAAAAGCTGGAGCGATGACGACTGGCAAACAGATCAAAACCAGCGGCGTTTTCTAAAAAACTCTGGCCCAATTACTTTGCAAACCGGATCAGCTGAAGGAGTTTTAATTGGCGGTAACCTCTGCACTCTAAATCTACTGCAAGGCACTGATTATTTACCAGCCTTAAAAAATTCTATCCTGTTTATTGAAGATGACGATCTAGTTGGTAAGTGGTTTGGCCAGGAATTTAGTCGCAACTTTGAATCACTCTTGCAACAAGCAGGCGCAAATCAAATTTCCGGAGTCGTGTTTGGACGTTTTCAAAAGGGCGCGAAAATTACAACTAAAAAACTTCAAGCGATTATAAAAAATAAACCACTACTGAAAGGACTACCTATCTTGGCTGGAGTTGACTTTGGCCACACCACTCCTCAATTCACTCTTCCCATTGGCGGGCTAGTTAGAATCGAAGTTAGGGAAGCTAAACAAACCATCACTCTAATTGAATAATCAAAATGATTCCAACACCCAGCTTCTGGGTAGAGGTTCCGAGATAATAAACTTATCACGGAACCCCTTGTCAGAAGCGCTTCAACGCTAAACCACAAGGATGTCCCTCACAAACTTCAACGACTGCACACGCAGCCAGGAGACGCTCATGCGTACCTACCAGACCAATCCCCTCCGTCGAGTCGCTCTCGAGCTCGGCTTGATCGAGCGGGGTGAGCGCAACCTCGACTCGCTGCCGGTCGCTGCCTACCAGGCCATCTGCGGAGAGCTGATGAACCGCGACTGTCGAACCGGCACGCACGGCTCGCGTCGGTTCAGCCACGACGGTGCGGCCTTGGTCGCCCGGGCTCTACTGACCAACGCTCCGCTGCAGGCGATCACCTTCATCTGCGTGAGCGATCACGTCGGGTCGGTGCGCTACACCAAGCAGAACGGCAACTTCCAGCTGACCGCGGGCGAGGTGGAGATGTTCACTCGTGCCGAACGTCTGCGGGAAATCTGCCGGCAGCACGGCGTGGCTCTCCAGTGGCGCCTGATGCTGGCCGACGCCTGGGGCAGCGAGATCTTCAACGATCGCGTACTGCCCGGAGCGCTCGACGCCTACTGCACCATGATGACCTCGGAGTGCGCTCGACGCGGTCTCAGCTCCCTGCGCTGGACCACCTTCATGAGCGACAACCAGACGCTCTACGAAGCGGCCATGCTCGAGGCCGACGCCCTCACCACCGACCACATGGTCGACTGGGAAGCCAACATCGGTGAGATCGCGCACGACAAGATCGCCGACAAGTCTCGAGCGCGCGACAAGGCACGCGACCACATCAAGATGCGCGCTGCCGAAGGTCGCGTGCTGGTGCAGGCCCTGGGAGCCATGCTGGTGTTGTCAACGGAGAGCCGCTCGCTCCAGCGCTACGACAACTCGCTGGTTCCGCGCAGTGACTACCCTGGACATGACTACATGCCCAAGTACCCGCACCAGTTGAAGTGAGTAATAAAGGTGTCGCAAAACACAACATTGCGACACCTTCTTTTTTTTGTCATAACAACTACTAATAGTGTTCAAATAGTGTTCAATAAGTGCTAATATTAGCAAATTTTAAGCTTGTTGACTTGAAAAGTATGATGAGGTGTGATAGTATCTTGTCACTTCTAGGGGTGGTTATAAACCCCTAAAACGAACCTAAACACCCTGAAATCTCCTGGAGGAGACCGTGACAAAGCTCATTCTGTTCGATATCGACGGCAGCCTCACCCGTGGTGGTGGGCGTCGTCACGAGCCGCACGCTCCCCCGGAGGAGCTCGCGGAGGCCCTGCGCGCTGCTAGCGCCCACCAAACGGTAGTCCTGGTCACCGGCCAGCCCACCAGCGTTGCCGTGCACATGCGGCAGATGCTGGGCGGACTGAACGGAGCGCCAGTGGCTCCCGAGTTCGGATCGCTGCTGGTGGACAAGCGCGGACACAAGTCCATGCTGCTGACGCCGGCTGAGGTGGCCGCCTTCAAGGGCATGCACATCGTGCTGGCCAACGCCTTCGAGGAGCTCGGAGGCGAACTGGACACGCGCGAGTCGCACCTCGGCATAAACGCCTTCTGGCAGAAGGCTGATGACTTCCACGCGGCCAAGGCCGAGTGGGAGCGCCGGATTCGGACTGACCAAGTCCTCAATCATGCCTTCATCAACGGCGGGGCCCCAACCTGCCGCCACATGTGGCACCCAGAGGACCTCAGCGCCAACTTCCTGCCTGCCGCCACCGGCAAGCAGGTCGCGGCCGCCTGGGCCCGGAAGAACGGACAGATCCGCGTAGCCGGAGGCGACACCGCTTCCGACGTTCCGCTGCTCGAGGCTGCTGACTTCCCCCTCGCCCTTCACGACGAAGGAGACGAGGTCCACCCGGACCTCGCCGACATCGTCGAAACGAAGGGCCGGGGCTACGTCGCGCCCGAGCACGAAAACCACGGTCACGGTGCCCTCGCCGGCTTGCGCCTCGCCGCAGCCGCTGGGTACATCCGGCTCTAGGTTCAAGGTAGGTAGACGCCCTCGGTCTCCCTACCTTCATTTTTTTTACAGAGACTGATAAACTATCTAAACTATGAGCCAACACAATTGGGGCACACGCGTGTCTGACAATACAACCTACCAAGGCCTGCGCGCACTGGTGATGGAAAATGAATTAATCCGGATTACTGTACTACTAGACAAAGGTACAGACATTGTTGAATTTCTCCATAAGCCTACTGACACCGACCTGATGTGGAAATCTCCAATCAACTGGAAATCAAATGCCAATTTTTTACAAACTACCCAATCTCCGATTACCGGCTTCATGGATTATTATGGAGGAGGCTGGCAAGAGTGCTTTCCTAGCGGTGGACCACAAACTGAGTACGCTGGCACAGAAATAGGCCTACACGGTGAAGTTTGCTTGATTCCTTGGCAGTGCGTCATAGTTAAAGATACACCAGAGGAGATTCAAGTACGCTGTTCTGTACGCACCTATCGTACTCCATTTTTAGTTGAAAAAACCTTTACTCTAAAAACTGGCGATTCCCGTCTATATATTCACGAAAAAATCACCAACGAAGGCAAAGAGGATCTACCATACATGTGGGGCCACCACCCAGCCTTTGGTGAGTCCATTATTGATGAATCCTGCCGCGTTGATGTACCAGCTAAAACCGCTACTACTCATTCCACTATTCAAGATGCCAAAAACTCACAGTTTGCAGCTAGCACCACTGGCACCTGGCCAATGCTGAAGAATATTCACGGTGAAACCATCGACAACTCAATTGTGCCGCCTCGTAGCAATAAAACACACGACCTGTTATTTTTATCCGAACTCACCGCTGGTTGGTTTGCCTTAACTAATCAGAAAAAAAAATATTGGGGTTGGCTTTGTGTGGGACCTTGAACAGTTTCCCTATGTTTGGTTTTGGCAGGTTTACGGAGGCGGTAGTGGTTACCCCTGGTATGGACGCACTTACAACTTAGCACTGGAGCCGTGGACCAGTATGCCAAACGACGGTGTTCAAGAGGCGGTAAAAAATGGCACTGCCAAAGAACTCAAAGCGGGAGAGACAGTTGAAACAGACCTAGTAGTAGTCATCTATACCGACAAAACTCAAATATCTAACATTGATCGACAAGGCAACGTAACCTAACTTACCTGATATGAAGCAAATGAAAACATCTAAACTATCCATTGTCTGCTACGGCGAACTAGTCATTGATTTTTTTGGTACACTAGTAGATGGATTTTCTCCAAAATTTGGTGGTGCTCCTGGCAACACCGCCGTTGGCCTAGCCAAGCTTGGGCAAAAAAACTTACGTTTTGTCGGCAAGGTTGGTAAAGATTTTTTTGGAGATTTTTTAGACAACACTTTGCAGTCATATGGAATTGAAACAGAAGATTTGTTGCATGATCCAAAAAATAAAACTACGCTGGCTTTTGTCGCTAGAGGCAAGAACGGCGCCCGTGACTTTTCTTTTTATCCTGGGGCGCATGATCAAATTAAACCAACAGAGGTCCGCAGCATCTCCTTTAAAGATGCTAGGATTCTTCAATTTGGCTCACTAACTCAAACCAATCTTGATAGCCAAAAGGCCACGGCTTATTTACTAGCTAAGGCTCGTAAGGAAAAAGCCTATATTTCGTATGACCCTAATGTGCGGTTGCCACT
>PFGC01000064.1 GCA_002781785.1 Candidatus Kerfeldbacteria bacterium CG15_BIG_FIL_POST_REV_8_21_14_020_45_12
CCCGCAAGCCTCTGGCAGTTCTACTGTTGACTCCTTAGTCCCATCGGCCGAACGTAACTTAACGGTACCGGTAGTTGAACCAAAATGCTCACCGATAATAGTAACGTACTGTCCAACTGCACCGTCACTCGGATAAAGGCTAGTAATATGGGGACTTTGAACATCGACTTGGTCAGTAGCGGCCTCGGAACTTTCACCAGCCACGGTAACGATAACATTTGAATCGCCTGACCCTACTGGAATTCTAGAGTACAATTCACTGCTGGTTTGTAACTCCTCATCCATACAGTAATCACCGACTGAGATGTTTGTTAGAACATTACCGAGATAATCTTCGTCGAAACAGGTGTTGAGATCTTCAGCCGAATAAATGATGCTACCTGTAAACTCAACCTCTGCATGGGGCGTTAAATAAAGTCCCGTCACGGCCACGTCAGTGTCACCATAGCCGCTACAAAAACCCGCACTACAGCTGCCGGATGCGCATTCACTATTTGAAGTACAAGCCTCTCCCTCACGTAAGTTGGCATCCTCACCATAGAAATAACCAGTCTGTGTTACGCTCGTAATCACCGGTGTACACTCTGAATTTTCTCCGGTTGTCCAAGTAATCGGCTCCTCGGATTCTCCAGCGTCTGGATCATAACCATAATAGTTATCTACAGTGTCACCTTCGGCGGTGCCATCAGAATCACCATCAAGGGGGTTTCCACACATGTCAGTTGGCCCACCAGACAGATCATCATCAGGATCGCCACCGTAAAGTCTTGAACTGTAATTTGAATAGTCATCTAGCTGTGTAGCCGGCCTAACCGAGGCGTAGTCATAGTTACCACCAAAAGTCCATCCACTTAAACTAATTGGATCAGACCAGTCTGGATTTGTAGGAGCTGACTCAGTACCAGCAGCGTCCACTACAAAGGCGACGTCGTCGTCAAAGCTTGAGGCTAACATGGCCTCAGAGAAATCAAAATTTATTGTGGTGTTTGTACAAACATTAGTTTCACCGTCAGCTGGGAAAGGTGAACTACCATTTTCCTGAACCTGTGGTGGAATATCGTCTGTCTCAGTTCCGGTAGAAAATATCCAGGTGTAATCTAGATCCATGGCCACTCGATCATCTACCTCATCGCCGTCGATATCTTCGCTCATGACGATATTGTCACCACTACCTTCAATGGTGACTAAATAAGTGACACCGGCTTCGTAATCATTATCAGGCACTAACACAATGGTGCTGGTGGAATCTCCAGGGCCAAACTGAATTTCTGCAGGCACATGATTGCCCGCACAAGCACTGCTACTACATACACTAGAAGCACAAGAAGCATTGGTTGAACAAGACTCACCATCAGCAGCTCCACCATCAATTTGCAGATAAAAACTGTCGTCAGTAACGGTTGACTGGTCCACATCTTCGCTCAAGGTAGCTTGAATGGCTGTACAAAGTACAACGTCGGTGGCACCGGCGGCTGGAGTGTGGGATCGCACATAAAAACTAGAGCTACCGCCAGGAGGAGTTGAACAACCAATACAACGACTTCCGTCTGAACCTGTCGTGCCAGTCCCGGTCGCGTCTGAAAATACTCCAATGAGATAAAGCACAATGCCCCAGGCGCACATGATAATAACAAAACCAATCAAGCCGGACTTGAGGATCTTCTTGGCTGTCTCAATTTTTTCTTCATTACCACCAGAGGTTAACCAGACAAAACCACCATAGAGTACAAAAATGACAGCCAACAGAGCTAATATTCCCAAAAACCAACTAATTAAATAAAGAATAACGTCGACTGGACTTCTGTCGGATAGGGCAAGATTTTCAACTGAGGTATTAACTTGAGCTAGCGTTGGCAACGCCGCTCCGACAACTCCAATAATACCTAAAACCAATCCACCAATGACTGTGGATTTTGCCCGCTTGGGTGTGGTGACTCTCTCCTTCATCATGTCTACCCGGTTATAAATTCTTGAACTATTTTTTTTACGACATCTCCATCAGCTTGTCCTTTTAGCCGCTGCATGGCCTGGCCCATAACTGCTCCAAACTGGTTACTTCCGGTCTCAGAAATAACAGCTTGAACGGCGGTGCGAATATCCTCTTCGGAAATCTGAGCTGGCAAATACGTTTGAATAATGGCAAGCTCAGCCTGCTCCTTGTCCGCCAAGTCTTGCCGTCCACCAGCTGCAAACTGCTCAATGGAATCTCGACGCTTTTTACCCTCTTTAATAAGAACCGCCGTTGACCCCTCATCATCAAGCTGATCTGTACCCTGAGCGATTGCCTCGTTCTTGAGAGCGCTTTTAATAAGACGCAAAACCTCCCGTTTCTCTGCGTTCTGTTCCTTCATAGCTGTTGTTAAGTCAGCCAGGATGGTTTCGTAGAGCGACATAATGGGAGGTTTTCGTGAAAATTGAGTTGTTGTTTGTGTCAGTTCCTAATTTCGACTCCGGTTGTAACGAGGCTGTTCCTTGATTTTACCGGTTTTCAAGTCGTACTCGCGCTGTTCTTTATGTGTCTTTCGACGAATAGCTGATTCCCGTACCTTTCGACGGTTTGGCCGTCTCACAAAGAATAACTTCGATTTTTTTCGTTTGACCAGACCGGTCGACATAATCGTCCGACTGAATCGGCGCATCAAGCTTTCGTTGCTATCGCGCTCTGTTCGTTCTTCTTTTACCACAATGTTTACACCCCTTTCTTGGTGGATTTAAATAATTCGTGCGCTGAATATAACACTATCAGTAATAATAGTCAAACTAGACCACTGTATTCACTTCTTCACCTCCAACGACGTGTAGATGAAAGTGATTTATGATCTGGCCGCCATCGTCTCCAGTATTGGCGATGACTTTATACCCGCTCTCGGCGATGCCCTTCTCTTTAGCTATTGCAGCGCAGCGTAACAGCATATTACCGAGCAGTTCTGTATGTTCCACTGTGAAATCGTTCAGACTTGGGATGGGTAGTTTTGGAATTACCAGAATATGGATTCTGGCCTTTGGACGAATATCAGTAATGGCAATAATATCATCGTCCTGAAAAACTATATCCGCATCTGCCTGATGCTGAATGATTTTTGTAAAGATGCTATCCCCTTCTGCCATAATAGTTTGGGTTACTGTTTGATCTGTTTTCTAAGAGAACGAATGAGATCGTCCTGAGGAATGGTTTCTTGGGAACCGTTTTCCATATCACGAACAATGATGGTATTGTCGATCATCTCTTTCTGCCCCAGAATCAATGTCACCCTAGCTTCGGCTTTGCTAGCGAGTGACAGCTGATCAGACAATTTATTCTTGCTGATGTTAGAGGTGACAACAAATCCTTCTTGGCGCAGCTCTTCAAATAAGCGTAAGGCTCGCTTGCGGGCAGTCTCACCAATCTGAGCGAGGAAAACGTCTGGCTTTGGCGCTGGGCTACCTTCTATGCCAGCTTGTTTAAGGGCTAGAATGATACGCTCGACTCCCATAGCCATGCCGATAGCTGGAGTTTCCTCTGGAGCTCCTAGCTCCTGAAGCAAATAGTTATACCGTCCGCCACCAATCAAGGCTGGTGGACTAAGTTCTGCCTCATCTGCTTTGAGAATAAATTCAAAAGCAGTGTGCGTGTAGTAATCAAGACCTCTCACTAAACGTGAACTGAGGCGATATGGGATATCACCCTCATCAAGATACTCTAGTACCGACATAAAGTGCTCGCGGCTTTCATCGTCCAAAAAGTCGATCATTTGTGGAGCATCTTCAAGAATTGCCTGAGTACCTGGATCCTTTGAATCTAAAATCCGCAGAGGATTTTTGGTGAGTCTCTCCTGACTATCTTCATCTAAGTTTTTTTTGTGCGGCTTGAGATAGTCTTTCAGAGCAGTAATATAAGCCTTCCTAGTTTCTGGTGTGCCCAAGGAATTAATTTGGCAGGTAACTTCCAAACCGAGGCCAGTTAAAAGGTGGTAGGCCAGCGAAATTAACTCGGCATCTAGGGCTGACTGAGGTGAACCAATGATCTCCCAATCAACTTGGTGGAATTGACGATAACGACCGGCTTGTGGGCGGTCATAACGAAAGAGTGGTCCGTTTGTCCATAGTTTAACTGGCTTTGGCAGGTTCATCATGCCGTGCTCAATATATGAGCGACAGATTCCCGCAGTAAACTCAGGACGCAGAGCCACCTCATCGCCACCCTTGGTCTCAAACTCATACATCTCCTTATCAACCACGTCGGTACCGGTTCCAATAGAACGAACAAATAAGTTCAATTCTTCTACCACCGGTACGTCAATGCGATCATAGCCATAGGCTCGCGATGTTTGTGCGGCTGACTCAAGCACGAACTCCCAATAGGGTTGCTCCTGAGGCAAAATATCTTTCATGCCACGCAATAGCTGTGGTCTTTTCTTATTAACTTTTCGAACGACCGGTTTTTTAACCACCTCATCATCTGAGGTTTTTTTGACGGTCTTCTTTGGAGTTGATTTGGCTGACATAGTGCTAGTTATATTGTACGGTTTTAAAGTGATTAATACGTGTGAATGGCCAGGCTCTTATCCAGGTGCGGCCAACCATTTCTTCTTGAGATATTGGTCCAAAGACCCTGCCGTCTAAACTTTCTGTGCGATTGTCCCCTAGAACTATGTAGCGATCTGGTTCTAAAGTGATGTCGATACTTCCGTAAGTTTCTACGTCGTCGTCTAGATACGGCGACTCGTTAAGCGGCTCGCCATTGATATAGACACGTTGATCTTTGATTTGGACATGCTCACCAGGTAGGCCGATGACTCTTTTTATAAAGAACTGACTAGGACGCTGCGGATTTCTCATCACCACCACGTCTCCGCGAGTCGGTGGATGAAACCGATACGACAACTGATCAATGATCAAGTATTCGTAGTTATGGAAGTTTGGCTCCATGGAAGCACCCTTGACATAGAAGGGTTGAATCAAAAAATAGCGAATCGGTAAGATAATCGCTAACGAAATAACTACGACTTTAGTGACCTCCCAGATAAAACTGGTAGTTTTTTGGAGCGCCGTTTGGGCGTCTTTAGAAATTTCAGGCATATAACTTGGCCAGTCTAGCACAAATTTAGAGTCGAATCAAGGGGCTGACAGCCTTATTTTATAGGGGTAAACTGAAATGGTTACTTTTACGACACCAAAAATGAGAGAGTAACTACCGTTTTCTAAATCTCACCTAAATGCCAGGTCGTTGTGGGAGTTCATCCGTCTGCTCAACTTCTAGCATTGGCGTGATTTGCACCAGGCCGTCTGGTCCAATTATAGCCTCATTAGCGGCGAGAATAGCAGCCAGGCGAGATACTATAATAAAAACTCTAGCTTGTTGAGCATCTTTAGACAGTGCTCCTAGTCGAGTTACCAAGTCGCTAACCTCCTCCTCAAAATTAAATCGGTTAGCTAGTTCTGGAAAAAGCAATTTAAACTTCACTAAATTTGAAACGCTATCAGGACCGCTTCGCCCATTCATTAAATCAGTGACCAGGTGGTCTTTGCTATCATCTGACAAGGTGAGGTCAGCTCGCCTGTCAGGAAATGTTATTACAGCACTGTGTGCATAGTGTAAGTATAGACTGTCAGCTCTATTAGTATCTGCTTGTAGTATCTGCTTGCTCTACAAGTCCTAGCCACTGCTGCTCGGCCTTGTCGATGATCACTTGATTTATTTTTTCAGGGGCCAAACGTCGAAGCACAGAATATCGACTAGACCAAACAGGATCCAGAAGGCTACCTCTCTGTAAATCAGCACACAGCCAATCTGTTAAGTCGTCGTCTATGCCCAGATCATCAGCGCGCTCAGGAAATAATTCTAAAAGACTACCCAGCAAACCAATTAAGACGTCTTTGTCTAAAATACGAAAACGTTCAATTTCTTGTTTAATGTTCAGCCAAACAGCTGGAGTAAACTGATCATCAAGAACAAACCGAAGTAACCCGGGTTCTTCAAATTCTAGATCAACAGCGCGCCGGCGCACTGACCCTTCTCCTCGATGGCTTGATTGAACTCTCATTAAAATGATTGTAATGGTGCAATATTCTAGCGTCAACTTAAGGATAAGAAGATAAACTCAAGGGCATTGACTTGATAGTAAAATATCAGTATAGTGTCTCCGAAATTCAGCAGCTTAGTTAAAGTATGGAAGAAGAGTCAGAGACAAAGCTAGAATCAGATAATAATGAGGCAAAGGCGACTCATCGAGAGTCGCCGATTATTAATGATACCCCGAATAATGACCCTCTCTCGGTCAAGGTTGATCTATCAAAACGTTCAAAAGTAGGAGGCAAGCGCGACGCAGTGACTAGACTAGCCAACAGTGCGCGGCAACGCGCCCTCCATCCTGTACGAAGAGTGTTTATGATAGCTGGAGTGGTGCTGTTTTTAGGCCTGCTTGCCTTTAGTGTGTACGCTTATAACTTTGCTAAAAATAATATTGTTCAAGGTGACGATCAGGCCAGTTTTTTTGGTCAGATTCACAGAATTATCAACGAAGATGTGGAGCCACTACAAGGTGAGGACGAAGACCGCATCAACGTTCTTTTGCTAGGCCAAGGCGGTTTAGATCATCCCGGTGGTACTTTGGTTGATACAGTTATGGTCGCCTCAATCCAGCCATCAACTGGTAAAGTGGCTCTACTCTCCCTGCCTCGCGACATGGTGATTCCTTATAATCCAAAACCCGCTTGTGGGGTTGCCTGCCTTGAATACCGCAAACTAAACTACATCATGGAATTAGGAGGTGTGGACTTTGCTAAAGAAACTATTAAAGAAGTTACTGGTTTACCAATTCATTACTACGTGTTAATTGATTTTGCTGGCTTCAGACAGGTTATTGATACACTGGGCGGTGTTGATGTTTACGTTGAAAATGGTTTTACTGATTACGAGTACCCGGACTATAACTATGGTTATCAAACTGTGATTTTTCCTGAAGGTGACAATAAGTTTGACGGAGAACGCGCCTTGCAGTTTGCTAGATCTCGCCACGGTAACCACGGCGAAGGGTCTGACTTTGCTCGAGCCGCTCGACAACAAAAAATTCTAGAGGCTGTGCGTGACAAAATGCTAAGCGCCTCTACTCTATTAAATCCTGTTAAGATAAATGGCCTAATGACTGACCTCGGAGATCACTTGTCGACTGATATGGAGTTTTGGGAAATGGCCAGATTTGCCGACATCGCCAAAAGTGTAGACCGCGGCGCCATTGTAAATGATGTAATTGATCACTCAGAGGACGGCGAGTTGTACTCAGAGATATCTCCTGAAACTGGCGCTTACGTATTAATTACCCGTGCAGGCTTAGGAAATTATTCTGACATTCAGGTTGTGGCCACTAGTGCCTTTGGGTTATCAGCAACCACTGAGGCAGCCGGTGCCGAAAACTCAGTAGTTACAATTCAGAATGGTTCTACTTTAACTGGCATTGCTAACAAAACTTCAAAAGAGTTACGAGTAGATGGCATTGCAGTTGATGGAATTGGAAATGCGTTAACAAAAACTGTGGAAAAAACTGTGATCTATGATTTAACCAGCGGGACCAAACCTGAGACTCAAAAAATTCTTGAAGAACTTTTGAATGTGACGGTGGAGAGATCTTCTCTACCTGGCGGAAACGGTGACGCCAAGATTAGACTGGGGTCTCAGGTGGATACTAGCGAAGTTAACGCAGATACCCTACCGGCTAATACCGATTTTATTATCTTACTAGGAGCAGACTACTACGAGCTAGTTGGAACATCTGACACTGCCACAACTGCCCAGACTCAATAACGAACACTGACTGTATGGCAAAAGAAAAAACTGTTGCGATTGTAGGCCGCATGAACGTGGGTAAGTCCACTTTGTTTAACCGGCTAACGGAGTCACAGCGGGCTATCACCTCGTCGTGGGCTGGAACTACTCGTGACGCCACGAGAGCTCCAGTGATTTGGCGTGGAACTCAGTTTGATATCATGGACACTGGAGGCCTAGACGTTATTGATGACGAACAGCTCGAAGAGAGAGTAATTGCTGTGGCTGACAAAGCTATTCTTGAGTCTGACATGATCTTATTTGTTGTAGACGGACCCGCTGGGCTGCTACCGCAAGATCGAGAGCTAGCTAAGCGTTTTAGAAAATCTAAAACTCCAGTGATTCTGGTGGTTAATAAATCAGATACGACATCCAAAGAACAGCGCGCTCAGGCTGAGTTTCTTCAAATGGGAATTGAACCGATGATTTGCGTGTCTGCCGGCAATGGTCGTGGCACGGGTGATCTGCTAGATATTATTTACGAAAGGCTTGAAGCTACAACGGACGCTGCAGAGGTAGACACCAGAACAAAAGTGGCTATTGTCGGTCAACCAAACGTTGGTAAATCATCACTCTTAAACGCTATCCTTGGTGAAGAGCGGGTAATCGTGGCGGATCAAGCGCATACCACTCGAGACACCAACGATATTCCATACAGCTATAAGGGTCGAGAATTTTTGCTGGTTGATACTGCTGGAATCAGACGTAAGTCTAATGTAGGAAAACGCTGGGCTGACAAGCGCCTTGGAGGGATAGAAAAAGCTTCGGTTAGCCAGGCCATTGAGGCGATGCTGCGAGCTGATGTTGTGCTGTTTGTCATTGAGGCTCAGAAACGGGTGACAGCTCAAGATAAAAAAATTGCTGACCTAGCTAACGACTACGGCAAGGGTATGATTCTCGTGTTCAATAAGTGGGATCTGATTGAAGAAAAAACTCCGACAACCATCAACGAGTTTTCAGGTTACTTTGACCAGGCTCTCCCCTATTTACGCTGGGCGCCAATGATCTTTACCTCGGCTACCGGCAAGCTGCGGGTCCGTGAAACTCTAGACATGGTGGCTCAAGTTTCTGAAAACTATGAGCGGCAGATTGATCCAGATATTTTATACGCCATCTTAGGTATTATTCGAGCAGGATATAACCCGCGTCAGGGTGGGACTAGAAAGTACAAAAAAACCATAGTTGATTTTAAAGGCTTAGAACAAGTCGGATCGCGTCCTCCTCACTTTTACCTCCGTTGTAGTAAGCCAAAAGATGTACCGTCTGCCATCCCTAAAATTATTGAGCGCGAACTAAGAGCGCGAGCTGAATTTGATGGTGTAAAAATAATCATCGAGATTGGTACATAGTCTGCTATACTATATCAATGAAGCTTGTGGTTGGCCTGGGTAATCCCGGGAGAAAATACGAAAAGACACGCCACAATGTTGGCTGGCTAGCCCTAGATGAATTAGGACTTAGTTTTTTTGAAGATAATAAATTTAAGGCCAGCCTCGCTAAAGACGGAAAAGTTTTGTACTGCAAACCGCTGACATTCATGAATAACTCAGGAGAGGCGGTCCGAGCCGTGATGGATTACTACAAAATTCCAGCTGAAAATATTACACTGGTTTACGATGATAAGGATTTGCCGTTGGGCATGATTCGCATCCGCTCAGCCGGATCAGCCGCTGGGCATAACGGCGTGGCTTCTGTAATTCAACATCTTGGAACTGATCAGGTGGCTAGAATCAGAATTGGCATTGCTGGTGTTTCAGCTATTTCTGATACAGCGCATTTTGTGCTGCACAAATTTTCTCGTCACGAACGGAAGTTGCTTGAGGAAATTTATCCTTTGGCAGTTAAATCCATTCGCCAGACAGTTAAAGAAGGTGTAACTCCCAAACAGCACCGGGATCTAACGATTCAGTTAGATAAATAGACTCGACCGGCTAAATTTTCTGGGAGGTTTGACTCTTGATCACGATCGCCATAACCAAGCTCTTTCATGAGCTTAGTTGGTGCATTTCTTAAGTGCATCGGAACTGGAGCGTTCGGTTCCTCAATAATATCTTTCATGATAGCTGACCAAGCCGAATCTAAACTTCTAGATTTTGGGGCCCGGGCTAAATATTCCACAGCTTGAGCTAAAGCTAGATTACACTCAGGCATGCCTAGGTAATGACAAGTGTTATAGGCCGCGACCGCTAAAACTAAACCGGTAGGCTTCTCGTTTCCTACATCCTCACTGGCGAAACGAATAATTCTACGAGCAACATAAAGCGGGTCTTCCCCACTTTGCAACATGCGAGCCAGCCAATATAATGCCGCGTTCGGGTCTGAGGCTCGCATGGTTTTATGCAGAGCCGAAATCATGTTGAAATGCTCCTCTCCAGACTTATCGTAGAGGAAAGTTTTTTGCACTGATTCCTTAATCAATGTCTTGGTTAATGGCTTGCCGGATTGATGAGCCAGCTCTAAGGTATTAAGAGCCGTACGGGCGTCTCCGTTGGCTAGGCTTGCCAGAAAGTCGACAACGTCTTCCGGTAGTTTTACCTTAAGCTCGCCAGCCGCACGCTTAAGCAAAGTTCCAATCTGCTCCTCGGTGAGTTGCTTAAGTACAAAAACTTGGGTTCGTGACAACAAAGCGCTGTTCACCTCAAAAGAAGGATTTTCAGTAGTGGCACCAATTAACACAATGTCGCCCTTCTCAACAGCTGGTAACAAGGCGTCCTGCTGACCTTTATTCCAACGGTGAATTTCATCTAAGAACAAAATGGATTTTTTTTGGTAAAACTCTCGATCGGTTTTAGCCTTTTCCAAAACTTGCTTCAGATCCTTCTTGCCGGTTGAAACGGCAGACAGTTGGGTAAACTGAGATCCTGTAGCTGCGGCAATGATGGTAGCTAGGGTGGTTTTTCCACTACCCGGTGGGCCCCATAAAATCATGGACGGTATTTCGTCGCGCTCTATCAACTCACGCAACATTGTGCCTGGACCAATTAATTCTTCCTGACCGACAAAGTCATCAAGAGAGGTTGGTCGCAGTTTTTCAGCCAAAGGAGCGTGTGGATTTGGCTTGTCAAACAAGGTATTCATAGCTAAAGAATCATAGCACCAATCACAAAAGCCGTCGTTATAAGAGTCGAGAGGATAATGGCTCGAGTATCTCTCTCAGACCTTACGGTCATTAGCTCCTCATATAAAAAACCAAACCGCGTTGGTACAAAAAGAATAATGAATACTAGAGAGGCTACGAAGGCTTGAAGGTACAGCTCAGCTCCGTGGTATTGAGAAAGGCCAGTGGTGTCAGCGATAGCTTCCCAAGTTGCTGTATAGGCAACACAGGCAAAGATTGTCAACATGACGTCGGCGGCAAATTCTTTATGACTTGATATCTTGTTGGATTCACCAGACTGACTGGCTCCATAAAATAGAAATAGAACTAGCTCGCGAATAACTAATCCAAAAACTATCAAACCAGCTAAGGTAGACTGAGCGCCAGAGGCAACGTCAAAACCAAGAGCTTGTAACATGGCCATGCCGAGGATAGTGACGACCAACATGTGCCCTATCCAAATAATAAAAATGCCGCCTGCTCCATTTTTTTCAAAAGAAACTTTACCCTGCCGATCGTTGACCGCCCTAAACTTCCACTTGAGCGCGATAGTTTCAACCACTAACAATCCAGCCAATAATATCCCCAGTAGAAAATTAATTTGCTGCTCGTGCATAACCGCGCTGGCCCCGGACAGTAGAAGGGGTTGAAATAATGCGACGTAAAGAATAAAGACCAGATTAAAGGCTACTCCACGATGGGCTTTGGCGTAATTTAAAAACGACGTACTCATTGCCACATAATACTTCGTGACAGAGTTTTGACAAGCTTAAGGGTACTGTACTGTCTTGCTTGTTTGCATTGGCTCCGGTAGACTGGCTGAGCATGAAGACGTCGGTGGCACCACTTACGCCAGGCGTGCACCAACTGGTCGGCGAAATACCTAATCCGCTGGCATTAGCACACTGGCTTACCCACACCCCCCTGATAGAATCTGGGGCGGTCTTTGTTATATTAGAAAATGAATTTGATCGTAGAATTGTGGCGGAAGCTCTGCCCTTGCTCACGAGTAAACTTGAGGTGATTGAGTGGACAGGAGGAGTGTTTGCCTTAGCTAGGCTCCAAGCCAGCCAAGGAATTGTTCTACTAGATAAAGTAACACTGGAGGAAAATCTCTTACCCACACCATCGGCTTTTTCCAAGGCTTGCCTGGAGCTCATAGTGGGAGATCAGTTTACGGTGGCTGACCTTCAGACCTTACTGGCCGACCATGGTTTTGACAGGGAACCAACAGCCAATGAACCTGGGCGCTGGGCGGCCCGAGGTGATGTGGTTGATGTTTTTGTCGACTATCCCCTGCGCATTCAGTTTGATAACGGAGTCGTAGAATCAATTAGTGAGTTTGACCTGGGCACAGGTGCGCACGGTAAACAACATCAGTCAGTAATTATACCCCCACTTCACCTGCGAGGTCGATCGTCATTACTTGACCACCTACCTGTCGATGCTCCGCTGGTAATGTTTCACCAGGAGGCGCTACCAACCCTGCATCCACAAATCTTGATTAACTCCGTGCAGCTGCCTGACCACGAGAACGCTGGTTATACAGATGCCAGATCTTATCACCTAAGGCATGAAGAATTAGAAAAAGACCTGAGAAATTCCCAACAAGTGGTCTTATTTTCAGCATACCCTGACAAGGCTCGAGGATTGCTCGATGGCAAATCTATACAAGTACATGATTTTAATTTCACAACGCGTGGCTTTTGGCACAAGGCCAGCGGCAGCCTAGTTCTAACTGATATAAATATTGGCTTTGGCGAGCATGAGCAACGCAAAAAGCAGGCAGCCTTAGCCCAAGAGATGGTACAAAAATTGACTCCAGGCGACTTGGTTGTTCATATTTATCATGGCATTGGTCGATTTGGTGGAACCACGGTTATGCACGTGAACAAACTAGATCGTGAATATTTTCAGTTGGAGTACGCCGCTGGCGATAAAATATATGTCCCAGTTGAACTAGCTGAAAGAGTTGATAAATACCTCGGTGATCCTAACCCAAAACTGAATAGACTTAGTGATGCTTCGTGGAATGAGGCCGTGGTTAAGGTGAGGGCACACACTTTGGAGATGGCACGTGAGCTGCTCGAGTTATACGCCAAACGAACAGTGGCGCGGGCCTCTCAGTGCAGTCAGCAACCGGCTGAACTTAATTTTGACGCCGCCTGCCCGTATGTTTTAACCAGCGACCAAATTGAAGCCTGGGAAACTATTAAGAAAGACTTGTCACAAGAACAACCGATGGATCGTCTGCTTTGTGGCGACGTTGGTTTTGGTAAAACAGAAGTAGCTCTACGCGCTACCCTGCGAGCCGTTTTGAATGGCTACCAAGTAGCCGTGCTGGCCCCAACCACAATTCTTGTTCAACAACATTTTGATACTTTTTCTGAACGGTTAAAGGAATTTGGAGTGACAGTGGGACAGTTGTCGCGTTTTACTACGGCCAAGGAACAACGCGCTGTGATTACAGACCTGGCTAGCGGCCT
>PFGC01000035.1 GCA_002781785.1 Candidatus Kerfeldbacteria bacterium CG15_BIG_FIL_POST_REV_8_21_14_020_45_12
GCATCGAACACACCGCGGTTGATGCCCTCTTCCAGGGTCACCGTCCAGGTGCGATCTCCCACGCGGAAGTACAGCTCGGAGTCGATCCGGTCCGTCTCGTAGCCGTACTCGTCCGGCCAGGTGGTCTGCTCCTCGAGGCCGTCCGGGTCCGAAGACCAGGTGACCTGGGAGGCGCAGTCACCCGCCTCGCAGACGAGGATGAGGGTGGCAGCCGGGGCCTCGGTATCGTCCTGCGCCATGGCGACGCCGTTGAAGGTGATGCCCGTGAGGGCGAGGAAGGACAGGGTCTTGAGGCTGCTGTTCATCTTGCGCTCCGTCGTATACCCCGAAGGGTATGGTTATTGGAATGCTGCGCTGTCGCAGCAAAGTTGTTGTTGGTAGTCGATTGTCTAGGAACAGGTTGAGGTTTCGCATCCGAGAGTTATAGTCCATCGGACACAAACACTCGCCAAGGCGCTTACTGATGAAGTCCCTTCGCGAGCATTCGTTATTTATATCGCGGTGCCTTTGTTACAGACACCTCTTAGAAACAACATGTCTTTGGTTGATGATTCCGCCTGATTTCTCATAGATTCTGGCAGACTGTCTCTCTCCAAAAGACCGACCACCTTATCATAAATATTCAATTTTGTCAATGGTCACTGAGAGCTAATATTGCTAAATAATAAAAATAGTCACTTTTTGCTAATATTAGCTATTTATTAAGAATATAGCTGCTATTTAGTAAGTCAATTCGAATATCATCAAACCAGTTTAAGTAAAAAAAGAGGCCCGAGGTTGCATGCTGATGTCGCATACTTCCCCGGGCAGATACCGTGACAGGCGGCCGAGACCGACCCCTCCCCTGCTCTCGCGAGCTGAGTTGAGATCGATCCCGACCGCTAGTCTCCTGTGGCTACCGCCCCTTCTTCACCGGCTTCGCGGCCGGCGGAGGGGTGGGCTTCTTGGCGGGCACGGGAGCCGCCTTCTTGGCGGGCGTGGCCGGCACCGCGGGCTTGCGCTCGGGCACGACCATCCCCCTGCTGACGACACCGGTGGTTCCGGCGTCGACAGCGAATTCGCCTGGAGCGTAGGTCTTCCACTCCACGTCGGGCTCCGCGACACCCCAGCTGGCGAACTGTGCTGTCCAGCTCGCCTGCCGATCATCGTTGTAGCCCTCGCCTTCCTGGACGATGAGCCTCACCTTGAGCTCGGTGTTGTCGGCGCCGTTGAGATGGATCTTCAGCTCGGACTCCCGCTTGCGCAGGGGGTCGTCCTTGAGATCCGAGAAGACCCACACCACCCGATTGCAGCCTTCGCCGCAGGTGGTGACCTCCTGGATGCGCGCGAACGCTCCCAGGAGGTCGGTCATGCCAGCGCGCGGGAGGCTCTTCAGGTAGCGGACGATCTCTTCGTCCTGACGCTCGCGGCGGCCTTTGCGCGCCTCCTCCAGCTGAGCGTTGCAGGTGACCACCTCCTGATCGATCCTGGTCTCGGCGGCCTTGTAGCGCGCCTCCTCCTTGGTGTTGAAGTAGCCCGTGCTCTTGATGTCTTCGTGGACGCAGACCTCCTGCACCACGGGCTTGAGACAGAGCGGGGCCACAGCCGTGGACCGCGAGTCGCTGCCGATCTGCAGGATGCAGATGGCAGTCTTCTCGTCCCGCTGCGCCAGCGCCACCACGTCGTCGCCGATGGCGCCGGCGAAGTGGTGGCTGGCCGTGGTGTCGACGAGGAAGATCTTCTCGTCCGCCGGCGGGGCCGGCACGACGGTGACCACGAGGTCCTCGGCCGCAGTCCAGGTCCGATTGATCTCCGCCATCTCTTCCTCAGTCGGCGCACGGAGAATGTCTCCGCAGCCGACCAGGCTCATGACAGCGAGGAGCGCTGCCAACAGGGTCTTGATGTGGGGCCAGTTCATGGCTCCCTCCTTGTGTCTTGGGTTGATCTGTCGTTGTCTATCTTGAATTGTCTGATTGGCAAGATCAGCGGTCAGGACAGTTTCCCACCCCGACCGCCGAAATTGCGCTCCGTGGCAGCAGGTGGGCGAGACCAGCTACCGGGGGGCCTTGGAGCCACCCTTCTTCTTCCGGTCATCGCCGCCCTTGCCCTTGGGGGGCTCGGGCGAACGAACGGTGAACGCCCCCGTTGCCGAGGGGTCCACCACCGGGGCATCGGGATAGCCCAGGCCAGGGTTCGTCGCGGGACCGTCCTCGTCGAAGTCGGACCCACTGGGGAGTCCGCTGCCGGCCAGAACCGCTGCTACCAGCGGCCCGGGGGGCAGCAGCGCCGAGGTCTGAACGACCTCGGCGTCTTCGAGCTTGACGCCCAGGGCGTGAGCCCTCTCACTCAGGTCGTGGATCTCATCTTCGAGCTCGCCCTTGCTCTGCTCGAGCCGGCTCAGGTCTCCCCGAGCCTCCTCGATCCACGCGTCCATCTGCCCGATCCGCTCGACGTGCTCATCCATCTGCAGGCGACGGCGGATCTCCTCCGTCTCCTGCACCTTGCGGGCTGCCTCAGCCTGCTCACGCTGGGCCTGGACCGCCTCACGGCGGGCCGTCTGGACCGCCGACTGCTCGGTCGCCACCAGCGTCTGCCGGTGCTGCTCCTCGCGTGCCGCGGTTGCCCGCGCCGCCTCGAGCGTGGCCTGCGGGATGGCCGCCTTGGCCTCTGCCTCCCGCCGCGCCGCCGCTGCCTCCTCTCGCCGATCTTCCTCGGTCCGCGCCTTGGCCTCTGCCTCCCTCCGCAGCGCTGCCGTCTCTCCGGCCTCTTCCTCAGCTGCCTCCCGAGCCGCGATCTCGCGCGCCTCGGCTGCCAGGTGCTCTGCTCGCCGCGCCTCGCTCTCCGCGAGGTACGCCTCGTGCTCCGCCTTGCTGCGCAGCGCTCGGGTGTGAGCCGCACCGACCAGCAAGCTGGCCAGCAGCAGTCCACACACGCTGGTCTTGAAGACCAGGAGATCGAAGGTCCCCAGCACCACGAGGATGAAGAGGACCACCGGCACGAAGATCAGGGTCTTGCCACACCACGCCAGGAAGGGCGCGGCGTGCTTGAACTGCGACTTCAGCACGTAGGCCAGCGCCATCGTGACGGCGCTGGCTCCGATGGAGATGCCGATGACGAAGAGCGTTCCCGCCCCATCACCGCCGGTCTCCATCTGACCACGCACCCACCCCATGACGGTCTCGAGGACCAGGAGGCCGAAGCCACCCATGAGGCCGATGATGAGCAGTGCCTTGTACTGGAGCGCCCCATCTTCGATGTGATCCTTGCGGATCTGGTCCAGGCGCTCGAGGCTCAGGTGGACGAGGATGCCGATGACGAGCTCGATCAGCACCATCAGCGCGCAGATGATGTGCACCGCGGTGATGTTCCGCACCGAACCGGCGAACCAGATCGGGATTCCGACGAGGTTCTCAGAGCCGGTCAGGAACTCCCTACCGATCTGGAACTTCAGGAACCACGACCCAGCCAAGGCCGGCATGAGGCCGACGAGCGCCAGGGCCCAGACGATGAAGGACGTGGCCGTACGGATGTTGAATCCGACGACCTCGTCCCCCCTCGACCGCAGCACCTTGCGGCGATCTGCGGTCACGGCCCGCCGCTCTTCCTTGGTGCGCACCTCAGCCATCGCCTGCCGGAAGTCGCTGTCCTCCCGGTCTCGCACGTCGCGCAGGTCACCGTGGAGCTTGTCCCGCTCCGTGTGGGCGTAGCTGAACTTGGCGATGTCCGCCACGATCTCGAAGATCCAGCGGGTGTTGATCGCTCCGCTGAACCACCGCTTCGCGGGCTCGGCCCAGCCTTCGTTGTTCTTGGTGGCCACGAGCCACGACGCGATTGCCGCCGCCGGGGTCACGATGATCGTTGCCACGATCACCAGGTGCAGTCCGGACTGAGCGATGGCCGCCCAGTCGAAAGTCCTCGGATCCATGGGATCCTCCTTTGTGTAGGTTGAAGTCAATTACCGGATTGTTTCTGCCACTCCCCGTCAACCGAAGTCGACGCTCTAACCGTTCGTGCTCGATTCCTCCAATCTGTGCACGTTCTATAATTGTTGTAGATCACCCATGACAACACTGCCAACTATTTGGCTTTATGTATTACCACAGGAACTGTCAAAGTACTTAGGTCTCAAACCGCACTCGAACTATTCGAGGTCAGTTATAAGACCTAAACAGTGTCCAAAACAGCTAGAGACTATCTCTACCGGTTTTGCCAACTATTCAGGCCTCAGTTTTAGTTACTCTTACCAAGAATAAAGTCATATTTGCCACTCTCTCCTGCTTTGAGCAACGCAGTAAAATAGCACCACTTTGCCAAAAAGTCAAGCCCTAGTACCACGACTAACCTGTTTTACCTAATAAAAATAACTAAAAATCAGTCACCGAGACTTTCGGCGACTGATTTTCTTGGTATTGCTAGATTAATTCGCAACTTCTGCAGACATTTCAGCAGATAAATAGCCAACTTGGGGGCCACTTAACTGCAAGGCGTCAAGGTCAGTATTCGACAATTCTACATGGTAATTTGTGACATCGAGCACAGAATATGACGCTACAGCTGGCTCACTACTAACGGTGATAGAATTTACTTGCATATCAATCACATCTGAAGGTGAGTCCTGCTGTCCAGGTCCACTAGTAGTAGACTTTTTTGGTCGCCGTTTTGATGGCTTAAGCAGCACTATCACAAGACCTGCCGCCGCACCAAAAACAGCTGCCGCTAGGCCGTTCATCAGTAAATTTGGTCTAACTGGTCGATCGCTAGTTAAGGCGGTATCTACAATTTTAAGCGTAACCGTATCCGCTGCGCCATGATAATCGCCGCCATTTTCAACTAGTATAGTGGCAACTGAATTAGTAATATCCTCTGCCCGTCTCGGATCAGCATCATGAGCCACGATTCTAAGCATAGAGGTTCTAGGAACAACTTCTGTTTCAACCATTTGCTTCCAGCTCTTACGCTTCTGCGCTTCTGACAAACTTAAAACATCAGACAAATCAACACCAGCTTCATTGATAACTGCGTCCAAAAAAGTGCTAGTGCCAATCACTTCAGCCAAATTTGTAGCAATCTTTTCAGCGGACTTTGAAGCCGTATAACTATCTGTCAAAGTATATTTCTGGACTACTAAAACAGTAATTTCTGAACTATATTCTGGAGTTTTAAGCAGAGCTAAAGCCACCACCGCAATCAGTGAACAAGCCAGGGCTAACACCGGAATAATCCAAAGATCCCTTAAATGGTCCTTTAAAGCAACTTGTAATTGTTTTCCTCGCATAATCCTCCGTATTCAATTGAAAGAAGCGTTCTGGCCAATCGCAATTGATTGACGAAAGATTCTATCACAAATTCTAATTTTGTCAAGGTTAGCCTGGAGCAGACCTAGACGCCAGTAAGCTTTAGTTCAACAGATTTTTCAACGCTGTCTCGTAAAACTAAAAAGTAAATAGTTGAACCAATAGCTTGAGAATGCATCACCACACCCAAATCGTCGTTTTCCTTAATAAAGGCTGAGTTGATCGATAAAATAACATCACCGGCCTGTAAGTCTGATTCTGTTTCACCCGATACCTCAGCTATATAAATACCACTTTCTGGTAAATTATGTCGCTGTTTTTCAACCTCTGTTAATCTGGCTATATTGGTATACGAAATATTAAGGTTTGATCTACCAATTGACTGTGTAGAAATCAAACTACTTAAAGCTCCTTCAATCAATGAGCTATCCAGCACAACTCCATCTGCCAACATGACTCCAGCAAACTCACCGCTAGTAGTAAAGACTGGCGATCCAACTGTTCTACTTTCAGCTCCGGTATCTAACACCATAACCTGCTCCAGCTTGTCAGTAGAGCGCAGACCCAGCTGCCTATTCAACTCTCCAGCAACTTGATGACGGTAAACGGCGTAAGATCCAATATCTTTTTCGATTACCGAGACGGTCTGCCCAACGGTCAATAACTGGTCGCTAGTAAATACAACTGGAGAAAGTGTATCAGCGGCAATCTTGATATAACTCATTCCACTGAAGGTGTCGTCAATTCTCTCATCAATATCAGTTACAACCTGACCATCACTCAGCACAAATACCAATGGTTCCACCACCGCCTCATCTTCTCCAACTGCCCCAAGTGATACTTCTAAGACGCCGGTTGGCATAGTTAACCAACCATCACTTGTTAACACCGCCGCATTGCCAATTCTTGAAACATCGTTATCCAAAGTTGGCTCTCCATTATAGACAGTAACGATTTGATTGATCACTTGGGGCGCTTGTTGAACCACCGATCGTCCAGGGTTTTTTACAGATAGAAGCAAATCCTGTCGCTCCTGAGCCAACCAAGAAACCACGTTAAGCTTTCCTAAAACCGGCCAGGTTTCCGGAATATTGGAAGCAATCACAAAGCCAAGAAAACCTGCCAGACTACCCATTAACAATGTCGTAACTACTACTCCAAAAATAATATGAGGAGAGGTTGTTTTTCGTAGCTCTTTGGCGGCCAAGTGCTTCTGTCTATCTTCAGATTGAGGTGAGGTTGGGACTGTTTGTTGTTTCATAAAGTTATACCCATTGACTAGTTGCAAGTATCAAAATAATCGCTACAAACGTCATAATAGCATAACGCAAGGCTACTTGTCTGTTTAAGGCTCCTCGCCAGTGCATCAACATGACGCTAGGCAGAGCGTACAGCAGCAAACCTAGGATAGCACCACTAATGTAATAAGACACGGACCAAAATTGCATTACCCAAACCGTCTCTGCAAAAAGCAAAGACAACACAGCTATCACGTAAAAATTTGCATCGCTCCACAGCTGAAAACTGTAGAGAATATGTAGTAGCATCGTTGCCATATAGGCAGCTGCCAAAACCGTCAGCAACCAAACTGGCATTAATCCAATTAAGTTTAGTGCCCACAAAAACATAAACAAGCAGGCTCCACCTACTGTTAGCACATACAACGATAATCTTGGTAAAGACAAATTAGCGTAAATCTGTGGTTGATAATGATAAACAAACAATGTCTCGGTATACAATGCGTAGACAATCACCATGATCACAACAAATATCCATCGCGCTACCGATACATCAACAAAAAACAACAGGCCTGTGCCACCAAAAATTAAGGCAGCAATTGGCGTTAGCGCCGCCCAAAATGACAGAGACAAAAACCTCCAATGTAATAAATGCAAGACACTGCCTATTAACCACAAGGTTAAAATAACAGCGGCCACTTTCCACTGGCTGGGTGACAAAAGTAATAATACATAGGCTCCTGCCACCACGGCTGACCCTAAAATTGGAATGACTCTTTTTGCAAGTATCATAGTGAATATATAGACAATGGACTGATCGGTTGACGCCTGCTGCCGATAACGACTCGCTCACCACTCGTAACAGAGAATGATTCTAGTGTCCAGTCATTAGCTGTTTCAGCTGGCAGCGCCAGGATCATATCATCATCTCGACGCCACGCCAACAGCTCGCCAGACAATTTGATTGGGCGCCGGCGACGATGCTCCCGATGATAAAGAAATTGCTGGTGTTCATTATTTAATACATTGAACTGATCCATGAGAACTAATTGTGACGTGGGCGATAACCACAAGCGATAACTTGGGTCAGTTGGCAGTCCAGGAGGTCTGAGATCATCATCTTTAGTGGACTCAGTTAAGTCTGCTTTTGATAATTCATCAAGGCTACGTAAAAATTCTAGTGGTGTAACCGAATCATTGGTTAAGCTTAGGGTTACTAATTGTACTCCTCGCAAGCCATCCTCTTCCCCTACAATGGCGGCTAGCAATTGACGTCGGTCAACGTAAGTAGCGCCTAGGATTCTCTCATGCGGCACTAACTGTTTAAGTTCCGTTACACCTCCCGCACTATTAATGTCAACAAACATCCAATCATCTTCAGTTTGAACGATCATTTCCAAAACCTGTGGCGCCCACTCATAGCTCTTAACCCTCTCGACAACCCGCTCAATTTGACCAGTAGTTGTAGACACTACAAAAAGATCCTCGCCCTCCTGAAACGCCAATAAATGGGATTGCGAAGATGGTCTTAGATCTGAAATATGTTCGCGCGTCCTATACAAATCCGTAGTTTCACCCGTAAGCAAATCAAGCGACCTAATTACATAACCAGTCGCAGTATCAGATTCTGGCAAAATAGAGTTTGGCTGACGTGGCTCAACCCAAAATAACTTATCCCTTTCATCACCCCAAACTGCCACCATCGGATCAGCTGCGCCAAAACGCCGCTGCTCAACTAAGGTTCCGTCGATTAAACGATCGATTACTAACGCATCGTCGGTCAACCACAAAATATCATCAGTCGTTGCCGTATAGATAGGCTCAGCCTGCTTGATGAAATCCGCAGAATCATCAACTAAACCAACCTGACACCCAAAACCCAAAAGAGCCAGCGGTATACACAAAACAAAACCGTAAAATTTAAAGCGCGGTGTCAGGGAGGTACCAGTTATACTCCGTCTGAAGCCTCTTAATCCGCTCCTTAGCGGCATCTGACTGTCCTTGTTGAACTTCATCTAATGCGATTACTGTCTCAAGTTGCACCACCCGGAAATCAGCCGGTAAAGTTAAATCAAGAATTTTTACTGACAAGGCGCTAGCCTCACTAGCGTCCTCAAAAGCATATCCTTCAAGTAGGTTATTTAGCTCACTTTTATAGTCCTTGGTCAGCTCATCTTGGTCAATTGGCTCATCTTGAACTCCAGGTGTGGCTGCGCCAGTTTGCACAGAAGCATTAACGCTCGTGCTGTTGGTCACAGAGTCCGTCAAAACACCTGACCATTTAAGCCACGCTACTAAGACAAGAACTGCCAATAATCCAGTTGCGGCCAGAATGGTATTTAAACGAGAAACCATTCTTAAGTGATGATGAATATCCTTCTCTGTTGCTTTAGACTTTTTCATGGGAAATCTATTCTTTAGAAGTTCCAGCCATTTTACGTGCCATCATGTCAAAACCTTTTATGGCATCAAGCACTTCAACTGGAATAGCAAATACTACGGTATTAGATTGATCAGATGACAAATCATTAATGGAATTCAACGTACGTAAATGTAGCGCGCCGGGTGACTTAGCCATTGTAGCTGCCGCTTCAGCCAAGTTTGAGGCCGCTGACACTTCACCTTCAGAATTAATAATGTTAGCCCGTCGTTCACGCTCAGCCTCGGCCTGCTTAGCCATCGTTCGTTTCAGGTTCTCAGGCAAAATAATATCCTTCAACTCAACTGATGTAACATCAATTCCCCATGGATCTGTCGCCTCGTCAACCGTTCTAAGAATTCTATCGGATACAGTATCACGATTTGTTAGGATTTCATCTAAAGGCATCTCACCAATAACATTTCTCATCAAAGTCTGACCTAATTGAGAAATAGCATAATAGAAGTTTTCTACCTCTAAAATGGCTTTCATTGGATCCGCCACCTTGTAATAAATAACGGCATTTATTTTAACTGACACGTTATCCTTGGTGATTGCTTCTTGGTCAGGAACGTCAACCGTCCGAACACGAATGTCCACCTTCCTCATTCGTTGAAAAATTGGAATAGCTAGTCTCCAACCTGGTTGTCGCAATCCCGAATAACGCCCCATTGTAAACATCAAACCACGCTCATATTGATCAACTTGCCTGATGCTAACCAGAAGAACTACGCCGACGATTATTAGTAGTGTTAAGACAAATCCCATAAAATAATGAACTAATAAATAATATACTTAGACCAATTATACAATATTCTTAGAATAAACACTAGTTAACTACTCAGTATTCTTGCCCAAGTGACTCCCCTGTCCAGGTGCTGCCAATAAATTTTGAGAGGCTGCATGAGCAAAGCTCGAGCGCAAAGAATGAGACAAGGCGGTGGCCGAAAAGGTGACAAACGAACCACTGGGCACAAACCACTGAGGCGGCTTATTGAGTCGTTTTTCAAAAACACTGGACCAGGCTCGCTCGACTCCAAAAATCATCGCATAAGGTAAGTACCTACTAAAAATATCCGCCGACAAGCCATCTGGACTGTGTCTATCAGCATGCTGAAGATAACGTTTAAATTGCTCAGCCCACTCATGCACCAAGGCTCCTTTTTTAGTTTTTTGCGGCATCAGTGGAGAAAAGAAAAAGAATAAACCAGCGATGATCATGATTGGAATTCCTGCGTAAACATTGTGATAGATAATTCCAGCAAACAGTGAGATTGGAAGGGCTAGTAAAGCAATTGCTGTCGCAATTATGATGTAACGTTGACGAACAGATTCAGAGTGCTCACGAAAATATCTCTCAACAATGAGGTCGTTCATAATCATAACGCGCATCTTTCTAATGCGTGTGGCGAAATGATTTTTTAGCGTCGACGCCTTTACCCGATCCGTCCGGCGACCACTTCCTGGTAAAATACCAACCGAAAACAGGGACTTCAAGAAAAACATCTCCACCGCAGCCAGAGAGGCGTCGTCAATAAATTCACGCTGTTTTACAAATGTGTAATCTTTTTTTGAGAGAGCGCTTCGGCGCTCTTCTTCAATTATTCTAATATAACCACGTTGAGCTAAATCAACCACCATGGCAATTAGAAACGTAATGCGCACGCGCTCATGAATTAATGTTCCTAGATGAGCCGGTGACAAACCCTCGGGAGGTCGATTATGTAAGCCGCCCAAGTCTTTAACCTTAGGATCACGTCCATAGCGCAGAAAAGTATAAATAAGATAAATCGCAAAAATTATGGGCGTGCCATAATAATAAGGTCTTAATTTCTGCCAAATCTGAAAACTAGTCGTTGAGGGTGTGGCTGCTACAGCACCAACCGGCCAAGTCAGGTTAGCCCAAACTCCCTTTTCCCCACCAATGTTTTTTAGAGCGAACTGAATTTTTGTAGCCTCTAATTTATTTGGCGAAATTACCACTCGATCACTTTGAGTGCCATAGGACAAAGCAGCAACAATATCCTCTGACTTCACCGTTTCCGGGAGTGAAAAAGTAACATCCATAATATTAATGTGGACAGCGGTTGCGACCGGCAAAACCACTAATTCAAGCTGATCCAGGTTATTATCTGTCATCACAGCACCGCCAATCATGTAGTCAACCAACCACTCCGTCCTATCAGCTGGAGCAATATCAATAACCACAATCAAACGATCGAAGGAAGACTCGATTGAGTACTTATCCGGAGGCAATACTTGGCCAGCCGCGTCAGAAATTCGCACGTAGTTAATGCTGGCTGGCCCGTAACCAACCTGAAAAGGTCTCAGCAACGGCAGCTGTAAAACACGGTTCTCCTCTATATTTTCTTGATCATTCAAAATAATGTGCTGCTGCACCCGTAGCTCACCATCTTCTAATACAGAATAATCAACTGACCACTCTGAAGCTGTCCAAGCCGGCTGAGCTGATACCTTCATCGGCCCCAGTAAAAAAACCACAGCGATTAGCAACCAGGACACGCCAACAGGCGCCTTACTCTGCCGAAGCCTGATCCCTTTGCCCTGCTTGAAGGGCTTGAATTGTTTTATGAGCCGCATCATTTGTCTTGGTTGAATCCTGAGGAGTAGTAAATGCGTCTATTACGACAATCTTGTTGGCATTTAATATCTCATACAAGAATTTGTCTGTAACATCTTTTCGGTAATGATACTCATCACCACGCATAACGGTAAATCGCAATTGCGTGCCAAAAGATACTCGAAACTGTTCTAATAATTTCAGCAACCTAGTTCGACTAACCGTGCCAACAATAAACAAATCTACTTTCGCTTCCTGATCGTTAACAAAGTAACCCATCAACGCCAAATACTGAATTGATCCCAAACCCCTGATAGAATGAATAAATTCCTTTTCTGTGGTCAATCGAGACTTAAAGATCAAGGCACGAAGTTCATTTAAGAGCACAAATTCTGGATCAACCTTGTAATATTTTTTCTTGTCCTCAATATGTGAAACCAACAGGCCCATCTCTTCCAGATTATTCAACTCTCGCCGAACCGAGTTAATCTGCTCTTCAATATTTCGAGCCAACTCCCTAACAAAATACTTTTCCTCTGCGTGAGTCAAAAACAAACGAAGCAATTTTACGCGAGTTCGTGATCCAAACAACTTATCAATCATGGTGCATCTAAACTACAATGAATATAGGCCCTTTCACCGCAGTATACGCTGATATTCCTGGCTGTGCAACTTTTGTACTCAGTCCACTCAATCTATACACAGGTAGGTTGCCATTTCTTCCAAAATATTGTATTAATAATCTCATGTACGAGTCCCCGTTTCAATTAGCGGAACTCTTTATTGCTAAGGAGGACGGCCGATCAACTATTCGACTTTTCACGGCCCATCCGACTCCGCTTGAGGAAAAAAACTTAGGGCGTCTTTTTGCTGTCATGGAAATTGACTCCCAAGACTCCATTAACGATGAAATTCTTGAGGTAATTACTCAAGAAATTAACTCTGCTTACTATCAATCCTCTGTTTTTGAAGCCGAGACTGCCTTTGAAAGCGCTCTGCAACAGGTAAACCAGAAACTCCAGGAAATCATTGGAGAAGTCGGAGAAGACTGGCTTGAAGCCATGAATATTGTAATCGGTGTGCAAAAAGATGGTGAATTAATTTTTGCTAACGTCGGCCGTGTAATCGCGTTAATGATTCACAACCAACAGATTGTGGACATTCTTGATACTACTAAATCAAAATCTAGCGAAATAAATCCAGTTAAAGTTTTTAGTAATACTGTTAGCGGAGAGCTGGCTACCAACAGTATTATTGTATTTTCCACAGAATCTATCTTGGACTATTTGTCTAAAGAAAAAATCAAGCGTGTCTTGCTTGAAGGCAATACTGCTACCGCAGTTGAACAACTTCACGCATTGTTAGAAGAAGATACAACCAACACAAATTTTGCAGCAATGATAATGCTGCGAGAACCACTCCACGCTGATCGCCAAGCCGGCTTAACTGTTAACGATACAACTGGCGGTATTCCAGTTATCAACAAACCCGATCCGTTAAGCTCAAGTATTGGGCGAGCTGATTCCATGAGTGAGTTGGTCAGTCGAGAAACACAAACTGAAGAATTACTTAGACCGTCACTACTACCTGGTTTAAAAAAGAGTCTTAAAAAACTGACTCAGCGTGAACCAGCAACAACCAAGGCTGACACCCTTAGCTCTGATGACAGTCTAATTCGTGATCCTCTATCTGATGACAGTCTAATTCGTGATCCTCTACTAGATGACACCCCGTCGGTTTCACGATCCAGCATAACCAAACA
>PFGC01000007.1:0-4087 GCA_002781785.1 Candidatus Kerfeldbacteria bacterium CG15_BIG_FIL_POST_REV_8_21_14_020_45_12
AGTTACGTTATTTTTCTTTCCAAATTCACACCAAATTGCTTTCATGATATCTCGAGTGACAGCCTGGCCATTCTCAAGCTGGATGCCCAGGAACTCATACTCCAGCCCAATTTTTCGGTTTTTTTGATTTAAAATCATAATAATTTAATTGAATATTAGGTGGCGGAGGATTAATCTATAGCGTACTTATGCTTAATTTGATCTAACAGGCTATCAGCTCGACTATCAACTACGTACATTAAGTTAGCTTCGAGCTTTAGCAAAAAAAGGAGCTGCTCAAAGTCTGGCGCTGGGAGAACCTTAGACTCATGTGCCATCCGAATTACTGCTTTGCCCTTTGGCGGGAAAAGTTCGGTTACTTCAAGCAGCTGTAGGAAGATCTGTTGGTCAGTCATAACATACTTAGGCTATTGATTATTAACGCTTGGCGGAGCGGCGAGCCGCCAGCTCAATGAACCTGTGCCAGATTGACCTGACCTGTGGAGTGTTGCGAAAAACCTGCGAACTAAGGTTGATGCCCTCAGCCGCGATCTGCTCGCCACGAAGTTCCCGCAGTACTTCCAGATACCGAGCCAGCAACTCAGGGTGATTCTGCAAGCTCAGAACTAGCTCATCCTCAGCGTCTGCCTCCAGGACTGACTGACCTTCACGCAAGGGTTTGACCCCTACCTGATAGTCAGCGTAGTCGTTGAAGGCAACAACCTCCATGCTGACTGCGGGGCCGGCCGCCTCCTGAGAGTGACTAGCCATGATCTCGGTCTGGCCTGCTGGCCCCCAGAAACCGTACAGCAACTGAAGCTGCTGACCAAGCTCAGTGGCGGTGAGTCCCACAGTTCCGATCTCACGCTGAGACCTGAACTTCCGTACTTCTACCCCATGAGCAGCGTGGAAGAGCTGGTGCCCAAGGCAGACGGCTACGCCTGGGACACGAAGCTCGCTAAGCTTCCTCAGAGACTCACTAGCTCGCTGGAGCCAGTGAGTATTATCGGTCTCGTTGCCTGGCAGCATTTCGCTAGGCATGGCTGGCCCTCCGGTCGCTATCCAGGCGTCCGGAAAAGGTAGATTGGCCGCGCCAGGATCGCGAGCGACATCCCAGATGGTGATTCGATCATCACCCGGCTCAAAGCCGAGCAAGTGACGGAAGATGGCCCCGTGTGAAAGCTCATCTCCACCGAACTGAAGCTCACGCATATCAGCAACCAAGCCGGGATCGGTGACACGCGACGGGTCGAAGCCACCCTGAGCCACATCGACAACGAGAATGCGTGCGTCTCGACTGAGAAGATCACGCACCATGCGTTTGGCTTCTGCCACGTGACCCAAAACCGACTCTCGCTCAGCAGCGAACTCTTGCATTTGCTGTTCACGAATTGATTCTGGGACTGTGCGTCCGCGGAAGGGCTCTCGAAAGATGGGCATGATGAGACTCCTGGTGAAGGATTTTATCTGATGAAACTAGACTCCTCTGGAGCGCTCTACAGCGCTAGGCTGCAAAACGCTCCAGAGGAGATTACTTATTTATTTTTTTTCTTAACTACGCTCGCGCTTGTGACTGACTTATTAGGTGTGGGTTTTTTAGCCCCAAGCCAGGCAAGTTCGTGAATTATTTTAAGATTCCGAGCTATCTCAGGACTTTCAATAATAACTCCTATCAACGGATCTTGTAGAGAGGTCATGGAAACCTTGTCTGCATAGATAGTCATGTTTAGGGTTATCGGAAAATCCTGCTTATTAACAACTCGAATCTCCGTTAAGGCATTATCTGGATGATTTACCATATCAGGATCCTCTTGCATTAAAGCCTCTGCCTCTGGCGTGTCTAAGACAATTGCCTTGTTGCGAAATCCTTTTTCCCACCGTCGATAGCGATACTCTCCGGCTTCCTTATAGTGAGGAAACATGGCATAAAGCATTTCAAGATTAACAATGGAATAGACAGTTTCACCAGGATCCATGGTATTTAGGATATCCTCTTGAATATTTCGAAGACCCTCAACTCCATAGAATACTCCTACCTGTGGCTGGAACGAGGAGCTGCCATACAGAGCATCTAGCTCTGGTAAGACATCCTCAAATCTTAGCTCTAACTTACGCAGCTGTCGCTGGCGCTCAACCAATAGCTTAGAGATATTCTTTGGATTAACCGCATGAATACGCCTTTTTCTATTAGTTTCCACCTGAGTCAACAAGCCCTTGTCTATCAAAGTTTCAACTAGCGGATAGGCAGCTACACGATGAACGCCAGCTGCTGCTGCAATTCCACTAATTGACCCACCGTCTTGCTCTAGGGCTGCGGTATAAATTTTAATCTCATTTGGACTGAGACCAAGTTCCTCGAGGAAGGTTTTTGTTTTGTACTCCATTTGTACTACAAGTTAAGTATATTGTCTAAATATTTATTACTTTTTTTAAAAGTGGTTTATTAACCTAATTTAATAGGGTTTAATTAACTATATTTTGTAATAATATGCTACTACACAAAATATCTTTCAACAAGGCATACCTCATTCTAGAGGGTAACTTTACAAGCAAATAAATTGCCATTTATTAATGAATATGGTTTATTCATCGTGGCCAAAATCACTAGAGGAGGTGTGGCAATGGTCGGAGCAGCGATTGGTGTGACTCTAGCAACGGCAGCCTGCGGACTCGGAGCCTTGTGGTTCTGGAGCCAGAGGTTCCGCGATTTCATGGAGGATTGGCGCGCCTACCGTAGTGGCCTACCAATCCCCCTGGGGGAGACCTACCGCAACCGGAGACAGATTACCGGTGAGGTGGTCAGGGTGGCTCAGCAGCGCGACGGGGAAGTTCCCCAGCCCGATGGCAGCATGGCGATGCGACACGTCTTGACCTGGTTCGTCCGGGTCAACGACAAGGACATCCCCTTCCAGGGGTACGTCTGCGCAGGTCACGATCCACTGAGCTGCGATGGCACCCCAGAAGTGGGAGACACGGTGCGAGCTCACTTCGTGCACAGCGAGTTCCGGGGACAGGAATACTGGCGCCCGGAAAAGATCGTCCTGATGCAAAGGAGGATGCAGGCGGTACCTTGAACTGGGTCCGCCGATTTTTTTTCTTGCAACTTTACGAGTAGACAGGTAGCATATTTATCTATGCCAGAACTCCCAGAGGTAGAGACAGTTGCTCGTGGCCTACGCGACTTAGCTATACACAAAAAAATTGTTAAGGTTTCCATCCTGGAATCAAAGCAGTGGCGCCCAGCCTCCAGACAGTGGCGTGCTGGCATTATTGGAGCTAGTATTTCTGGCATTCGTCGTCGAGCTAAGTGGTTGATTATTGATCTGTCATCTGACTGGTCAATGATTGTTCATCTAAAAATGACTGGGCAAATTATTTTTCAGGCAAAAAACAAACCAACCTTTCTAGGTGGTCACACTATGGGAAAATCCCAGGAGGAATTTCCAAATTCACACACCAGAGTTTGGTTTGGCCTGGCTAGCGGTGATGCACTATTCTTTCAAGACATGCGAAAATTTGGATACATCGATGCCCTACCGACAGCTCAAGTTGAAGACTATTTTTTAACCAAGAAACTTGGCCCAGAGCCAATGGAGCCAGCTTTTACGTTAAAATATTTTCAAAGTGTTCTCAAACGCCGAGCTAACACGACAATCAAGGCAGTGTTATTAGATCAATCTGCCCTAGCTGGTCTGGGTAATATTTATGCTGATGACGCTTGTTGGTTAGCAAAAGTAAAACCAACCAGGCGTGTCAAAACATTATCCATGAATGAACAAGCTGCTCTACGCAAGGCTGCCAGGCAAGTGCTGCTTGAGGCTATTAAGCTGGGCGGCACCAGCTTTAGTGACTATTATCACGTTGATGGAAAAACCGGACAGTACTGGGCAAAGCGAAAAACCTATGGACGTACTGGAGAGCAGTGCCGACGCTGTGATGGGATTATTGTAAAAACAAAAACCGCTGGCCGAGGGACACACTATTGCCCTAAGTGCCAGCGGTAATTTTGTTCTGTTACTTGACGGTCAGGTAGACCGTGAGGAATAGATTATTGAGCTGTACAAAATCTCTTATACGCTCGCCATCAATCGAATCAAAAACCAGCATA
>PFGC01000007.1:4150-35609 GCA_002781785.1 Candidatus Kerfeldbacteria bacterium CG15_BIG_FIL_POST_REV_8_21_14_020_45_12
TTGTCCCCTTCCTTAGTTATTAGTTCGTCTAGAAAATCCCTAAAATCTACGTTAATTGCTGACCCGCCTAGCGGTGTCATAGATAATATCCGAGCTTCAATATCAAGAGCCACCGAATAATCAACTTCTCCCAAAGTCACCAAGATGGGCTCGTCAGAATTAGGCCTGGCCTCAAATGTATAAGGAGCCTGAACAGTAAAACTATAATCGTAGGGCGCAATATTCGTCACCTGCAGCTTACCTTGAAGAGCTTCTCCTCGGTCAGAACCGATAAATATATAATCTCCACTTTGATAAAAAGAATCATAACTGTATTCCAGACCTAGAACATCTGTCACAACTAACGAAGGTAAGTCGCCGCGGTAACCAGTGGTGTCTATCCCAGAAAATGCGCCCTCGGGTAGTAATAACTCTACCGATTCAGTTCCGTGAGTATTGATGAGATAACTTAGGATAGATGATACCTGACGCTCCGCTTCGGCAATCTGAGGATCATTATGATCTAAAGTTGCTGTAGTCGGCATGAGCCGACCGTTGTCGACAATGCCAAGAACTTCTGCGTTATCCATTAAGCGGTTTACTTGGCTGGATCTGGAAACACCCAAAGCTCCCCACGGACCAATAGAAGATAGCAACATTATCACTATCAATGAGGCTGGCAGTAATCTCCAATCTTTTTTCTTGCTGACCAAGTAGTAAAGTGAGACAACGATCAACCACAATCCAAATAGGACAACCATGTATCTTTTTTCGGTAAAACCATAGTGCGAAATTGGAAACCAAACTGCCCACAGCAATACGAAAGCTTGTGGAATGATTGCAATGTGTAGAGATTTGATAAACCAGCGTAACCAGCGCTTCTCCTGCTCGAGTCCATGAAGAGCAACCGCAGAAAATAACCCCACCAATGAGAAGGCAATGACTAAATAGGAAACCAGTGACTCAGGCCACTCCCAGTCGATTACCACGCTGCCCAGGTAAATATAAAGAATCACAAAATAAACACACACCAGCGGAACGAGGATGTACAGAGCTAAAACTCGCCAAGGAGCTAAAAATTCCTCTCTAACAAACTCAGTTTTAGCAGAGGGAAGACTGGCTAGAAATAAAGTGGAGGCGATGATACCCATGATAAATGCCCAGGTGTCAGGATAACGAGTCCCTACAATATTTATATTAAAAAGAGTGTCTACACTACCAATTGCCGCGGCCACTCCTAAAAAAATTATCATACCTGTAACGCCGGCAATGACAGCGGCACTCAGAACGGTAGCGGCTGATTCCCAAAATTTATCAGTCGATAACTTTTTCCCTAACACTGGCGCCAGTGGAATAAATAATAAGAAACTTCCACCCCATAAGAGAGACCTAATGAAAAAAGCATCTGGTGCTTCAAAAATAGCGGCTGGCAGAAAAAACCAATAACCAACCAAAACAAGTAATACGCCTATGTTGGCTATCACCTGCCTAGACTTAGACCAGTTAAGATTTTCAGCTAGCAAACGAATGCCTATCGCCAGAGCGAACCCAAGGAGAGCTGCAAAAAGCACCCTGGCAGCTGCTGGATTACCTCCGGCGTCGTCTTCTATAATAACGATAGCACTAGCTGTACCGACAACAGCAATAGCAATAACCAAAGGAAATCGACGAATCGCCGACTGCACACTAATAATCAACTGGTGGATAGAAAAAAGCGATTTTAGACGCTGGACGAATGTCATATGGTTATATTTCTAATAGCTAAGTCCCGAATGGGATTGATTTAAGTATAGCCCCAGTCTCATGGTATCGGCAATAGATATATTAAGACTTGTCTTTACCAGCTACTATTTGCTAGAGTAGCGCTATGGAAAAACCTTATAAAGTCCTCCTCTATTATAAATACGTCCCAATTGAGGATGTTAAAGGGTTTGTGGTTGAGCACAAAAAACTGTGCACGAAGCTTGGCTTAAAAGGTCGTGTACTAATTGGAGACGAAGGAATTAATGGCACGGTCGCTGGAACTCGTGAGGCTACTGATGAATATATTGAGACTCTGCATAGCGATGAGCGTTTTTCTGACATGCCATTTAAAACACACGGGTCAGCTGACATTCCTTTTCCAAAACTAAAAGTAAGGTATCGACCAGAAATAGTAACCCTGGAAGCTGCGGTCGATCCTGCAAATGGTGGAGAGCACTTAACTCCTGCTGAGTGGCACGAACTTGCCCAGCGTGATGATGTTGTTATCTTAGACGCACGCAACGACTACGAAGCCGCCATTGGTAAATTTAAAGATGCTGTAATTCCTGACATCCAGAACTTTCGAGAGTTTCCTGAGTGGGTAGAGAAAAATAAAGAACAGTTATCTGGCAAAAAAGTGTTGATGTATTGCACTGGAGGGATCCGTTGTGAAAAAGCCTCTGTAGTTGTAAAGGACGCAGTTGGAAGTAATGAAGTATATCAATTGCAAGGAGGAATTATCGAATACGGTAAAGAGGTTGGAGATGGTATTTGGGAAGGAAGCTGTTTCGTATTTGATGAACGCATGAAGGTGCCCGTTGGGTCGACTGATTACCAGGTAATTTCAGTTTGTCGTTTTTGCGATAAGAAGACTGATAACTACTATAATTGTTGCAACGCCCAGTGTAACCAGTTAATTCTACTTTGTGCTGAATGTGAAGAAAAAAGCAACGCGGCTTGCTCTGAGGAGTGCTCAGATAAACACCGAGACGGCAAGGTAAAGCATTGGGATATTAAAACCAGAGTGGCGGTTGGTCAGTAATAACTTTTAGTTTACAGGTAAAGCAGAACCATCCAAAAGTGTGCAAAGGAACCACCAATCACAAAAAGGTGGAACCATTCGTGCATGCCAAATATTTTTATTCTGGGTAAGGCGTGATCCAGAGCAAATAGAGCTGCTCCGCTCGTGTAAATAACCCCACCAATAGCCAGCCACATCAAGGCTGCTCCACTAAGATTGTGGATGAGTGGTGAAAAAGCGATCAGGATTAGCCACCCCATGGCTATGTACATCACCACGCTCGCCCACATGGGCGGGTGTCGATCGAGCATTTTGATAGAAAAGCCAACAACGGCAATTCCCCAGACTATGCCAAAAATCGACCAGCCCCAACCACCACCCAAACCAACCAAACAAATTGGAGTGTAGGTTGCCGCAATTAATACAAAAATCATGGCATGGTCTAGGCGGCGTAAAAACTGCTTGGCTCGAGGACGGTGATGCGGCATGAGATGATAGGCAGCGCTAGCTATGTAAAGAAAAATCATGCCGGCGCCAAATATCGATACAGTGGTAACTTTCAAAGCACCGCCAGATTTTGCAGCAAAAACAATCATAAGCACAAGAGCAGCGATAGCTAGACCGGCTCCAACAATATGGAGCACGCCGCTAGTTATGTCATTGTGTCTGTGGTGGAGCATTGTCATACTTGCCATCATACGTGCAAGCAGCGTATTGTCCAGTATATGATAAAAAACACCACTTATACTGACTTATTTTTGTCCGTCATAATTGGATTAACATGCATGACATCGAGAGCACAAGCCGTGACCTCGATCAGCTGGCCGGTTGGTACTGAGAATCCTACTTCAGCAATCGAATCCTTCTTTGGACCTAGACTTCAAGAGGGAGAATATGATTTCCACCGCGGCATCGATATTACTGGCTCCACCGGAGATCCGGTGTTGGCGACCGATGATGGTGAGGTGTTTAGGCTTTACGAGGAGGGAGATGAAGCTAATCCATACACGGGAGGGGGTAATGTTGTTGTGCTGCGACATTATAGCCCCCTTGGGATCAACTTTCAGTCTGAAATTTTTCATACTTACTACACATTGTACTTTCACCTATCAAACATCTCTGACACTCTTGTAAAGGGGGCTGAAGTTGTAGAGGGTCAGCAAATAGGCTCGCTGGGAGAGTCCGGCGTGGCCACTCATCCCCACTTACACTTTGAGGTCCGCATAGCCACGACTTGCGCCTTGTCATCAGACTGCAATACCGTTGGCTTCGATCCTCACGTAAATCCATTAAGGTTTTTAGAGTTTACAGAGAACAGCCTCCCAAGCCAGGTAAAATTAACCAAAAAGAAACAGGCTTTACGAGTGAAAGTTGTATTGCCAAAAACAGAATTTGATCTAAACAGAATAAAAGTGACCACGCTTAACCGCCGCAATCAGGTCCTTGGAAAAAAAGTCCTTGATTTCAATAGGCGGCAAGGCATAAACGCCACATCCAACGAGACAATAGATAATAATCGGTATGATAATATTTTAATTCTACCTAAAGCGGTTGATTCAAGCTTATCTAACCACTTCCTAACCGTGTCTTTCCGCCACATTCTAAAGAAAAAAGTTTATCGTATTCGAATTAGAATTACCGATACAAAGGGAAATGATATCTATAAAAAAACACGGCGATTAAAATCCCTCTGAACTAGTTATAGTATTTAAAAAGTTGACACAACTTAACTGAACTAGCCAAAAATCGGCTCAAAAAGGGGCGCGGGCGCATCGAGTGATGTCCCGCGAGCAGTCAGTTTGACTGCGCGTACTGTATGGCCAGCTGCTTCAACCAGTTGAGAACTGGTCCAGGATCAGGAAAGGCCTGGAGCAGGTCGATCCCGAAATCCCGCCTCAGCTCCTCGGCCTCTCCGACCGTCGGACAAACCATGGCGTACAGGACTCCACAGTTGATGACTTGATCGGGGAACTCCCGAGTCAACTGCACGGCCGCATCAACACCAAAGTTGCCATGGTAGTCAGCAACTTCACTGATGAGCAGCGCATGCAGGTCGGGGTTGTCGAGCAGCTCAGCCTTGGCCTGAGTCACACCGATGGCGACATGGGCATCAAAGCCGAACTGGAGACTGATTCGCTGCAACTGCTCCATTGAACCAAGGGGGCCGATGCAGAGAATCTTGGGCTTCACGTTCATGGAATTCCTCCATGTGGGTTTATGTTATCTGACCTAAATCAGATAACGAGGGAAAGTACGCCACGAAGAGCTTCGTGGATGTTGCTAGTATATTGTGAAGCATTTATGTTGTATATTTATTGATAATATAATACAATTTTGATACTTTTTGTAATATTTGATACATTAATCAAATGCGGACAGTTAGCACAATAGTTAGAGATATTTTAACCAAGTCTGAGGTTGCTCAGTTGGCCTTACAAGAAGGTTACTTAAACCTGTCCGCTTACGCGGAACATATTCACGCTGAAGTAGAAGAGCGAACAATGAAACCGGTGCGGCTGGGAACAATTACGGTAGCTTTATCAAGGCTGAAGTTAGAAATTAAGATTACTAACAATCCCCTGCCGCGACGACGCTTGGAGCAACTGGTTGTACAATCAGACATGGTTCATTTAGTCTACGACAAAACGCCAAAGACTTTGCAAAATCTAGCCAAGTTGTACCGTAATCAGAGTCTAGTTGAGCCAGTATTATTCACCGTGGTTATCGGGGCCAACGATGTAGGTTTTTACGTACACTCTGAACAGCTACCAGCCCTTCGGCGAGTCTACAGTAAGCGACAGCCAACTATTGAACAATCCGGATTAACTGCTGTAATTATTCGCTTTAGACCAACAGCGCGAGCTCAAGAAAGCTGGTCACAAATACTGCGCCGTGTTCTGGCTAGCAATGTTTCTATTTGTGGTCTCACCACCTCTGAACACGAAATCACTGTATTCGTAAAAGAGAGCGAGTTGGATACCGCTCTCTTTCAATTGAATCATCTATTTACCTAACCAGCGATCGTGTCACTTTAGTTGTCTGACAAAAATCTGGTGACTCGCTCAACTATCTCTCCCAGCGAAGAGTTAGCCTTGATAATAAAATCTTTTACGCCCAATTCATTAGCGCTTTCTATGTCGTCCTTCCCTCCTAGGTTAGAGGCAACAATAACCGGCGTGTTAACTTTATTGTCCTGCAAGGCTTTGAGAAATTCATATCCGTCCATTCTGGGCATTAACAAGTCCAGAAGGATTAGATCAAAGGTCTCAGTTTTCATGGCATCAAGTGCCTCTCTTCCGTTACTCATGTGTAGGCAGTCAAAACCAGAGCTCCCTAGCTTATCAGACAGAGCCCGAGCAATTGGCGCTTCATCTTCGACGATGAGGATTTTTTTCTTAGCACTATCCATACATAGGCATTACTAATCACAAAACTAATACTATCACCAGCCCCCAACATGCGCAATAAGATGAAAATATGCTGCTATTTTGTTACTAACTAGACTCAATTAAAACAAAGTAATGGCTAATATAATTAGCTGACATATTAAATGAAAATTGTTGTGCTAGGCGTAAAACTGATGATATTTTTTTGGTAATTTGCAGCTAGCCAGTTCATAGTGTTAGAAGAATATAAGGCTATATGAGTAGGATCATTGAGATACCACCAATTCTTGAGACCTGATTCAGGTGGGCGGGATTGGGTCATTACTACCAAAGGAGCCGCTGGTTTGACTAGACTCATGAGCTGATCCCAACTGGCCTTGGGATCACGAAAGTGTTCTACCGTCTCCGTACAGAGCACAAAATCGTATTTCTTTGTTAGTAGCTTACTGTCTGGGGCATAGATGGGATCAAAGTCTGCCACCTGATAACCAAGCTCTGCCAACATGACACTAAGAGTTGGCCCGGGGCCACAGCCAAAATCAATACCGGACTGGCCCTCACTGATGTATGGTAAAGCTGCATCAACAGCAGGCCGCAGGAAAGCCCGGTAGCGATTATCAGTCGGATCATTTTTATGTTGATCATACCGCTCGACTTCTGAGACAACCGACAAGTGACCATTAGGATGTGTCCACACCAAATCACAATTATGGCAAAGCAGATACACCTGTTCACCGAAATGTGGCTGCAGTTTGCGTAATACTTTTTTAGATCCCAGCTGATGACACAGCGGACAAATTAGTTTATTCAAAGACATTTAGCGTAACCATTGCGGTAGCATTAGTGCCAAAGTCAAAGGAATCAATGTCATAAAGTTTTGAACATTGTTTTTGACCAGCCTTCTTGGCACAAATTTTTGTTTTTTTCGGTGGTGCTAACACTCGCAACTTGCCGGTTTTACCGGATGACGTTGTTTCAATCGAGCGCGCAACTTGCTTGGTGTTAAGAACTTTAAACGTAAGTACCTTGCCATTACGCTCAAACCACACTTTGGCCTTTTTTAGTGGCTTACCAGAGTCAGTTTCAATTTGAAATGAAGCAATAGGATATGCAAGTTTTTTAATCTGAACATGATCAAGATAAGTTGTGTACTGCAGGCCTTTAAAAGTTATACGAACTTGCCGACCACGAGCTCGTCCAGGCAGAGTGTAAGACTTTTCAGTAAACGAACTGGTAAAAGAATCAACGATTGAATTAACATATTCTTCTCCTGAATCTTCGTCTGTAATTTGCACTTGGAAAGAACCCGTATTGTTGTAAGCAAAGGCTAACCCAACGGCTGGCTGCTTCTGTGGCACCTTTACAGACTGAGCAATGGATACATTAGGCACCAAGTAAGCAGCGCGAGTGCCATAAGGCGTGCTGTTATTTGTTGCAAAAAGCCATGATAGATTGACGCCAAGAGAGTCACAACCAGAGCACTCCCAACGAGTGGCTTTTTCAAAGGAACCATTCTTGACCGAGGCTTTGGCTTGCACCGATAGTGGCAAGCAAAGCAAAATAGCCACAATCACTAGATTTCTTAGGCTCAATTTCATACGGCAGAGATTTTAGCACGCAGCCCCTGTAATTTCAACCACAATCTGGTATGATGGCGGTCATGTCTATCATAAACTTTTTCACTTGGTATTTGGCTGCCATAAGCGTTATCACCTTTATCTTATTCGGATTTGATAAATGGATGGCTGGCAGTGGCGCACGTCGTATACCTGAGGCTACGCTCTGGCTAGCATCAGCCCTAGGAGGATCATTTGGAGCTGTAATTGCCATGCAGGTTTTTCGACACAAAACCCGCAAAGCCTCTTTTCAGCTGGTACTGGCTTTAATAATTTTCCTACAGGCCGCAGTTGGCTTTACCGTTTGGTATTTTGAATTGATGGGTTAGATTTTGCTCTAAAGGTAAGAGGTATATTTTACAGTTATTTGTTTGCGATTTTTCTACCCTAGTTGACAGAGGTGGTTTTTTAGTTAAACTACGCCAGCTTAGGTAGCATGCAGCTGCCAGCTTTGCCAGGAGGCATTATGTCCGAACCCGACCCGACGACCCGTCCGCCCTTCGCGTCCTTCAACGTGCTCAGCTTCTTCTACTCCTACTCGAGCCAGGGTCAGCCGTGGCTGGACGGACTGACCGGTTGGAAGATCGTCGGTGAGGGAGTCCGGATGTGGGTCACGGCCAAGTCCGAATCCCAGCCCCGGTGCCGCATCGTCGTCTTCGACATCAGCGCCGACGCCCCGGAGGAAGCCTTCGGGAGCCACACGCACCCGGGCGGCGAATGCTTCCTCGTGCTCGAGGGGGCGATCGTCGACGAGTGTGGCACGACCCACGAAGCCGGATCGATGGTGATGATGCCCCCGGGCTCGAAGCACCATCCTCGGGCCATCGGTCACACCATCATCGTCGTTGCCTGGGGCAATGGCATCGAGATGGTCACGCCTGAGTAGTCCTCCGCACCGACTTTGGGGGAAGTTGGTGCTCTTTTTTTTGGTATTGTGTCATTTTTTAGTAGCTGCTATGCTGATCTTAGCCTAATTTATTTGATAAACATGTGTATATGGAAAAAGTGATTCAAGATGGTGCGGCTGTCCGATTTGGATGGCAAACTTTTAAGGATAACGTCGGATTTTTAATTGGCGCTATGGTTGTTACCCTAGTGGCTCTACTGGTACTTTTTGGAGTGGCCTTCGGTTTAGGTAACTATTCAATGACACTATCAGCGATTGCCATGATCGCTTACTACGCCTTAGCTATTGTAGTTGGTATTGGTTGGATGAAAATTGCTTTGACTTTTGTAGACGGTGGTAAACCAACTTACGCTGACCTCTTTAAGCATTGGAATTTATTTCTCAAGTACTTTGGAGTCAGCTTGCTATATGCCTTGATTGTAATGGGCGGAACCTTGCTATTTGTGATTCCTGGTATGTATTGGTCACTAAAGTTTTACTTTGCTCCTTTTCTTGTGATCGACAAGGGCATGGGACCAATTGAGGCCTTAAAAGAAAGTGCCAGGCTGACTGATGGAGTTAAGTGGGACCTATTTGGCTTCATGATGGTCGCCGGAACAGTAGCTATGCTAGGATACATTGCTCTATTTGTCGGAGTGATAGTTTCAGCACCTGTTGCCGGACTTGCTCTAGCTTTTGTCTACAGAAAAGTTCAACAGCAATCGGGTGAGGCCGCAGCCACTATGGCAGCGCCAACTCAGACTCCAACTGTCTAGCTAAGTCTCATAAAAATAAAAGTGAGGCCTATCTGGCCTCACTTTTTTGTTGGGGAAAATCATACTTGGTCATACTGACTGTCCGATGTATACTGAAAACCTATTAGTAAATAGTAAGAGAAAATGAACAAACTACTCAAAACAGCGGCGGTGCTAGGAGTACTGGTCTTCGTTGGTCAGAGCTGTGGCTCAGGCACAACTTCAACGACCAATACCTCAAACACCAACTCGTACATGAGCGACACGAGCGCGACAATGATGGAGTACAACCTGGACGAGGACGCTGCAGCTGGAGATTTTGTACACAAAGTAAGTTCAGTTGAGCTTTTGGATGAAATTCCAGAGAGCTACACTACTGAGGACTTTGCTATCATCGCAGAGCCATTGCCAGCTGACGAGGGCTTCCAATGGGTACACATTGAGGGATCTGTTACCAATAACTCAAACACCACTGAGTCTTTGACTAGCTTGGGTGTTTCAGTAGTTGATTCTGCAGACCATGAGTTCTCAGTTTCAACAGATACTACCATCTATGTAGAAGATGGTTTGTCACCGGTTTATATTGACATTCAGCCAACACAAACAAAATCATGGGAAGGATACTTCATGGTTCCTAAAACAGCCGAAGGTCTTAAGCTAAAGGTTAACGACTTACAGTTGTTGCCAGAAGCCGAAGCAGTAATTGATCTTGGTCTCTAGTTAGAGTGATTTCAGATATTAAAAGAGCGGCTCGCCTGAGCCGCTCTTTTGTTTGCTTTGGATATATATACTACTACCCTGCGCTCTGATTTAACCGCGGATCAGCGATTACCTCTTGATATCGTCGACTTCTAATATGATCTAATTCTCTTTGATAAACTTCTCTAATTCTCTCTACTGCCACGCGCTGGGCTGGTAGTGAACGATCAACGCTTTCAAGTGTCAAAAATCTACCACCGCCCCTGACTGAACGATCAACGTCCTCAGAGACGGCAACCCACTGCCCACTGGTCATATCACCAGACCCACTATTTTCTCGACTTAGTGGTAACGTAAGCGGTGCCATTTCACCAACCCGAATATTTTTTGGATCCTGCAGTTTTCGTTCAAGGGCATCTTGCAAATTGTTACGAGCAGACTGCATATCATCAAAAGCCTCTGCGCCAGTTTTACTTGCTAAATCCCTTTCCCAAGCCGTAAAGAGCCGATCCTCATCTAAACCATCCGACTCATTACCCAAGCTAGCTCTAAACTCTCTAAAAGCTTGGCCAACATGGGACCTCGCTGCTTCGTAGCGACGCTCTTCATCCTGAGACAAAGAAGTAGTGGTTTGCCTACGCTCATGCAACTTTGTCCAAATTTGCATAGCGGCTCTGGTATCAAGCGCGTCCTCAAACTGATCAACTACCTCGCGCCACTCAACCATTAGACCTGGGTCTTCCATCCAGTCTGGCGCCTCTATCGGGTCCTGTCTCAGTTCCTGCATTTTTTTTCGTCGCCTGGTTTCAATATCATCAAGGGGCAACGAGTCTATACTGCTAAGTTGCACCGGAGTAGTGTCCTCGGGATCCTTAATTAACCTACGCGCCTCGCGGGCAGGTAATAAAGCACTGGGATCAGCGACCATTCGTTCTCTTCGGCGATCTGGTGTGATTGGTGTCATATATTAACATAATAGCATTAAATGGCATAAATGTCAACCACCTGCGTAGCAGCGGCCTCCTTGGCATCTATTGACAAATTGGTATTTTTAGAGTATAATGCTCGGTCATTCTTTAGGAGAGAGTGGCTAGTACATTGAGAGTAAAGACCGCGATCCGTGGTTAGTTTAGATGCCCTGTTTGCTTATCTTGAGTGGTGCGCAAACGGGGCGTCTAAACAGACGCTGCTAGAAAAACCCAAACTCAACCAACCTGCATTCCTGATAGATTCAGGAAGGAGCACACCATGTTCAGCAGCCAGACCCCCGTCGTCGTCGCTCTTCTCGCCCTCGCCACTGGCTGCTCCTCGAGCTGGCCATTTGGCAACGTCTGCAACCAGGAGTACCGAATCACCTTCGCGTACAACCTGTCCCAGGCGGAGGCCAAGATCTGCGACGCGACGAGCACTGAATGGGACAACGACCTCTACCCGGGGTTCGTCGACTACAATGACCTGCAGGATGAGGTCGACATGATCGAGGGCTTCGCCTTCTTCGTGCCGCCGGAGATCAGCTACTGGGTCTTCGACGACTGGCGCATCGGGGCATGCACCACCCGCAACGCCTACTGGGAAGTCCTCGACTGGGCAGAGCAAGAACCCTGGGTCACGGCCGACTTCAACGAGAATGACCTGTGGCGGGCCGGCGAGGAGGAGTGGATCCCGCACTGGTCCGACTAATGTGCGGACTTCTGGCTCCTCGAGTTCGACTACCGCTGCCATCAGCTGGAGTCGGGCACCCTGCCCAAGCCTTTCGAGGTCTGGGACCAGGATTGGGACAACTGCGGAGCGCGTGAGGACATAGGCGTGGACTGGAGCCGCTACGACGAGTAGCGACCGATCCGCGCCGCGGAGTCGTCTGGGAAACGAGGTGCTTACCCAAAAGGTGAGCATCTCGTCCCGGACGACCCCTGACCCTTTTTTTAAAAAAATTTTGTTGCCTTGGTTGACCAGCTTGTAAGCAAAGCTGACTAGCCGAGGCCACACAAAGTGGGACCTGTTCTTCGACAGTCAAACTTCATCAAACAAAATCCAACCACTTTTCCCTGGAGGTCTGATGCGTTGCATCATCCTGAGCGGGCTGGTGTCCGCTCTGGTCGGGTGCAACCCGATCAATGACACCAGCTGGTACCCCGTCGACCGCGATGGCGATGGGTACGACCAGTACAGCGACTGTGACGACGCAGACTACTCCGTGCACCCGGGCGCTCTCGAGCGTCAGGACGGCAAGGACAACAACTGTGACGGCGCGGTCGATGGAACGGTCGCCGAGTGCCAAACCTGGTACTACGACTGGGACGGCGATGGCTTCGGTGTGCAGATCAACCCTGGCGACTCCCGCTACGAGGAATTCACCAGGGTGTCCTGCGAGTCGCCTGGCGCAAGCTGGGTAGCAAGCGGTACAGACTGCGACGATGCAGAGGCTGCCACCTACCCCGGAGCTACCGAGATCTGTGACGGCCAGGACAATGACTGCAACGGCAGCCAGGACGACGACGCCAACAACGCCGTCACCTACTACGTGGACGTCGATCGTGACGGCTACGGCGAGGACATTCTCGGCATCAACTGCACCCAGTGCGACTGGCCGGGCAACGGCTGGTCCACCAACTCGGATGATGTCGCTCCCACCAACCCCGACAGCCACTAGGAGGCAACATGCGCTACATCTTGTTGATCATGCTGCCGTGGCTCGTCGGCTGCGGCAACCTGGACGCGGACAACGACGGCTATCCGCTGTCGGTCGACTGTGGGGATCGTCCTCACCACGACTACAGCCAGCCCACTCGTCCGTACGACGGCACTGGTATGGACGGCCGGGATATCTACCCGGACGCCCCTGACGTGCCGTACGATGGAATCGACGCCAACTGCTGGGGAGACGACGACTTCGACGCTGACCATGACGGTCACCGCTCGAACCGGTACGGCGGAGATGACTGCGATGACTTCGACCAGCTCGTCTTCCCCGGCGCGCTGGAACACTGCGACAATGTCGACAACGACTGCGACGGCACAGTGGACGAAGAGCCCACGAATTCATCCTTCGGAGTGACCCGGTTCTACTGGGATCACGATGGCGATGGTTACGCCGGTGATCGCGAGTCGGTTCTGGCGTGCAATGCGCCGTCCGGGTACTTCGCTCAAGCCGGTGATGACTGTGATGATGATGACAGTAGCGTGCACCCCGGCGCTACGGAGTACTGTGACGGCGTGGACAACGACTGTGATGGCACCAGCGATGGTGACACGGCAGTCGACCAGACGACCTGGTACTTAGACTACGACGGGGACGACTACGCAGGGGACCTCATCAGTCTCCTCAAGTGCGAAGAGACGCTGACTGCGACTGAAGCGCAGTGGTACGTGGCGGAAAGCCCGGACGACTGTGACGACCTCGACGGCGGCGCCTACCCCGAAGCGCCTGAGGAGTGCAACGAAGTCGACGATGACTGCGACGGCGCGGTCGACGAAGATCTGGAGTGCCCAGAGGAGTGAGTGCCCACAAGGCGTAAATTACCTCGGGCTTCCGGATAGCGGAAACCGGCCCGGTTCGTGTGTAAGCTCTTGCTGCACATGAACCGGGTCATCTTTTTTTTACAAAGTAAAATCAAAAAGAGACAGCTTTAGGCCATCTCTTTTTGTTATGGAATGTGTCAGGGGAGAGATTCGAACTCTCGACCCCAGGCTTATGAGTCCTGTGCTCTAACCAACTGAGCTACCCTGACTTACTCTATTTTTACGCCTGACGGATTATACCGAAGCTACACAATATTGTCTAGCTTATAACTAGCGCATGGGACGGAGTCGAGGCTCAATAGCATTTTCAAAACGTCGCATTATCGCACGCTCACTATCAATTTTTCCTTGTCGTTCACCTCTTAGATTTGCCAAGTAGAGCGCTCTGACAGCTCGTAGGTCTGATGTTCGACTTAAAATATAATGGAGTTTAGCTATAGTTGCGGAATTGTCTAAATGATCACCATTCATTGGAATAAGATTTGGAAGATCTTCTGAAACTTTTCCATGACAAATAATTGGGAGCTCAGGAAAGGCTTGAGCTATTCTTACAAGGGGCCCATCACTTCCAAGTGGATAGTTAACGACTAGCCCGTCAGAAGATTCTGCTGCTATCTGCAGAGACGACATTATTATACTTTCATCAATTGAGGCTGTACTGATGGCGGTTACTGACTTGGTTGTGTCTAGTTCATGTATTTGAAAACGCTGCTCATCGGCTGGCCAGCGAATAATTTCTGTTGCCCGATTGACTTGCACCACAAACCCTCTAACATCACCTAGATGTTCAGCAATTGGTTCGTGATGACTTGATCCAAACTGGTCGTACCCGCTTACTGAAACATGCCGTGCCTCGGCGGCTCTCCAGATATTTCGGTGTGAAGAAATAATCACCTCGGGAATACGGGGGACACTTGGCAAGACGCCTGAGTACTGAGCAAAAGAAACGGCGTCAGTGAAGTTTTCTACCGCGTCCGTGCGAGCCTGGTCCATGGTTCGAACCGAACCAGTAAAGACAATAGGCTTCCTTAAACCTTCAAACTGATAGGCCAAGGAGGCAGCAACTGGTACTATTAGCTGACTTTCAGCAATAACCACCACTCCATTAACCGCCTCCTCGTGAGCCTCCCCCACCATAGCCGCGAGGTCGTTAATGACTTGCGTGGACCAATTATTTAAGGTGAGTGAACTTCCATCAATTAAAAACTCTCGCCACTCGGTGTTTTCAAGTGGTGGCCCCGTCCAACGATTCTGTAAAGATGACTGAAGATGTGACAAGCCACCCTGCTGACCACGGCGGTCACCGATTTGACCCATCTCACCACCGGTGTAGATTACGATAATTTTTTCTGGGGTACTCATAGTTATAGTGTATAAAGTTTATTCCCAACCATCAATGCGCGCGCCCCCTTCAAAGCCCTCGGCAAAAATTCGATCGTTAGTTAGTAGCCGATGACGCGGACCAGAACGATAGGTTCTAACCCAAGCTTCACCAGCGCCAGACTGGCTGGTCACTATCTCATCCTTGCCATCACCATCCCAATCCACACTTGAAACATCAACTGATCCCGTAAAATTATCACCAAACGGAGCGAAGCTTCGGCCAGTCATGCGCTTGCCGCCTTTACGAAATATTCTGACCTTGCCAATATGATCACCATTGGTAGCAGCTACTATCTCATCAATACCGTCTCCATCGACATCGGCTGTGGCAATATTTACGCCACCCTTGTATGACGCAGCGAAAGCTCGGAATATTTTAGTGCGCTTACCACTGCCAGAAAATAGAGCAACTTTTGATTTATGGGTACTTTGGGTAGCAGCAACAATTTCATCTACCCCATCTCCATCAAAGTCACCAGTTGCCACATCGACTCCACCACGATGTTTTTTGCCAATGGCTTTTTTACGCCAGAGCTTGGTACCGTCGTATTCATAGGCCTCTATAACTGAGAGTGACCCTGGGCCGGAGCCAATAATTATTTCGTCTGTGCCATCTCCATCAATGTCACCGGTGGCTACGCGAGGATTAGCTGTGCTAGCTCCAGACAAAACTTTAAAGTCGTTCAGGTGAGCGCCGCTACGAGACAAAACCCTCAATTCATCGCTTACATCATCTCCTTTTACAACAACAATGTCGCTTGAACCATCTCCAGTAACGTCACCAATGGCAACGTCTCCGCCACCTAGCCAACCACTTTCAAAGGGGCGAAAAGACGTTTCACGAGAACTGTCCTGGAGCATAACTTTTAACCGGCTCTCGTCTCCCGCGCCGCGGAAAGCAGCGTAGTGTCTGGTGCTATCGGCATTTGGACGATACTGAATTCGAACTGTCTGCTTGGTTTTATGATCAGCAAGATCTGTGACCACAGTTTTTACATATATTCTACCCGGCGTGAATCCAGCCAGGGACGTGTAAACAGGATAGGGATAGACATCGTCTCCGGAATAACTAGCGATACTCTGCCACGACTCTTTACTATCATCACTGGCAAATACTTCCACCGTTGAAATTCCTTCACCTAAATCTGTGGCTCGGACCGTAAAGGTTAAAATATCACTAATGACACGATCCTCTTGCAGGTCCTGGCTTAAAGCCGGTGACCAGATGTCACCACCTAAACGCTTGGCTACAAATTTTTCTGGATCATACCAATCATCAGCGATAGCGGGATCTGAAACGTGTCCGTAATATACCCATTCTCCAGTGTATTCAGATCGATGAATGCCAAAATGTAAATGAGTGGCCCAGCCGCCATTTTCTGAGGAGCTGCCAAGGCTGCCAATGCGTTCTCCAGCACTAACCGTCTGGCCAACAGAGACTGGCTGGTCAGATGGTTTTAAATGTCCATATAGAGAAACAATATTTTTTCCGTTTGGTAGCGTGTGTTCAATCAAAACAACTAGCCCAAAAGAGGTGCGCTCTCTCACTTCTTGAACAACGCCAGTAGCGGCAGCGTAAACTTCTCCACCCTCTCCCAGTGAAAATCCAGCATCAGTGCCCATGTGATACAGGTCTGATCCAATCGAATCGCCGTGGTGTGTAGTTGGAGACCAGATTCCTAAAGGCCAAATCCACTGATCAGCACTACTGACTGCCAGTGTTTGAAACGGTAAGAGTAACAGCACCAAGCCGCTGATTACCCAGCGAGCGAATCTCATGCAACGAAAAATTTATTTGGGAGTTATGTTGCCAAGCAACACGTCGACAACCACAATACCTTTGGGCGCGAGTGAAATCGTCAATTCATGATGAAGGCTCCGCTCAATTTCGGCGCGTGTATTTGTGAAAAAGTCGTTTGCAGTAAACTGTGAAGCCACTGTGCGAACACGTGAACGAATGGTAGGTCGAATTATCTTTTCAACATAGTCATCACCAATGTGCTGCCATAACTGGGTCGCATTATCCGGATCAATATGAAAAAGGACTGTCATCTCAAGACCAACATTTCTGGTATCACTGGTGGCTGCAATAATCTCATCATCTCCAAGCTCACTCTCTACAATATCAAAGCCATGTCGGATTTGATATTCTTGTACCTGAGTGTTGAATAATTTAGCTTTGTGCCAAAAAGGTAACTTAAGGTGAAGACCCGGTCTTAATACTTTTAGGAGGACGCCTTTGCCGTGGCTGTAAATACAAGCGACGTATCCAGGAGGAACCGAAACAAACATTCCAAATAGTATGTCTTCAATAGCGATGGAAATGATTAGCTTGTCCATAGTGTTTTTAGGTTCGCCTTAAGATCTTCATCTTTAACTACGTACTTGAGCACAATCCAATTTATCAACCTGAGCCAGATTGTGAATAATGCTGTAGTTGCGATGAAAACTGATTTTGCAGAGGGCAAGACAATGGTCGCAAGATATGTACCTATTGGTAGCCCAATGAGCAAAGCGCGATCTAGTGTTGTCATCTCGCGAGACTTTCCAGAGCTCTTCGTTATCTGGCCCAATAATACCACAGCAGCAGCGATGATGGAAGCTGTGTTGTTTGGTAAAATTAGATTAAATCTACCTACAAAATAAGGATCAATCACCCCTGGATCAAGGTTAAAGAAGTACAAAGTATTGTGACCAACTTGCTGCAGACCAGAAGAAAAGATTGTGTACAAAACTATAAAAAATATAATTTGAAAACAAATCGAGAAAAAGTTACCAAATACACTAATCTTGTTAGTTTTTAATAAAAGTTTTATCTGATCGCGTTGCCTTTGGGCGTTGTGGCGATATTTTTTCTCCAAACGCTCCATCTCTGGCTGTATGTACTGTAGGCGGTACTCGGAACGGGCGCTACGAATAGACAGGGGAAGCAGGGCTACCCGAATAAAAATAGTCAAAAAAATCACCGCTAGCCCCATGTCTTTTCCTGGCGAAATCGTGTAGAAAAAGATTAAAAGGTTGTAAAGCGGGACGTAGAGAAGATCAAAGAAGAGAAAATCAAACATATGTTATAGTATACCTGAAATAGGCTTTTTTGTCAATGAATTAAGTGAGACATTTTCTTTTTGCCTGCATCCAGGGTATTCTGGGATAATGCTGCGTCGAAAAGATCTCTATCAGGTTGCCTTGGTGACGATGATTGTAAAGGTCATTGTTTTAATTATCATCGGGGTGGCGGCGCTAAAGTTACCTAGCTGCGATATCTGCTATGTAGAAAACTTTGTACATACCTTTCAAATTGATCGACCTGTCCTGCGCTCATACCAAACTTGGGACGCTCAGTTGTATTTGGAAGTAGCTCAATATTGGTACAGACCTGACCACCAGAGCATCGTCTTCTACCCCCTGTTCCCTCTCCTGATTAAGCTGGTTACCCCACTGGCTTTTGGGAACGCTTTTGTTGCTGGAATGCTTGTAAGTGCTGTAGCATCAGTTACAGCGATGATAGTTTTATTTGCTTTAGTTGAAAAACTACATAGTCGAGAAATCGCTTGGCGGACGGTACTAATACTGCTAGCTTTTCCAACCGCCTTTTATTTTCACTTGATTTATAGTGAGGGACTTTTCCTACTGATTGTCTGTGTGGGATTTTTAGCTGTAGTAAAACGACAGAGAGCCTTAGCTGTGGCGGCTCATTTGCTCATGCCTCTAACCAGACTTCAAGGCATGATGGTTGGTGGTGCTCATATTATGTCGGCTGTTTTTACACGAAAACAGTGGCGTGATTCACTACTGGCTGCAGCTGCCGCATTTAGTGGCTTTGGTATTTATCTACTTTTTATGTGGGTAACGACCGGCTCTCCTTTTGCTGCCTTCACTCTGCAAGGTAGTCATTATAAAAATTACAGTGTGAGCACTCTGTTTCACCCCCTGGACTGGGCACGTAACAACATTTTATACTTCCAACCCGGATCGATTGTCGGATTTACTTACCAGTTAGTCAATCGCGCATTCTTTTGGTTATTTTTAGTCTTGTTACCACTGGTCTACTATCGAGTAAGACGAGATCTATTTTGGTTCACACTTATTCTTGGAGGCGTCACTATACTGTCCGGCAATCTAGTATCCTGGCCTCGTTATATGTTGACGTTATTTCCCCTCTTCATTCCTTTAGCCTACTTTTTAAAAACACGGATCCGCCTTGTGTCTTGGTGTATTGCTACAGTCTCCTTGCAAATTTTCTTTCTGATGCTGCATTCTCAGAATTACTGGTTTGCCTAGGTTAATGTTAAATATGATACCAAATAGAACTTCAGACGGTCGTCTAATTATTGCTGTGATGTTGCTGGTAAAAATCCTGACCGTGATTTTTATTATTATTGGATTTAAATTATTGCCATTCTGCAACGAATGTCAGGCTGTAAATTTTCTGTCGCCAAGCAACCAACCTGTATCACTAATGAGCTCTTTCACCACTTGGGACGCGCAACATTATATCCAAGTGGCGACCAGGTGGTACCAGCCTAATCATCCCAGTAACGCTTTTTTTCCTCTATTTCCAACCTTTATTGCTCTGAGTAGTCAGCTTTTATTTGGGAATGTGATAATAGCTGGTTTCTTAGTAAGCACGGTTACCAGTATAGCTGCTATGTTAGTGCTGTTTGGTTTAGTTGAACGAATATTTAATAGAGACGTAGCTTGGAAAACTGTGCTGCTATTAATCACCTTTCCGACGGCTTTCTATTTTCATCTAATCTATTCAGAGGGGACCTTCTTGTTAATCATAGCGCTGGCCTTCTGGTGGCTACGATTTGGAAATATTTTTACCAGAACCATGGGCCACACCTTGTTGTCACTAAGTAGACCACAGGGGGTACTGCTGATACTTAGTCACGGCATCGCCTTGCTCTGTAACCCAAAGCAGTGGCGGCGCTTTTTACCTGCGATAGCCGGCCTAGGGCTTGGCTATCTACTGTATATGTTGATTATGTATTTTTCGACAGGGTCTCTTCTCTCGGGCCTGGCTGCTCAAGCCTACTTCGCAACCAATAACGGCTTAGATAATTTACTGCACCCACTGCATTGGTTGACGCGTAATTTTATTTTTTATGACTGGACCGTACTGCACGGAATTACCCAAAGTCTGTTCAACCGAGTATTCTTCTTCGGGTTTATGTTGGCCTTGCCATTTCTATACCGCTCGGTTGACCGCGATTTGTTTTGGTATACCGCGATTGTAGCAGGAGTAACGGCCGTGTCAGGAGACCTGGTTTCTTGGCCAAGATATATGCTGATGCTGTTCCCTGTATTTATTTTACTGGCCCTCAAAATAAAAAAGCGTTACATCTTGGTAACTTGGGGCATTGTATCTGGACTCCTCCAGATCTGCTTACTACTGGCGCACACGCAAAACTTTTGGGTAGCTTAATTACCTCGTGATTCTTTCTTGCCACGCAATTGCCACAACTCCCAGCCTGTTACAATAATAAAGATGGCTTGAAGGGGAATAAATATAGGATCCTTGAGGTAAATACTGTAAGCCAGTAGACCTGACGATCCTAAGATAAATAAAATATCTTCCCGCCGCTCGTTATGTTCACGCACACCGGCTACTATAAATAGTAGTCCCATGGCTCCGATAATTTTCATAGCAATATTTAACTCCATAAACCACAGTATATACCTCACCCCCGGTCAGAACAAGGGTATATTTTTGACTATTATCAATGTTTTAGGCCTTTTATGGCCCTTGACAGCCCAAGCCTATATCAGTAAGATGGGCGGTCATTTGCATGGCAACGGGCTCAGCGAAATTATTTGAATTCGCGGCCTGGTGCATCCTGCCAAATGGCTTTTTCTCTTCAAGACAGCTAATGATAAGTAAGGGAAGTCGGCTGACGAATAATGATGATTCCTATAAATGTCCAATCAAAAAGAACAACAGATACTTCAGCAAATTGAGGGCAGTTCCTCAGTTTTAATTTGTTTACCCGAAAATCCAAGTACAGACGCCATAGCCTCTGGTTTAGCTTTGGCAGCAGTTGTTGAAAAGAAAAATAAACGCTGTAAGGTTGTGAGTCATGGATTCGAAATGCCAAGTAACCATGGCTTCCTCCCAAAAAGCAACGAGATATATGATGACTTGTCAGCGCTTAAGAAATTTATTATTACGGTAGACCTCACTAAAACTAGTGTTGAAGAGTTATCTTATAATATTGAAGATGAGGCTCTGAAGATTTACCTATCGCCAAAGGATGGTTATTTTACTGATGAGGATGTATCTACGGAATCTGGGGACTACTCATTTGATCTTATAATTGTGATTGATTCGCCAAGTCTGGACGCGCTCGGTCGTGTCTATGAATTCAACGCTGATTTCTTTTACCACACGCCAATTATTAATATCGACCACGACATCGAGAATGATCACTTTGGCCAGATAGACCTAGTTCAAATCACCGCCACGTCTACCTCAGAAATCGTTTTTGAGCTTATCAAAGATTGGGGTGAGGAGATTTTGGATGAATACATTGCCACTAACCTACTTTCAGGAATGATCTCCAAAACTAAAAGTTTTCAATCTGGCTCGGTCACGCCACGGTCTCTTTCAATTGCTTCACATTTAATTTCGCAAGGGGCCAGGAGAGAAGATATTGTGAAACACCTCTACCAATCCAAAAAGATTTCTACCTTAAAATTATGGGGCAGGGTACTGAGCAAGTTGGAGGTGGATAAAGAGCAAAAAATTGTTTGGTCTGTGTTAACTTCAGAGGATTTTGACAGTAAAGATGTTACTGATGAAGATGTTCCTGATATTATTGATGAACTTATAATAAATACACCGGACGCCCGTAACGTTTTTATCTTGTCTGATAAGGGGGCTGGGGGTACAGACGAAGTTCATGCTTGGGTAAGCGTGGCTCCGTATATTAATGCGCGAGAATTGTTTGCGAGCTTTAAGGCAGAGGGCACAGAGCATTTCGTTTCATTTTCTTCGAAGATGCCGGCGGCGGATATTAAGTCTGAGATTCTCAAGCGTCTGCGCGAACAAACAAACAAGTCCGAATAGTCAAACTCCTACCCCGTCCGCCAAAAGGCGGTTTTTGTGTTATAATCTGTTCCAGTATGGGAGCAGGATTTGGTTCAATTGATGACTTATTGCCAGCGGCTGACTCAGGTTCTACTGAGTCTACTGGAAGTGGTCAAGCAGCTAACGACGACGATCAACAAACGGCGGTAGCTTCGGCTTCCCGAGCAGCGGCAGCTAAGCTTAAGTTGGCTGAAAAAATGGAAGGCGTTCAGCTTGACACCCTAGAGGACGAGGCCAAGGTAAAAGGGGCTTCGTTGGGCATGCCATACATCAGCCTGGAGGCTTTTCCGATTGGACCTGAGGTATTATCACTAATTCCAGAATCACTAGCTAGAGAATCAACCATTCTACCTTTTTTTCGTTTAGAAAATCAAATCCGTTTTGCGGTAGTTGACCCAGACAATCCAAAGGTAAACGAGGTAATGCAACGAGTACAGCGCGAACATGAGGGTTCTGAAATTAAGCTTTACCTGATTTCGCAACACAGCTTTGATATGGCTGCAAAGCTATATAAGAACGTCGCCAAAGTTAAACACGTTGAACTAGGTGTTCATATTACCGCCGACGATTTGTTGAAATTTAAAAGTGAACTAACTGACTACCCGACATTTGAGAAGAAGCTGCAGGGCGCTAACATGACCGAGGCGTTTGCCATGATTATTGCCATGGCCATGAACGCCAGAAGTTCTGATATTCATATTGAATCTGAAGAAGCGCAAGGAGTAATTCGTTTTAGAATTGATGGAGTTTTAACTGTTGTCGCACATGTTCCGGCAGAAAACACCCCACATTTAGTTAATCGAATTAAAGCTATCGCTGAACTGAAGATCAACGTGACTGAAGTGCCACAAGATGGTCGAATTACCGTGGAGCTAGGTGAAGACGACAAGTTGGACATTCGTGTTTCAACCTTGCCTAGCGCTTACGGAGAGTCAGTTGTATTTCGTTTACTCGAATCGAGCTCAATTGGCATGAGCTTTGATGACCTGGGTATGCGTGCATCAGCTTACGAACGCCTAAAAGCCGAAATCGAAAAGCCTAATGGCATGATTATTACAACCGGACCAACTGGGTCTGGTAAAACCACAACGCTGTACGCTATTTTGAACAAATTGAATACTCCAGAGAATAAAATTATCACTCTGGAAAACCCAATTGAGTACAAATTGCCTGGAGTAGTCCAGAGTCAGATTGATCACGCAAAGAAATACACTTTTGAAATGGGGCTCCGTGCCATTCTCCGTCAAGATCCAGACATTGTTATGGTTGGTGAAATTAGAGACTTAGAAACAGCTGAAACGGCTATTCACGCCTCCTTAACTGGTCACCTAATGTTATCAACTATTCACACAAATGATGCAGCTGGAGCTATTCCTCGCTTCCTGGGCATGGGAGTTAACGCAGCACTGCTGGCGCCAGCCCTGAACGCTGTAATTGGACAGCGCCTGACCCGTCGAATCTGCAACGGCTGTAAAACTGAGTACACTCCTCCTAAAGAACAACTCGACCGAGCTTTGGAATGGGTAAATCTAATACCTGACAACTCTGGTGAAGCCAAGCCAGACCTAAGTAAGGTAGTCTGGTACAAAGGACAAGGTTGTCAGACCTGTGGTAACACTGGATACAAAGGTCGCGTTGGTATCTACGAAATCTTCACAATTGTGGAAGGTATCGACAAAGTTATTCTCTCTGGAAAAGTTTCAGAATTTGATATGAAAAAACTTCTCCACGATGCCGGCATGGTGACAATGGGCCAAGACGGTGTCTTAAAAGCTACTGAGGGTCTAACTACTTTGGATGAGGTCTTCCGTGTAGCCAAGGAGTAGTCTTAAGAGGTAATTAAAAAAACAGCGGCTGCCCGCTGTTTTTTTAATTGACTATATTTTTGTAACTGAGGCAACGCTGTCGTCAGATTTTTTGAAGCGCATTAAGCGCACTCCCTGTGTTGCTCTACCCAACTGGCTAACTGACTTAAATGGTAGTCGAATGACTTGACCAGCCACAGACATAATTACGACATCACGATCAGCATCGGCGTCGGTTACAACAAAGGCGTCTGTAATCTCTCCAGTTTTAGTTGTAACATTAGCAGTTTTAACTCCGCTACCACCACGATTTTGAATCTTATACTGTCCAACTGCGGTACGCTTACCGTAACCATGTGACATGATCACAACTAATTCTGCGGATTTTACATCCTCTTTATTTAGAATACCCATACCGGTAACAAATCCGGTGTCACCCTTTAATTTGAGACCACGAACACCGGCGGCTGTTCGACCCATTGGACGAACGTCTTTTTCACTAAAGCGGATGCACTGACCCGTGTTGCTTACCAGTAAAACATTGTCGTCACCGGAAGATGGTGTTACCCACATCAATTCGTCTCCTGGTTTGATTTTTAGAGCGATCAAACCGGACCGACGAACGTTGGCAAAGTCATCCAGCGAAGTTTTCTTGATCAAACCTTGGCGTGTTGCCATTACTAAATACTTGTACTTACCTAGATCATCAACGGACAGTGAGGCTGATAGTTTTTCTTCTGGTGCCAACTGTAGAAAGTTTACAATAGCCTGCCCTTTAGCGGTTCGCGTGGCCGCCTGTGGAATTTCGTAGGCCTTTAGTCGGAAGACTCGACCACGAGTCGTAAAGAACATGATGTCAGCGTGGGTATTTGTTACAAAGATCTCCCAAACTGAATCTTCTTCTTTTGTAGTTAGTCCGATAACACCCTTGCCGCCTCGATTCTGTTTCTTGAAAGTGTCTGGCGGTATGCGCTTGATGTAGCCATCCTGGGTTATCATGATAGCGGTGTCCTCCTTGGCGATGAGGTCTTCCTGTGAGAATGAACCGATAGGACCCTTGATAACCTGGGTACGACGATCTTGACCGTACTCATCGCGAAGCGCTAACACTTCGGTACGAACAACACTTAAGATATTCTCTCGTGTGGACAAAATTTTCTTAAGCTCCTTAATGAGGTCACGTTTTTCCTTAAGCTCTTCCTCAATCTTTAAGTGTTCCAAGTTAGCCAAGGCTTGCAGTCGCATTTCCAATATGGCAATCGCTTGACGATCACTCATTTTGAATTTCTTGATCAAATTTACCTTAGCCTCCTCACGATCTTTAGATTTCTTGATGACTTTAATAATTTCATCAATTTTCTCAAGAGCCATGGCTAGACCTTCCAAAATATGGGCTCGGTCCTCAGCCTTTGTTAAATCGTACTGAGTTCTACGCTTTACAACTACTTCACGATGCTTAATGAACTCTTCAAGCACCATTTTTAAGGTGAGAACCCTGGGCTGTAAACCATCGACCAAGGCCAACATATTCATGTGAAATGTTGTTTGGAGTGGAGTCTGTTTATACAATTGATTTAAAACCTTTTGTGGGAAGGCAGACTTCTTTAACTCGATGACAACGCGGACACCCTCTCTGGCGGATTCATCACGAATATCTCTAATGCCTTCAATTTTCTTATCTCTAACCAACTGTGCCATTTTTTCAATCATCGTAGCCTTGTTCTGTAGGTATGGAATTTCTGAAATGATGATTCGATAGTCACCCTTGTTGGATTCAGTTATCTCTGCCTTACCCCGAGCCACAATAGGTCCTCGTCCGGTAGCGTAGGCATGTTTAATGTCCTGCCAGTTGTAGATAATTCCACCGGTTGGAAAATCTGGTCCTTTCACAAACTCCAGCAGGTCATCAACTGTGCAATCTGGATTGTCAACGATAGCCACAATGGCATCGCAAAGTTCCGTGAGGTTATGCGGTGGAATACTAGTGGCCATACCAACAGCGATACCAACAGCACCATTAAGTAGCAAGGTAGGCACCTTAGCCGGCAAGACAGTAGGCTCTTTGTGAACGCCGTCATAATTTGGCATAAACGCGACGGTGTCCTTTTCAATATCAAACATCACCTCTTCAGCGATCTTTTCTAGCTTACACTCGGTGTAACGCATGGCTGCGGCAGAGTCGCCGTCCATGGAACCAAAGTTACCTTGTCCACGAACTAGCGGGTAACGCATGGAGAAATCCTGAGCCAAACGAACCATTGAATCATAAACAGCGGCATCACCGTGTGGATGGTACTTACCGAGAACATCACCTACAACTGTGGCTGACTTTCGGAACTTGGCACTAGATTTTAGGCCAAGGGTCCACATAGAATACAAAATACGTCGATGAACCGGCTTCATACCATCGCGAACATCTGGTAAAGCGCGCATGACAATAACTGACATGGCGTAATCGATGTATGAGTCGCTCATTTCATCAACAATCGGCAGAGCTCCGACTTTTCCAATTGGATTGTTGGACTCATCAACAACTAGAGCTGCTACAGAGCTACTTGGTTCTTCTACCGTTGGATCTTCAGGAGCGGCCTTGTCAGCTGGTGTCTTTACCTGCTTTTCCGCTGATGGTTTCTTCTTTGGTGATTTATTCACTGGTGCTGTCTTCTTTTTTGCCATAAGCTATCTAAATATGCTATTTGGTGGATTGTTCAGTTATTGGGTCCGAATCAGGTACAACGGCTTCACGCGCAGCCCCCATTCTGTTGATACCGGCGCCAAATCCTTCGGAGATAGCTCCAAATAGGGCTTTGGCTGATTTATTTTCTCGGCGATCTACCGAAAATGGAATAGACGCGACAAAGAGCAGGAGAATGACCACGCCACCAAGCGCCACCAAAATCGAAAACTTCCGGTGATCCTCCGGAGTGGCTGATGGGGTTGGGTGGAATGGCGCACTCGCCTTTTTTTTCGCCGTTGTCATCATGTCTTACGCAACTTCTAAAATAATTACTTCGGTATTTTCAACTGGTAAGTCTTTGGCCTTTATAACTAGCTTCTTATCCGGGGTCTTGCTTTTGGATCCCATTTCCTTCATGAAGTGATCAAGCTCACCTAGCTTAGCAGTGACCTTTGGTGTGACGTACTGAATAGGAATAACAATCCTAGGTTCAACTCGGCTAATCATGTCGGAAACGGCTTTTTTATCGTCGGTCATTAGTGGAAGGAGTAGGATATCCACGCCCTCAAAGATTTCTAACTGCGCATCTGTAAGAGACAATGGGGAAACTCCTGGATGACCAACACGAATTCCTTCTGCTTCAATTACATAGAGCGTACGCCCTCCAGAGGCTGGTATTCCATAGATAAAAACTCCATTGATTTCATACTCTCCTGGGTTCTCAACAATCTGTGGATCTCCTTGCAACCGAGCTAGGTTATTAACCATGTCGTCGGTGGCATTGGTGGTGGCAGCGATATCTACCTTTAGTTTAGGCATGGTAATGCCATAAGAATCCTGAAACGGATTGATCAGCATGGTGGCGGAACTGGTCTGTAATTTGACCGCCGATAGGCCATGCCAAGTAATGTGCATGTTCATCAAAATATCCTTAAAAATCAGCAAAAATGGACGCGGTCGTCCGCACCTATTCTAGCAGGCTTATAGCGAAAAAACAAGGCTATTTAGCCCTGTTTATTTTGGGTCTGTTGGCGTCGATTTTGACTGCGGTCTCGACCACGATTTTTCCCACCACCCTTGAGCTTTTCCTTGAATTTTTCCTCAAAAGTATCCCCTACCACGGCGATCTCACGAGCTCGGCACCTGGCCAGACCATAATCATAAAAATAGCAGGAATTGCCGATGCAGCCAGCCGGTGGGCAATCTTTCGCCCAAACATCACTTGATAGTCCAACATAAACGGCTGAGAGGACATCTTGAACGGACAATCCGCTTTGTGGAGCCTTAGCGGCTGGACCGCTGTTATTCAAAAATTTCTGCTGGGATTTATCGTACCACCATTCTGGAGAATCTTCAGCAAAGCCCTCATGCGCAAAAAAGATGCGTAGCGTCATAGTGTAATCTCTACCATGAACCCGGGCCTCCTCTAGTCTGATAACCTTAGCTACTTCTGCCAAATCAATTGGTGAAGCTGGATTCGTGTGAATATCAATACGTCCATTTGAGAACTGCTGGATTACAACATCAGCCGAGGTTTTCTTGTTTTGAAAAAGATAGTCAGCAATTCCCAACTCGGCTGACTGCGCAACGGCGACAACAACATTTTTGTCGCCGACGGTTAGATCGTACAGGTCACTTGGTCCATCGTTCTTTGTCAGTTTTACCCACTCCTCTGGCAGACCGTAGTAAAGCCTGCGCTGCTGTTCAAGTTGCAAGCGTAGCACCCCAAAGATTAGTTCGAGCTGACCCTCTCCAGCCTGCGCTACAATCGGTACCAGACCACCAAGATCAAACGGGCTAGGTTGTTGTTTTCGTTTTAAGTATTGGGAAGTCCACTTAAGCAGCATTTGCAATTCAGGCAATCGACTCAGGGTAAGCTTATGAGCAACAGCGTCCGTGACACCCTCAAACTCATGGTCTGGTTCTATAAAATTACCGAGATCAAGCACAGTATTAGGATCACTTGAGATTGTAAAAACAACCTCAGCCTGTTCTATCCCAGGATACTGTTTTGCCCCATATTCCTTGAGTAAAAAGGCGGCAATGAGATGATCGGCGGTCGCGCTACTGGGCAGGAGAATTTGTTGGATTGACTGGCTCATGGGTAGGAGAGGTCAGTGGTTTCTTCAACTCGAAAATAATAAAGTAAGGAATTTTTTGAGTGATCTTTGAAAAACCGGAAAACCGTTCTGGAACATCTTTCTCAACAGATTTTGGTTCTACAATATCAATAATATCAAATCCAGCATTTTTTATATCGTGCCACATTTTTGAAAACGGACGATTGTAATAGGTGACCTGAATTTTTTTCATGAACCGATCGTGCTTCGTGAAATGATTCAAGTAGTCACCGTAGATGCGAACCTGAAGAGTATCTGGCTCAGCCGTATAGCCAAGCAGCATGGTAGTCACACGAGAACCCTGGTTACGCACCATGTCCATACCCCAACGGATAGGGTGGTTGGTCGAGAACAGAAAAGTTCCGCCCGGTTTTAGTAAACGTAAGTAGTCAGTAAAAACTGGTTGCCAGTTTTTAACATAATGCATAGTCAAACTCGAATAGATGACATCGAAACTTTCGGCGGCAAATTTAGCATGATCTTCGGCAGCCGCGACGTGAAACTCAATATCAGGAAAACCCTTTTTAGCCTCATCAATTAAACCTGCTGAAATATCTGTACCAACTACTTTGGCGGTGCCCATTTCAGCCACCTCGGCACACTCTTCGCCAGAACCACAACCAATACACAAGACTGTGGAGCCTGGTGCCAAGCGCGCCATTTTTTCATACATCACTGGTTTTTCGATGTGGGTATGAGAAAAGCTTCCACCGCTACGCATACGCTCAGCCCAAAAACTGGAGTGCTGAGAGTAAGAGTCGGCGGTTTTTTCATCACCAGCCTGCTTGGGGTCTTTGGCGTCAGGCACGCCAGCTGGATCTGTAAACAGGCCGTTTTTTGGCTCTGCCTCTGGTTTTGATGTTTTATCTGACATTTGCCATATTATACCACGAACAGCATAAATAATCAATAGATAGGCGAGTTTATAGCTTGGAATAACCATTGACAAAAGGGGTGTTTTGAGATATACTGTTTCGTCTTTCACTTAGTAAAAGGAAGGCAAAAGGATAGTAGAAATCGCTCCGGTAGGACCGCTAAGTAGACATAGTGGTATTGCCGGAGCCGTTTCTTCTGCTGGTTTTCAAAGGAAAACATACCAGCCTGGGATTCACCCAGTAGAACAGGGCTCGGGCGGCGCATTCGCGTCGTCATCCTGGTAGATAGAGTTAAGGCAAGTAAAGGCAAAACTGGATGGGCTATTGATTTGGCCCAAGCTGTACCTAGACAAACAACCCCGTCACTTACTGCAACTGCGAGAGGAGCAGGAGTGACACAATCCGACCCACAGGGTCGTGTATCAAGGAGGCCTACCATGGCCAAGAGCAGCAACGACAAGACCACCGGCAACAACCCCCGCCGTGACCAGCGCCGGGGCCGTACCCGCTCGCAGATCAGCTTCGAGAATCTCGCCGACCGGGATGCTGGCGCCGCCTTCGGCGTTCGCGAGATGGGGCCCTACCCCCGCCTCGTGGAAGCCTTCCAGACCCCCGACGGGATCTGGGTCGGCGTCCTCCAGGCGCGGGAAACCCGTGACGCCAACGGCTTCTGGGGAAACCCGGACGGCTCGCGGCGGTTCGATGTCCTCGTGACCGGCACCGGATACCTCGGCAACGATGACCGCGAGACCCGCAAGGTGGCCGTCCTGGCCGCCGAAGGGCTCACGGGCACGCACCGCCGTGGGCTCCGGCCGCTGATGCACCGCGCGAACACCGTCGAGCGCCGCAAGGCGACGGGCAAGGACTACGCGGGTGACCCGTGGATGGTCAACGAAGTCCCGCGCGGCATGGGCTGCTGGCACCAGCTCGTCTGGAAGCAGAACATGCGTGGGACGGTGACCCTGAAGGGAATGCGCGACATGTTCGTGGCTGAGTACGGCTGCGACGACTCCACCCGCCTCGGCGGTTTCAAGACCAAGCCCCGCGGCAAGGTCAAGGAGGTCGTCGACGAAGTGGCGCAGCGCCAGGCCGAGGCCGCCCGTAAGGAGGCCGAAGCCACCGCCAGCGCCGAGGAGCGCCGGCGGCTCGAGGAGGAGGCCCGGCAGGCCCGCGCGCAGGCGATGGTCAGCCCCGATGGGTACATCGAGCGCCGCGGCCTGCCGAACCACGAAGACCGGCTCAACGGGAGCATCTTCGTGGTCAAGCGGGCTCGGATGGCGGTGCGTGTCGTGGAGAACGGCGCGCTGGAGGAGACCTGTGCTGTGCCCGAGACCGCCAACCTCATGGTGGTCCTGCGGCCCTCTGGAGACTGCCACGACGTTCGCGTCGTGTGCGGCAACAAGGTGAACTTCGGACTCCTCATGCTCGCCACCAGGCACATCGCTCAGTGGACGCAGGAGGGGCGGAGCTTCACCGCCCGGGGTGTTCGCGCGGCGCCCAAGGATCTACTGACCGCGCTCGCCGGCATCGCCTAGTCGGTACCCCTCCGTCGTTGCCCTCGGGTGATGGCGGAGGGGCCGACCTCTCCTCTCCGGCAGGTGGCTGCGCCCACAGCAACCTGCCCACGGGCCCGCCCAGCCCGTATCTTCTACCAGGAAATCCCCAAGTAGCTTCAAGCGAACGGGGATTTTCTTTTTGCTTAAAACAAAACACCCCGCAAGCTCTGCGGGGTGTTTACTAACTGGAAGTGCTTATTCAGCTGTTTCGTCTTTGACCTCTTCGGAAACTGCAACCTCTGTGGCTGGAGCCTCTTCAGTAACTGGTGCGGCAACTTCCGTAGCCTCATCAGCGGTTGACTCGGACTTAGCTTCGGCTACAGGTTCGTCGGTAGTTTTTTTGTCCGCA
>PFGC01000007.1:35635-51413 GCA_002781785.1 Candidatus Kerfeldbacteria bacterium CG15_BIG_FIL_POST_REV_8_21_14_020_45_12
AGCCGGACGTTCAGTCATCTGCTTAACTGACAAGCCTAAGCGATGCTCCGATGGCTCAATCGATACAATCTTGAACTTACGCACCTCACCTGGCTTCAAAACATCCTCTGGTGACTGAATCTTTTTCCAAGATAACTCAGAGATGTGTGCCAAACCGTGAATGTCTCTATCAAGCTCCACGAAGGCTCCAAAAGGATTGAGCTTAAGGACAGTTCCTTCAACTAGATCACCAACGTTGTACTTCTTGGCAACTAACTGCCACGGATCTTGCTGAAGACGGCGGATCGATAAAGAGATTTTACCATTCTCGATAGAGATGATCTGAGCCTCAACATCGTCACCAACATTGATGACGTCTTTTGGATCATCAATACGCTGCCAAGCTAATTCGGAAATGTGAACTAGACCTTCAAGACCTTCACCAAACTGGACAAAGGCTCCAAAATCTACGACACCAGTAACCTGTCCTTTAACCTTATCACCGATGTGAAAGGCTTCCAGCATCTCTTTTTGCTCTTCTGCTTTAGCAGCTTTTTCTGAGAAAATAAGTTTATTTTCATCCTCATCAACGTCGATAATTACGACATCAAAGGTATCTCCAATAAAAGCTTGGAGTTTTTCCAGGATCTTAGCGCGGTTAGCTCCTTCTACTCGAGGGTAACGCTCAACTGTCAGCTGAGATACTGGCAGGAATCCAGTAACGTTTTTGAAGCGTACGATTAGACCGCCTTTATTAGCATCAGTGATAACACCCTGAACGGTAGCGCTGTCTTTTCTGAAGACCTCAAGTTCATCCCAGGCCTTCTTATGACCAGCCTCTCGGAAAGATAACTCAAGTTCACCCATTTCATTTTCAAGCTCGAGGACTGTGGCAGCTACCTGTTGACCCGGTTCTAGATTTTCATACATGCCAGACTCATCGATAAGCTCAGGTCCTCTAACGACACCGGTGGCAATACCATCCAGATCAATATGTACTTCATTATTTAACGCAGAAATAACAACACCCTCCACAAGATCGCCAACGGCGGGAAGGGTAATTTCTGTGTGTTCGTCGAGCAGTTGCTGCATCTCGGCAATGCTCTCAGGAGTTGTAGTGGCCATAGTTATAAATTTTATTAACCGACACGTGACCACGTGTGCGGTGTTCCCTATGGAACATATGTTAGATAAGCCAAAGGATCCTAACAAAGACACCTGAATAATGCAAGTATCAGAAATATCAGGACTTACCTGCAAAGTGCTGGTTTTTAGCCAGTCGCCTGCTATTAGCCTCTAATATCAAAGGGGCTTGATTTGTTGGGTGGTTTTCACTATAATCTGCTTGCTATCCAACTCAATTGACTTTCTCATAATGGCAAAAAAGAAACAACCAAGTTCGAAAGGTGCGTTCCGGAGTTTTCTCCTGTTTTTACTGGTATTCGTGGGTATTGCCGCGGTGCTTTCGCTCTCAAATCCGCTATCTCAAAAACCGGAAGAGGTCGGCGTAGGTGATATTGCAGACAAAGTAAAGAATGGTGAAGTCGCAGAAATTGTGGTCCGTGGTGGATCTCAACTCGAAGTTACCCTAAATAATGAAGAGCAGACTAAATTACAGTCTAATAAGGAGATTTCAGAATCTCTGCCGACCTTATTGGCGACCTACGGCGTCACAGCCGAGGATCTACAGAAAACTAACATCAAAGTTGAGAGGACTAGTGGCTGGAAGTATTTCCTGATAAATGTCCTACCAATTGTCCTGCCCCTAATCTTTATTGTTGCCTTTTTCTGGTTAATGATGCGTCAGGTTCAGGGCACAAACAACAGAGCCATGACCTTTGGCCAGTCTCAGGCTAAGACGATGGATCCAAATAAGAAAAATAAGACAACCTTTGCTGACGTAGCTGGGGCTGAAGAGGCTAAAGAAGAACTTGAGGAAATTGTTGAGTTCTTGAAGACTCCAAAGAAATTTACCTCCTTGGGAGCTAAAATTCCGCGAGGCGTTCTATTGATGGGGCCTCCAGGAACTGGAAAAACCTTGCTGGCAAGAGCTGTGGCTGGAGAAGCTAATGCTCCATTCTTTCATATTTCTGGTTCTGAATTCGTTGAAATGTTTGTCGGCGTTGGTGCTAGTCGAGTAAGAGACTTTTTCAAAAAAGCTAAAAAAGCCGCTCCAGCTATTCTGTTCATCGATGAAATTGATGCGGTTGGCCGACAGCGTGGCACCGGAATGGGCGGATCACATGACGAACGTGAGCAGACTTTGAATCAAATCCTGACAGAAATGGATGGTTTCGAAAATGAAGATAATGTGATTGTAATTGCTGCTACTAACCGCGCTGATGTGCTTGATCCAGCCCTGCTGAGACCAGGACGCTTTGATCGTCGAGTGATTATCGATCTACCAAATGTAAAAGAGCGTGAGGCTATTTTGAAAGTACACGCTAAAAATAAGATTCTAGCAACGGGTGTTAGCTTAAAGCGCTTGGCACAAAGAACTACCGGATTTTCTGGAGCCGATCTAATGAACCTGTTGAATGAGGCGGCTATCTTTGCGGCTCGCACGAATAAACGTAAAATTAGTTTAGAGGATTGTTTAGAGGCAATTGATAAGGTTTTACTTGGACCACAAAGACGTAGTGCCAGAATGAGTGATGAGGAAAAAGAGATCACCGCCTACCACGAAGGCGGTCATGCTCTAGTAGCTTACCTGACAAAAGCCTCTGACTCTGTTCACAAAGTAACAATTATTCCCCGCGGTCGAGCTGGTGGTTACACCTTGAAGTTACCGGAAGATGATAGAAAGCTGCATTCCAAAAAAATGCTGCTAGCTGATATCGCTGTATCACTAGGTGGACACGCCGCTGAGAGCTTACAGTATGAAGACATCACCACAGGCGCTAGTAACGATCTACAAAAAGCCACTAAGGTAGCTCGCGCTTTAATCACCCAGTATGGCATGAGTGAAAAACTTGGACCTCGAACCTTTGGCGAGGTTAGTGATATGATTTTCCTCGGACGCGAGATCCATGAGCAACGAGATTATAGCGAGCACATGGCTCAAGAAATTGATAAAGAAATGGAGCGAATTATTGATGAACAGTATAAGTACGTTGAGGCTCTGTTGAAGGATAATAAAGATAAATTGGACTTGATTGCCAAAGCCTTGATGATCAAAGAAACTCTTGAGAAGGAGGAGTTTGAGCAACTTTTAGAAACTGGCGTGCTGCCAGAGGAAGAGCCCGTTGAAAAAGTGGAGGATAAGACTGAGAAGGCTGCAGAGCCAGCCTCAGAGGAAATTAACGCGGATAAAAAATAAAATCTCTAAAAAATAAACAAAAACGATGAAGCTCTACTCACAAATCGTCACCCAGTCCTGGAGCACAACTAAGCGTAATCCGGTATTATGGCTATTTGGATTCTTTCTCCTGTTTTGGATGGGAAAAGGCATGGAGATTGAGAGCTTCTTCACTAACATCGACTTGTTCCGCAGTTCTTTGTCACCGTTGAGCCCACGCTTTTGGGACGCTGGAGGCTGGTCAACAGTATTGACTGTTAGCGGTGGGCATATAGGCACCTTTGCCCTACTGCTAATGGTGGTAATGTTTCTGGTCATTTTTGTGTTCGTCATTATCGTAATTTCACAGATTGGATTGGTTGACGCCTTTGGGAAGTTTGTTAGCAGTCGAAGAAAAAAAAGCTACACCTTGCAGGAGGCAGTAACTGCTAGTAGCCAACACTTCTTAACGGTGAGTGTAGTCAACCTGTTGGGCAAAGGAGTCTCGCTGGCACTTCTGGCAATAGCTGCTTTACCAATGTTTATTGCAGACACTCATACGGGACAGTTCGTGTATACCTTGTGTCTGTACATGTTGGTATCTCCGGTAGTTGTCTTGATAAGTATTTGGATCAACTACACAGTTAATGATATCGTGTTGAACGAGACCAATGTTGACGAAGCTATGCAAAATGGCTGGCTACTACTGCGACATAACATTGGCACATCAATCGAACTAGCCCTATTGGTATTTGGCGTCTACTTTTTAGTGTTAGTCGCCGGACAGGTACTAGGTGGAGCGCTGGCTCTACCTTTGGTGGCCAGTGGCAGTACGGTTGAATGGTTGATTGGTGTTGGAACGGCTAAGGCGCTCTTTTATGTAGTTTACTCAGTAATGGCTGGAGTGGTAATGATAGGAGCAGTATCAGTCTTCTCGAGTTGGAGCCGTGGCTGCTGGACCCTGCTGTACCTGGAACTGGCAAAAAAGAAACAAAAATCAAAAGTATATCGCTTGCTAAACAGCAAGTAGACTAGGCTTCATACTCCCATAGCTCAGTTGGTTAGAGCACCGAGCTTATATCTCGGCGGTCCCTGGTTCAAGTCCAGGTGGGAGTACCAGTAATTGACACTCGGACATCCTGTTAGTAGAATGAGCGACGCATTCGTGGGCGGTTAGCTCAGTTGGTTAGAGCGCTTGCTCGACACGCAAGAGGTCACAAGTTCGAATCTTGTATCGCCCACCCACAAAACCGCCGACCTGGCGGTTTTATGATACAATGGCTGCATAGTTTTTATCATCAAATTTCATGGCTAAAAAAACAGTTTCCAAAACATCGTCCAAGAAGAGCCCGTCTGCTAAAAAAACATCCAAAAAATCCGCCAATGGGCATCTACGAACCGCTAAATTACGAGGCGAAGTGATTCACCCGAAGGCCTTTCGTAGTGGAGAGGCGACCTGGAGAATTTTCCGAATAATGGCTGAATTCGTTGACGGATATGAGTTTTTATCTCAGCTGAGTGCTGATGTAACAGTCTTTGGCTCAGCCAGACTGAAAGCAGGCACAAAGTACTACCGAGAGGCCGAAAAGCTATCTGGGTTAATGGCTAAGGCTGGACTATCTGTTATTACTGGCGGCGGTCCTGGAATTATGGAAGCTGCCAACAAAGGTGCTCACCAAGCGGGAGGTGAATCTATTGGACTGAATATTCAATTACCTTTTGAACAACGAATAAACAAATGGGTCCGCCACGGGCTGGGCTTCCATTTCTTCTTCACTAGAAAGGTTATGTTAACTTCGCCCTCTCAAGTGTTTGTAGCGTTTCCTGGAGGCTTCGGTACAATGGACGAAATCTTTGAGGTGTTAACGTTAATTCAAACTCATAAAATGCAGCAGGTTCCAGTAATTTTGTACGGAGCTGATTTTTGGACACCTATGGTAGAACATTTTATCAGGCCACAAATGGTACAGAAGTTAAAGACTATTAGCCCAGAAGATTTAGACATCTTCCATATAGTTGACACTCCAGCTCAAGCCATGGAGGTCATGAAGCCAGCTCTGAAAAATAAGGATCGCGCAGGCCATACGCACGCCCCTGATTCAAAATGAATAACAACTGGATCATAGAGAAAAAATACGCTAACGCACGACTGGATAAGTTTCTTGTCGAACAATTGCCAACTGAATCCCGTTCAAAGTTGCAAAAAAAGATAGCGGCCGGTGGTGTAACCGTTAACGACGTAGCTGTAAATAAGCATCATTTTCTTAACGTAGGTGATGTTGTAAAAATGATTGAAGTTGAAGAGCAGGCGGTAGACATACAGGCGGATGCTCAAGACATACCTATTTTGTACGAAGATGATGCGATAGTAGTAATTGATAAGCCTGTCGGAGTTTTAGTTCACCCGGTTCCTCATCGTAAACAGTGGACTTTGGTAGATTGGATCTTGGAACGCTACCCAGAAGTAGCTGGCGTCGGAGAAGATGATGTTCGACCTGGCATTGTTCACAGGCTGGACAGAGAAGTTTCTGGAGTACTCTTAATCTGCAAGACTGCGGAGGCCCACCACTCCATAAAACAGCAGTTCATGAAACGAATTGTAAAAAAGGACTATCGGGCGATTGTTTATGGAGTTCCTTCGCTGCCAAGCGATGTGATTAAATTTGGCATCGCCCACAGTAAAACCAAGCAAGGTAAAATGGCAGCCAAGCCAGAGCACGAAGCAGCCAAAGATGCCTGGACTGAGTTTGATGTCATAGAAGCAAAGCACAATAGATACGCTTTATTGGCAGTCAGAATAAAAACTGGCAGAACCCACCAGATACGTGCCCACCTGGCCGCCATCGACCACCCTGTCGTTGGAGACACTATATATATGTCCAAGCACTATCGTGGTCAAAAGCCCGCTCCTAGGCTCTTTTTGCACGCTCTTAACCTAGAAATTATCCATCCTACCACTGGTGAAAAAATAGCTTTTGAGGCGCCTTTACCATCAGCCTTTGCTGAGTTTCTTGGCTAATTAAGCAAACCTTGACGTAAAAACCCAGTTTCAGTATACTGCGTAAGCTTGTTTTTCAATTGATATGTACGCGATAGCGATTTTCCAAGACTTATGGCAGACGAGAACACAACCGAAAAGAAAGAGGAGGTAACCGCAGGGGCGGTAGAAAAACCCGAAACAGAAAAAGTTACCGATACGGCAGCTACTGTTGAGGAATCTACAGACAAAGAGGCTACAGCTGGGGCTGAAGTGACTGCCGAAGAAGCAGAATCCGCTGAGCCAGTAGAGTCAGAAGAAGAGAAACTGGCCGCTGAGGCAGCCGCAGCCAAGTTACAGGCCGAAGAGGAAGCTCTGGCAGCTGCTGAGATTGCAATTCCTGACCTACGCGCCGGTATGACTATTCGTGTTCACCTTAAGGTGAAAGACGGAGAAAAAGAGCGTATACAGGTTTTTCAAGGCATCGTCACGGCATTGCGTGGTAAGACTGCGGTGACTAAAACAATCACCGTTCAAAAGACATCTTTTGGAGTATTAGTTGAGCGTATTTTCCCACTAGCTTCTCCTCTAATTGAGAAGATCGAGGTAGTAAAAATTGCTAAAGTACGTCGTGCCAAGCTAGGGTACCTGAAGAAATACACCAAGCGTCTCAAAGAGACATTGGTTTCGTAACGTTCTTTTTAGAAATATTGGAGGCAGCGCAAGCTGTCCTCCCTGCGCGCGGGTGGCGGAACTGGTAGACGCGCAAGCTTGAGGGGCTTGTGGGATTTTTCTCCCGTGGAGGTTCAAGTCCTCTCCCGCGCACCAAGAGTGATGTTAAAGTCGAGGTGCCTCTGCAAGAGTGTATGCATAACTCATACATTATTGCGGGGGCGCTTAGCTCAGTTGGCTAGAGCATCTCGTTTACACCGAGAGGGTCGGGGGTTCGAGCCCCTCAGCGCCCACATTAAAAAACAGCCCAGTTGGGGCTGTTTTTTGTTTATAGAGGTCCACTATTTATTCCAAACTCCCTTTAGTTTCGAAGCGTTTCCAATCTGTGAAACTGGAACAACCGACGTCGTTACATGATTTAACGCGCCACTGGTAGTAAGTCCCAGCCGTTAGCCTCTTTACCTTCTTCTGAGACTCGGTCAGGTTATTGAACTTCTTGTAGTTACGCTTCTTCACAAAGTTTTTACTACTAGTGCACTTTTTGCCCTGGTGGTTCTTGCATTTACGCACGTGCAGAGTGTAGGTGTCAGCAGTGTCAACATCTTCCCAATTAAGCATGGCAAATTTCTTCCCCTTCTTATAGAGCTTGTTCTTATTCTTACTTGGCTTGTCGGGCTTCGTGGCAGAATCGCGAGGACCAGCCGTCGCACGAACACTCAGACCAGGCCCTCCGCCAGCTATAGAGAGACTTTGACCTTCACCTCCCTCGTTATCACTACTTTCGGCAACCTCGGTGCTAATTTCGGTAGTGAAACTAACAAATGCACCGCCATCCTCAGTCTCAATGATTGTGGCATCTTCCTGCTCGGTATTCTTTAGGTAGGCTGCCATATCTCCTTCAATGTTGAAGGTTTCTGCGTCATATTCATCGTGGTTTCCTACTAGACTTGATACGGCGGTGGCTGGCATATACATGGAGAACTGGCCGGCATCACCATCATCTCCGCTTACCTCTGCACCCATGCGAGTGCTGGTTTCGCTAGGTGGAGCAAGTGTATACTCCTGGAAATCACTTGAGACCCAAGCGCCCTGAACGCGCTCATCTGGACCACTGTCATCACTGCTCTGCCAGATAAATGATACCTGCGTCAGGGTGTCGCCATCATCAAAATTATTTTCCACCTCTGCATCCACCTGCTGGATTTCAGTGGCTGTGAAATTGATCTGGGCGGTCATGGCTTCAGTATCGAGCGTCCAATTATCCTCAACCGTCATCTGTCCGGCAGTCACAAAAAGCATCAATGGATTCTCGTCGAACGAGACATCCATGGTGCAGTCCTCACCAACGGTGATGTAGAACCAAAAAACTTGGTAACCATCGTCGTCACCAGTTTCGTCATCTGGTGTAATATTCGTAACTGCGGACTCACAGGTGATGCTTTCGAGGGTTGCTTCTTTTGCCTGAGCTGCGGTTGGCAAAAAAAACGTCCCAATAATCATCGCCGAAGTGGCCAACAATGCGCTGATTTTTTTCATAGATTGTGCGTTACTATTTTCAATAAATATAGTATACCGTATTGAAATTGAGCATACAAATAGCTGGGCTGGTTTGAAAAATTAGGCTATACTGCGGCTATGAAATATATCTTTGGACTAATCCTAATCGGCGTCGGATTCTTTTTAATTTGGAAAACCGACTGGATGATGAAAAATTTTGGCCGAGTAGAGTGGGCAGAACGAAAAATTGGCTCGGGAGGAACTTGGACATTCTATAAAATCATGGGGATTGGTTTAATTTTTCTAGCCTTCCTGATTATGACCGGGAGCGTCTTCTGGATTCTTGATCTGTTCTTTGGTAGGTAAAATCAGCAGCGCCCTTGACCTGTTATATAATAGGTTTTATACTGCGTCGGCATAATCCAAACAGACAATTTGGGCCCTTAGCTCATCTGGTAGAGCGCCTCGTTTGCACCGAGGAGGTGAGCGGTTCGATCCCGCTAGGGTCCACACTATAAATAGCCCCTCATGGGGCTTTTATTGTATACTTGAATAGGTTGTAGAATATAATGGATTGTTTACCTACTTAAGTATATATCTATGTCAAAAGCATTTGATGATTATAGAATTAATCACAGAAGACAGGGATGCTGGGATCTGATACTAGATTTCTTTCAAAGCCGGGGCTACCAACTCACCATGAGTGAGGCAGCTGAATTACGCATTCACATGAGAACAGTTTGGAATGATCAGATTGATGATGAAGGAAGAAACCGAAAAGGGGTTGTCCCCGTCAGCTCATTACATGGTGAAACTATCGCTCGATTCTTTTCTACTCGGTATGGTGTAAATATTGAAGATTACACAAAGCCACCTCGTGACTTGAAAAATGTCAAGGCAAGTGAATTTAGTGAGCAAAAAACTCGTGATCTGCTGGAGTGGATAAAGATAAAAAGGGAGGAACAAACTTCTGAGGTAAATTTTACGAGACGGCAAAGAAAATAGTCCACTCTCACAAGACCGCCATATTGGCGGTTTTTTATTGAGATCATCTAGTGACGCTGCTGTCACCGCATACCTCCCTTTCAACTGCGCCTTAAGCGTGCTATTCTGCCTGTAATCATTAGGTAACTTTTTTGTATGCCAAGCACAGAACTCATCAACTACATTCGCTCCCAAATCGACAAGGGAGTGCCCGAGGACGCTATTCTTGGGGAACTAAGAAGCAAGCAATGGGAAGAGTCAGTTATTCAAGAAGCCATGAATGAAATTCATGGTGGAGCAACAACTTCTACCAACAGCCCAGCTATGATGGAAGAGCCCATGGCCGGAGCTAGTCTAGATAGTCTGCCTGTCATGGACGCACCTCTGACGGCAAGTATGCCTACAGCAGAAACTAGCGGTGGCAGCCGGTCAAAACTTTGGATGATTATTGGAATAATCGTGGCGGCTGTTCTGATAATTGGAGGCGGTGCTACAGCTGGATACTTTATGTGGTACCAAGCTCCTGATAGAGTTGCTGCAAAGATGCTCGAGAACATGGCAAGTCTTCAAGCTGTCGAGTTTGAAGCTGTAATTACTCCTGATGCTAATGACCTTGGAGTTTTTAACGCGCTGGATCCTGCCATCAAATCTCTCAACTTGGTACTCTCTGGTAGATCAAACATGCTAGATGTACAACACCCCGTCTCTACCGTGACAGCCAGTGTGAATATGACTGGAAAGAATGGTCAGCAGTCCTTTGGTATTGAAGCTAGGAACGTTGATTCAATAATATACCTTCGACCTACCAGCCCTGTCTTAGGGCCATTGGATTTGTCTTTTCTGGAAGACCGTTGGATTAAATTGGACCCAACCTCCACGCCAGAAAGTCTTGGCGGCCTATTACCAGAGGACGTTACATCACAAATCGAGCCAAGTAATATAAAACTGACGGAGCAAGAGGTTGATCAAATCAGACAGGCCTTTAGTGATAATAAATTTGTAGCAGTAGAGGCCGCTACTGGATCGATAGAAATCCATGGTGTAAAAACTAAAAGCTACCCAACTACCATAGACCGAGACGCGCTGGCTTCATTCGTAGAGGCGGTTAGTCCGATTCTAAAAGGTAAAGGAGCAACAACTGAGCAGATTAGCGAACTTGTGGCTACAGTTCGATCAACAGACTTCCCAACCATTAATTTGTGGATTGGCACAGATTATCAGTTATACAGAGTTAATGGCACTCTGGCACCAAAAACAGCTCAGGGCCCTGTAACTTGGACAGTAGATTTATGGAATCATAATCAGGCGTTTACGGTTGAGACTCCAGTAGACACAGTTGACCTAGCTAGTTTTGTCCAAGACTTCATGGGACGAATGTTTAGTGACACCACCCTACCCTCCACAGATGAAACAGATGATACTTCTTTACTCGTACCAGTAATACCTGGAACTGAAGAGACAGATGTAACAGTTTTACCAAGTCAGAATCCCCTAGTCGATGATTCGGTAATAGATCCTGTGATTGACGATGGCACTGATACGGACGGAGATGGCCTAACCGATGTTGAGGAAGTAACTTATGGCACTGATCCGGCTTTAGAAGATACTGATGGCGACACCTTTCTTGACGGAGCTGAGGTGGAAAATGGATATAATCCAGCCGGACCTGGTAAACTGTTAAGTCAAAATGCTAAGGAGAATGACGCCGAGCGAGTTAGCGAACTTAAAGCACTAGAAAATTCTCTTGACCTGTACTTCTCTGATAATCAGCGCTATCCAGCAGTAGGAGATGACTGGCAAGACCTTGGTGATGACTTAGCTGCCTACATCAACGGTGCTCAAGCTGATCCTGAACACCCAAGTAAGGTATATACTTACTTTGTGAACAACGCCGGCAGTGAATTCGTCTTGCACGCAGTTCTAGAAGACGAGGAGGCTACTGGACTGGCTTTAGACCTTGATGGATTAGTAGGAGGCGAGGGCTATGATGGCATCTCTTCAGATGACAACTTTCAGCAAACAGCCCTAAGCTGTGATGATCCTGCCTTCTGCGTTGGATCCTAAAGTAAACTAGAACATTAAAAACACCCGTCACCTGGCGGGTGTTTTACGTTGACTAAACCGTCTGGCAGCGCTATTGTGAACCAAAAGACAACACTTATGGAACACCCTGATTTAGTTAATTACATTATTGAACAGCTTGAGGCTGGCGTGACTGAAGGCGATCTGCTGGCGACATTACGTGATTCAGAATGGGACAAGGAGACGATTAGCGGATCTATGCAAGTAGCCAGGAGTCAACGCAGCGCTAAACGCGGACTGACTGCTGAGATGCCACAATTTGACGTGCGACTAAAGCCACAAAAACAAGAAACTTTTACAAATAGGATAGTTAATTCTGTTCACGACTCTCTCACAGAGGCTCCAGGCATTCTGCAAAGTCGGAGCGTTAACGACGTAGCCGGTACAACTTTAACGCCAGATGGGAAGATGACAGGTGAGGGTAATTTAGTTGGCGGACAGGCCGTGGCTCCTATCGTAAAAGACGGACTGACGAACGGACGTAAATTTCTGGTGTTCTTCCTAATTGCACTAGTTCTGTTCATATTTATAGGTGGAGGCGCTGTCCTGTTTTATTCTATATTCAATTCGCACGACCGCATTGCCCGTAATGTTTTCGAAAGCGTAGCCGGTATGCGATCTGTAACAGTTCGTGCCACTATTCATCCAGATATCGAGTCAGATTATATCCTTGATGGGCCTGGAGGAAAGTATCGGGTAACAGACACAGTAGTCACTCTAAGCGGTTCAACAACCGTGTATGATTCTCAGGAGCCTAAAAGCAATCTAACGGCAACAATAGACGTTACGGCAGTTGATACCAAGAGCGAAGAGTCGTGGAATTCATATGCCAGCATGCAGATACGTAGTTTTCTGGGTGAGCTCTATGTCAGACCAGTTGAAAATACTACCCTCCCCTTTGACTTGCCAGAAAAATTTGCTAGCTCATGGATAAAACTTGATAACAAAACAGGGTGGACCTGGTTATTTGATCCAACAAGTTTAGCAAGTGGTACCGCAGTGGTCCAAAATGGCGTACAGCAAGCTGAATTAACACCTGCTGACATAGCCAACTATCGAAACGCCATCCGTCGTCATCCGTTTTTTGAAATTGGCAAGGGTGGCACAAAGGTCGAGAGTCAGGGAGCTAAGCTACATGAGTACCCGGTCTCTATTAATCAGGGAGAACTAATTGCTTACATTAATGAAATTCGGCCGCTCTTACTTTACAAGGGCATGACGGATTCTATGATAGACAAGGTGACTGAAAAAATATCTAAGGCGAGGGATATTTTTGCATCTGTAACTGTTGATAGAAGTAACCTGCAGGTTTACGGTCTAACTTTAACAATCGTAGATCAGGATGAACAATCTCCCAGAAGCCCTCAGTTAGTGGTTGAATTTTCTGAACACGATACACCTGTAACTCTTGAAATACCATCGGACGTTGTTGGAGCTAAAGCTTATCTTGATGAATTATTCAGTCACCGCAACTCTGAGATTCAACAAGGAGGTGGTGCCAGAGTTATCTCACCAACTGATACAGATGGGGATGGATTATCTAACGCGGACGAGGCGTTGATTTATAAAACTGATCCCGAAAAAGAAGATACAGATGCAGATGGTTTTTCAGATGGCGATGAAGTTGAGAACGACTATAACCCGCTCGGAGACGGTCCGCTCAAAAAATAGAAGTCTATAAAAATACCCGGCCACAAGCCGGGTATTTTTATAGCAACTAGATTACTCTGAAAAAGTAAACGAACTAGTTGACTGTGAATTGGTTACAAAAGTACGTTCACTATACAATTTTAACATCAGGCCGCGAGTTCGTGGTTTTTTTTGTGCCCTGATTCGAAAAGTAAAGGTAGCCGTTTCGCCAGCTTGAACACTCTCTTCATTCATGGTTATTTTTCCATAGCGATGCGCCCAGCTTTTAACATGACGCAGAGGAGTAACGCCGCGTCCTGATTTTTTGAGTAAACGTAGATTCATAGCCGACTGAGACCAGCTGGACGTACCACTGTTAGTATAACTGACGGTTACTGTATATGGGGTTTTCCGCGTAAGCAGAGAGGCGTCTACCTCTGTGGCAGTTTCGTCGTCACCAACTGGCGTGGTATAAGCAAATATGTCAATTAATGATGCTTGAAGAGGCTGAGTACTGTAGGTATCATAATTATCCTGAGCGGAATCTCGTATTGTTGTCATGTCTCCGAGCACTGTATTGCCTGGGCAGAGCGTGTAGTCAAAATCTTGATGTCCTCCAATTCGATTGGCTTCGGCTCCATGAAAAGTAACAGTAGACTTCGGTTTAATCCCAAGTTCAGAGGCTTTGTAGCCAATAAGATTAGTGAGGGCCGTCTCCATTTTTGGTGTAATTTCGTAAAGCGTATTACAACCGTCATCGTCATAGCAACCCATTAAGGCTATTCCGATACTGCCCTCGTTATAGTTAATCATGTCCACACTGTTGTAGGTGTGAGCCCCAACTACTCCATCACCACCCTTGCGCCCCTTGTAAATATTGCCATCTTTATCGATCAGATAATTATAGCCAATGTCCCCCCAACCCAAGACCTGAGAGTGCCAATAATAAATGCCTCTGATTGTCGCAGCTGGATCTCCTCCGCCATCACCACCAGCGGTGTGGTGAACGATAAAGGCTTTAACATTATCTATTTGTCGGGGCCAGATTTCGTCGCCGTTACTGTCATATCGATATGCCTCATCGGCTCCCCATTCAGCACGACTGATTATATCTGGAACGGTTGTGGCAGAGGCTGCGGTTATTTCTTCGGCTGACATTAGTGAATACCCAGCGGTGACGGGTGGTAATAGATCTTCAGTTGAAGAATCAAGTGAGATAATTTCTAAATCTTGTACTCGGGGAGCACTACCATCATTGTTTCGATTGAGCGTAATAGTAACGCTGTATGATTCAAGATCGGACGCTGTAATCGGTTCGGTGACGTAGAGCGTGGAAGGCAGAGCTGCTTTAGTGTGATCTGAAACACCACTCAGGTCATAATCTCGATTGCCGTCTGCTCCCACAAAATGAGCTGTCACTTCAACACCATGTTCCGAGGTATGGTCAAAGTTTTCACCTATTAGTTTTACCCCAAAGGTCGTTAGATCAATTCCTGGTTGATAGACTCCAGTCGTAAAGGTAACCGCGCTGTCTCCGTCTGGAATAACCAACTCCCCATCTCCTGCGGTAGCGGTGGTAATAGACAAAGCGCCTAGCGCCTTGGTGCTACCTGTTGCAAAGTAGCTTAGATGAACAGTTTCATTGGGGATCGCTGTGTCAGCTCCACGAGCAGAATTTACGGCGATAGCTAGTAGAAAAAATATACTCAATCCAACCACGGCGAGTAGAGAAAACAGGCGCAAGTTAGGCGCAAAACGATCCATGTTGTTTTTATTTTTGTTTTGTAGCGTAGCTGTAGTATAGCTGAAAACGGCCTGTTTGTCGATGTTTACGTATACATTTAGTGTTCGTTAGGGGTTGACATTTCTATAAAAATAGGGCAAAGTCGTGGCGGTCAATATCGCTTTACAAAGGGGGTGACCATTGACCTCAGCAACTGGAAACTGGCGAGCCTTGCTCGCGGAGGCCCGGCAGCGGGCCAATCTTCGGACCGAGCGCGTGCCCTTGTGGCGCGTGGCAGGATGGGGCCTGAAGCTGATCGGACGGATGGGCGTGGTGCCCTTCCCGGACCTGGTCAGCCGAGGACTGTACATCGAAGATCCGGTCGTCATGCAGGCGCTGCAGAGTGTCGAAGTGACGGTGCCATCATCGACATTCTTCGAAGGCCAGACGGAGCGCGCCACCGTGAGCAAACTGATCCAGACCGGTCGCATCCACCAGCTCGAAGTCGAGTCGGTGGCGCGGGTGGCTGGTGGCTTCTTCTCTGTGATGGGCGCGATCGTGCACCGCCTCGTCGACTCGGTCGACGGAGGTCGAGAGGCCAAGTTCGGCTGGGATCAGGTCTTCATCCAGACCCTGCCTGACGACGTCAACCAGCCTGGCATCATCGGTCTGGTCGTCAACCTGTCTACCGTGGGAACTGCGCAGGTACTGGTAGAAGCGCGCTTCGAAGCCATGCGCGACGACGCGCATGACAACGTGGTACTCAACGCAACCTACGCCACCTCGTGGAGCAACCTCCACGGGGAACACGGACTGCCCGGTGATGACATCGTCCGACGCCTCTCAGAGCTGCCGGCACTGACGTCTGGTTCGGCTGGAGGTGACGGAGGTCGGGAGCGCAAGCACAACCGGCTCACCGTTCACTCTGCAGACCTCCGGGGAGACCTCAACCTGCCGG
>PFGC01000033.1 GCA_002781785.1 Candidatus Kerfeldbacteria bacterium CG15_BIG_FIL_POST_REV_8_21_14_020_45_12
TGGTGGTCATGCTTCTAGCAGTTCTAAATAGCCGACAGCAACATGACCCACTGCTTATTATTGCTGGAACCATCGGGGGCATTATGCCGGATCTGTTAATGCTGATTCAGCGCGACCACAAGCCTAAACCAGGTTCCAGCTGGAATCCTTTAGCTTGGCTGCAAAATGGTACCTGGTGGCTAATAGGAAAGCACTACGCCTTCCACAAGGCCTGTCACGACCTCATTAGAACGCCCATCCGCTTTCGCACTGGCGTGCTATACCAAGCTGCCTTACTGATAGGTTTTTTTGTACTATTTATCGCGTGACCAATATTTCCGGAGTTCGGCCATTCGGCTCCTGTTCTGGCTCGCAAGCCCCGACGGTTAGAACGCCGTTGGCGCTATTTATATAATATCCGGTTACACCGACGGCTGGGTCTCGGCTAGGGTCTAACGGAACTTTGTTTAAAATTTCTCTAGGAATAGTAGAAAAATCTACGGTGCAATTTTCTCTGGCTATCACCTGCACGCCACAAGTGGTCCGGCAATCAAAATCTGTAGCTGGCTTACGTAGTATCATTTGAACTGTGCCACTTTGTTGATCCAAATCAGATAGTGTAGAAGTTAAATCCTCTGGAAATGAATCTGATTTTTTCTGTTCTTGAATTTGTTCAACAGTTGCAATAATAGTCTCCGTGTCGGTAGTACGCTGAACATTACGCTGAGCAGCCTTTCGTCCACCGGGTGAAAAAATGGTAATTGCAACAATAACAATAACTATGACCATGGCTCCAGCCAACAACTTATTAATGATTCCTGTCATCATAAAATTGAAGTATCAATATATCGGTTTATTGTATAACGATTGGCCTCGAACCGTCTATCCGCCCCACCTAAAGCTAGTCCAATTGCCGTGGCATGCCGCGTTGCGAGATCTTCAGTAACCAGCTGCTGTGGCTTCAATCGCTGCAGAGGTGCGGCTAACTGAACGGGATGATCAATTTTTTTTGATAGATATTCCCCAATATCACCCAATCTAGATCCCTCGCCTGTAATAATTACACTTTCCACTGATCGCTTCCGGGAGCCCTCAAAAAATCTAATTGAACGCTTGATCTCTTCAACCACCGGATGTAAGTGATGATATATCAACTCAAGAGCATCTCGATAAGGTTGGCTGGTTTTATCCATAGTCGGGAGATCGTGCTTAAAAATATCAGCTTGTTGGTAGGTAATGCTAAATTTATCAGCAATAAGCTTATTGAGCTTATCACAACCGATCTCCAACACGAGGGTTGATTGTAGGCCTTCTTGACCAAAAATACTAATGGCCGTAACTCTAGGTCCAAGATCCACCAACAGAGCAGTGTCTATACTATTTAGTTCTGGAAGAACCGTGCGTGAACAGGCAATATTTTCTATGTCTATTCCGGCAATTTCTATTTGTAGACTTCTAGCCAGCTGAACAATTTGATCCACATACTGGCGATCACAGGCGGCTACCAACACCATTTGGGTCTGGTCTGATTCTTGAACAACTTTCCAGTCGTATGCGGCACTCTCCATGTCGAATGGGAAATATTCAGAAAACTGTACTTCTATTCCTTCGTGTATAGCTTTGGCATCAAGCTCTCTTGGAAAACTAAAAACGTGCGTAAAGACAACAGAAACTGGCACAGAAAAATGAGCTCCGCCAATTTTTATAGCTTGTGGACTAGCCTGGTCTAGCGCCAATCGAAGGTTTTTTGTGAGTTCAGACAAATTAATAAACAACCCGTCTTTGACGAGTGGTGTGGAACTGGAAATGTAATTGGCAGCGCGTAAGGTATATGCTCCAAATCTTTGTCTAATCTCGGCAACAGCAACAGCATTTTCGGCAATGTCTATTCCTACAGCACGCATGTGTCGAAAGTCTATCATTTCTGAAAAGGTGTTTTTTCTTTGAGCAAACTTCAGTATACGAAAAGTGGGCTGATTAATCAACCCACTTTCATTATTCAAGCCAATGCTAGCTATTATAATATAGGCTAAACTCGTGCGGATGCGGTCGTAAGCGCACGGCATCTATTTCCTTTTCCCGCTTATAAGAAATGTAGGTCTTAATGAAATCTTCGCTAAATACCCCACCAGCTGTTAAGAAATCATGATCTGCTTCAAGGGCATTAATTGCCTCATCAAGTGAGCTTGGAACAAATTTGACCTTAGAGCGCTCTTCTTCAGACAGGTTGAATAGATTGTGATCATGCGGATCTCCCGGTTCAATTTTATTTTTGATCCCATCAAGACCAGCCATCAACATAGCTGGGAAAAACAGGTAAGGATTGGCCAATGGGTCTCCTGACCTAAACTCAAGTCGCTTGGCCGCTGGATTTTCTGCATGATACACCGGAATCCGAATGGCGGCTGAACGGTTACGTCTGGAAAAAGCTCTAACTACCGGCGCCTCATAGCCTGGAGTTAGGCGCCTATAAGAATTGGTTCCGGGAGCACCGATGGCGAGAACGGCATTGGCGTGCTTGAGCAAGCCTCCGATGTACCAGAGCGCCATCTGACTTAGTCCGGCATAACCATCCTTGTCGTAGAAAAGCGGCTGACCATCTTTCCAGAGAGATTGATGTACATGCATGCCGCTGCCATTCTCCTGGAAGATGGGCTTTGGCATAAAGGTTGCTGTACGACCATAAGCCGCAGCCACATTTTTTACAATATATTTATAAAGCATCACCTGGTCGGCTTGCTTTACCATATCCTGATAGCGAACGTTAATTTCTGCCTGGCCAGTACCACCTACCTCGTGATGATGTCGCTCTACGACAATGCCAGCCTCTTGCATGGCGGCTACCATGTCATCTCTCAGTGGTTTATAACTATCAAGTGGCAACATTCGGAAGTACCCACCCTGATGCGCCGATCGATTGCCATGATTACCCTCTGGGTCAGACCGTTCGCTGTTCCACCACCCCTCATCAGAGTCGACTTCATACATTTGGTAATTACCATCACCGCCAAATCTAACATCATCAAAGATGAAGAACTCTACCTCAGGGCCACAGTACATAGTGTCAGCAATGCCCTCTTTTTGCATATAGGCAACAGCTTTTCTAGCAATATAGCGCGGATTATGATCATACTCTCGGTCACCTTCGCCTAATGGATCTTTGACCTCGGCAATAACTGAGAGTGTAGGTCTTTCACAAAAAGGGTCCATAAAAGCAGAGTCAGGCACGACTTCCAAAATCAGATCGCTTTCAACTATCTCCTGAAAAGCCGGGATGCTAGAACCATCAAAGGCAATTCCCTGAGCGCAAGCTTCAGGAGTGAAATAGTCTCTGGTTAAAGTGACGTTACGCCAATCACCAAGCGGATCAACAAATTTAATATCTACAAATTCTACCTCCTCTTTTTCGCATACCTTCATCAGATCTTCGATTGATTCTGGCCGAGCTGGTTTTGACATGGTGATTACTATTTTACTAATTGAAAAAAGCTCCTCAAGTGAGCTTTCCCACTCACAGACTATCTCCGTCACTGCGCATAGACCGCAAGACAGTTGAAACGTGAGCAGAGGTATTATATCACCCCTATTTTTTTAGACAAATAATCCCTCTGTGGATAAATGCCGACTGTAATAAACAAACCCTATCTAAAATAGGTCTCCGCCAATTATTCGATCAAAGGTGTCTCTATCTTGCTCTAAGACATGCATAACCTCTCCTAACATTTCATCTGGATTTTCTAAGAGACGCTCTGCCATCTCTTTGTCCACGTGCCTGAGAATGATTGAGTCATTCACAGTTACAACAGGACCCCACTCACAGTCGCCGCTGCAGTCTCCGGCTTCAATCCTAAGATTAGGGTACTTGTCTTTGTATAACTCTTCCCAGCGAGTTTGCAGTCTATGCATCACCGTCTTTGATCCACGGTTTTGGCAGAGCTCTGCCTGACATACTGTAATTGTTCTAAGTTCAGCCATACTGAAGAGTCTAGCGGTCGTAGGACGTTGCGTCAATACGACTAACCAGCTTTATTGATAGAGTTCTGAATAATGGTCATGGAGCTTTCAAGCCAGCCCCTGAGAGCCTCTAGCACCTGTCTCCGCTTTAAAGAATTGCCTTTTTCTAACATGTCCTTTGTTGCTGAGCTTAGAGCTTCTCGGAGATCTTGATCTCTAGTGATTATACCATCATCGGTTAGGCGAATTGACGCAGGGTCATCAGCCTTATCAATGTATTCAGCCAGAGCCTGCATGCCAGCTAGCTCTGTCCGTAGTTGTCCAAGGCCAGCTGGACCTGCTTTGGCTTGCCGTTCCCAGTGTCTAACTTTATCTAAAGATGGCCGAGCTCGCTTCATTTCCGGATTAACAGACCTTTCAAGAACATTAATAGCTCTCTCCAAAAATAGTCTAGCTCGAGTAACGTTAATGTCTCTATCATTATGTCGCTTCAGTAGCTGATTTTCTTTGAGACCGGCAATAACCTGACGAACCTCGCCCATGGTCGCTGTATCAACTGGCTCAGCCGCTCCTAACCAATCACCAAAAGCAAGCGGATCACTTGGCATGTCTTTACCAAGAGAGTCTAGAGCTGCACCTAATAAGGTGGCAGCTTCACGCCGCTCAAAAGGACGAGACACTTCTACGCTACTTATGTCTGTTGATACTAAAGGCATGGTCTCCCAGCGCTGCCAAGCTGGCCTGGACTCTGCGGTCTGCTCGAGCGCTGGATCATCGCTATACTCTTCGTCCCAAGTCTCAGCGTCATCAGTTTCCTCTGTACTTTGTTCTCCATCTTTTTCAAGTACTAATTGAAACCCACTATTTGGATCTACACAATCAAAAGTAAGTGTGCCGTTGCTTTGTCGAAAAACTTTGTACTCAGCCTCTCCAATGCGTCTGGCTGACCCGCGCTCTAAATCATAGGCAGTTAAGGCGATAGCACTGTCACCACCTTGCCTAAGGCCAATAATTACTGGATTGGCTTCAGAGCTCTGACTAATCATTGCTAGTTCATCTGGTGTAAAACGATGATATACAACGGTTTCTGCCTGCCCGGTGCTAATATTCTCTGGTAGATCAACCAACATGCCCACAGAGCTCTCTGGCGAGACCCCTTTAATTATAGAACGAGAGTCTGGAGTAACTAAATCGTAGTGCTGACTTAGCCCTTCTCGACTTATAGCATCTCCAGAACTTAAGCTAGCGTATTCAGGTGGTATCGACCCAAAAGTTCTCGCTAAATAATCGTTACGGTGACCGTGTCTGTCTTCACGTTTCTGTCTGCGATGTTGCTCGCCAGCATCAAAACGACGAGCCTGTAATTCTCTACCCCACTGTTCCTGAGCTGTTAGACGAGCGGCTGATAATGTTTCAACGGCCTGCTGAATTGTGACTTGCAGAGCCACAGCCTGATCGTCTACTGGATCAACTTGAACTCCTTTTAGAAGATCTAGCGCTCTATCAATTTCTGCCTCACTCCAACGCAATTTAATAGCATTATCAAAGTCTGTTTCAATATCGAAGTCCTCACCTACACTGTTCATGATTTCTTGCTTGGAAACCTGGTAGTCACTTAACATCTCAAGCGGGGTTGGCCCCACCTCAACCGGCGCAGCAGTTGACCCCTCGTCAGCCGCTGACTCTGAGGCTTCGCGTTCAGCAGAAATCCTTTCCTGTTGCTGCTGATATTCAACGACTCGACTAAGTAGATGAGCAACGGTCGGGTCCTTCAGCATAACTGTTCTATTTTCAGCTGAGTCCCGTGACTCGTCGTCAATTCCGTCATTACTAACAACATCAAGACGAGCGCCTGGAATTTCACGAGGCACTCTATCAGCAACAAGATCAGAATCAACTATCCGTTGTCTGGGGGGTTTGAATTCTCCTGGTCGAAATGGCATAACGCATTAATCTACACGATTTTTAGTGTTTTGTCAAGACTAGTTTTTAGTCTAGAACAGTGATTTAAGTGTACATGATATCCTCCCAAACGAAAAACGAGCCCTAGGGCTCGTTTTTCAAATAATGAACTTGGCTTATGAACCGAGAACGGCGTCCTTAGCGGCCTTAGCAACTCGGAACTTAGCAACAGTTTTGGCTGGGATCTGAATCTCCTCACCAGTTGCTGGATTGCGACCCATGCGGGCGTTCCTTTGCTGCTTAACCATTTTACCAAGACCTGGAACAACGCATGCGCCTGCCTCACGGGTTTCCGAGAGAATTACGTCAACGATTGTCTCCCAAGCTTCGGTGACCTCTTTCTTTGAAAGACCTGTCTTCTCAGAGAAGAGCGCCATTAGCTGGGACTTTGTCAGTGGTTTTCCTGCCATAAAACTGATTTATTACTTAGTTTCCGGAGCTCATTGTACCGTTTTGCTTGAAAAACCTCAAGAAAAGCTTATGCACAGTGTGAAATAAATTTATTTAGAACAACTATTATGCTAATAAAATAGCTAATATTAGCAAAAAGAAAAACGCCGGTTGACGTTTTTCTGGATGGCTCTAGCCACAGTTCGGGCAAGTATCACCATCATTCTTTTCACTACCACAACTTGTGCAAGTTCCCTCTTCGTCCATGGTGCTCACCTCCTTTCTAAATAATATAAAAATATTTTATCAGATTATTTCATTCAAAAAAATGGTATGATGTGTCTATGTTAACTCGATCACAGGAAAAAATGATTCGCGCGCTCCACCGTAAAAAAGATCGGTTGGAAACTGGGCTGTGTTTAGTTGAGGGTAAAAAAGTAATAGAGGCTGCGGGCATGGCTGTAGAATTTACTTTTACGCCAACGGACACAGAACTGTTTTCTGAGCTCGTAACAACTGACTCTCCCCAACAACTGGCTGCTGTCGCTAGAGTACCGCGCTGGAGTGACGAAGCGCTCTTGGAGAGACCAGTACTCGTGGTGTTAGATGGTGTCCAGGATCCAGGAAATGTTGGCACGATACTACGACTTTGCCTAGGATTTGACGCTGGGCTTATCTTAGTTGAATCAGCTGACCCGACTAGTCCAAAGGTAGTCCGAGCTTCTGTTGGCGCTATCTTCCAGGTGCCCTGGAGGGCGATTTCACGCGCAGAGGCACCGGACTGGATTCATAGCCTAAACCGGACAATCTATCGTCTAGAAGCGCGCCCTGAGGCGTCAGTGCTGCTCTATGAAACAAACCAAGACCCAATAGTACTAATTGCTGGATCAGAGGGAAATGGAATCCAACTAGACATTCCTGGACAGTCGATTGTAATTAACCACAACGAAGCCCTTGAGTCACTTAACGTCGCAACAGCCTTGGCTATTGCACTGCACAGCAAATACCGAAACTAGAGGCGTAACTACTGACAAGACATAGCTACCCTGAGGTTTGCTAGGTTATCACGCATCACATCAACGTAAGTCATTCCAGCCGCTTGCTGCTCCACGGTAAGACCCTCAACAGGATTTAATATCATTGTTTGCAGGCTCAACTCTTGCGCAATTGTCTCAGATAGTTTTGGGCTGGATAACGATTCAAAGAATATAGTGCTAACACCTAATTCCTGTGCCTTTATAGTAAGTTGGGACATAACCTTTGGAGAAGGCTCAGAGTCAGGGGAAACACCAGCAATGGCGAAAGCTGTAAAATTATATCGATTAGCCAGGTAATTAAAGGCATTGTGCGCAACTATAATGTTGCGTGTTTCGCAAATTCCCAAGCCATCGTTAAAGTCAGAGTTTAACTCTTCAAGCGATGAAATATAGTTTTCTGCATTTACTTGGTAGATATCCGCATGCTTGGGATCGACCGAAGCCATAGTTTCCGCGATTGTTTCTGTCATAGTAATAACCTGCACTGGATCAAGCCAGGCGTGAGGGTCTACTGAACCTACCAAATCATTATCAACAGCTACCACTCCATCCAGATTCTGTAACGTCAAATAATCAGACAAATTTATTACTGTCACACCAGTCTCCTTTAACTCATCGGAGATACGACCTGCCCAAGCGTCAATACCAGCGCCATATGTAAAAAATATATCCGAGGAATAAATTGCTTGAATCTCGCGCGCAGTTGGCTCAAAACTATGAACATCAACTCCTGGAGCTGGCCTGACAACAACGTTAATCTCATCTCCTCCAACTGCCCTAACTACGTCCTCAATAACAAAAAATGATACCGCAACTTGCAGCTTGCCTGAATCCTTTGTATCAAGTTGAGGATGGTTTAGGTTTGGTAGTAAAATCAACATTGCCAAAATACCAAAGACTGCTAAAACCAGACTGATGCGAAAGATGTTCATGTCTTGATGATAACGCAACTTAGTTGCATTTGTAAAGAGTAGTGTGGAAAACTAGCGTTGGCACGCTGGACAAAGACCAGCGAATTCCATCATGTGGTCAATCACCTGGTACATAGTGCCGGCCTTAACCTGCTTAGTGGCCTGCTCTAGCGCAGTGCTGCTAACATCTTCAATGGCGCCGCATGATAAACAGCGAATATGGTGATGATGGGTTCCAAGCGCAAACTCGTAATATCGCCGCTCTGGGTCTAACCTAACTTCCTCTAAGAGTTTTTGTTTAAGTAAAAAATCAACCTCCCGATAAATGGTGGTTTTGTTAACCGCAATCCCCTGCACCTTTAGCTGTGCTCCCATATCTTCAATCGACAGCGGACGAGCTGACGAGATTAAAGTATTAAGTAGGGCCTTTCTAGTTTTAGTTAAACGATGACCACTGGCCTTCAATCGCTGCTCGATTATTTCTGGATTCGTTGACATGCTGAAATTACTTCTTTACAAAAACTGTCTGGGTTGGGTACGCCAAGTCTATTTTCTTCTTTTCAAAGTGCCGCTTGAGAATCAAGTTAACAATATTTTTTGTGGCTGTGTACTGTTCGAAAGAATCTGCATTTATTTCATAAACAAGGACATGCTCCAAGCCCGACGCACCAAAGCTACTAAAATGAAAACGTATAAAGGACACACCTGGAATCGCATCAAGTGAGGCTGGCAGATCAACTTGCAGTCGCTCAAGTTTATTATTAGGGGTTTGAGTTGTAAATGTCAGATGCTCCGTGATACGACGTGTTTTAAGGCCCCTGTAGTTCTTTAACGTTGAATTCGTCAAATCTTTATTTGCCACAATAATCATCTCACCACTAAGGCTTTTTAAACGAGTTGTCTTTAGACCAATTCGTTTGACCGTCCCCTGATTACTTCCAACTACAATAAAATCACCAACTTTAAATGGTTGATCAAAATATATGGAAAGTGAACTGAAAATGTCACTTAAAATGCTCTGCATGGCAAAGGCAATAGCAATACCTCCAACCCCAAGCCCGGCTACGATTGAAGTTACGTTATAACCGAGGCTAGTTAAAATAACGAGGCAACCGATGCCGTAAATAACCAGACCAATGATACTGCTAAAGCCATCTATAATTCCAGAATTGCCTACACCTGAACGGTTCTTTGAATATCGAAAAACCACGTTAGAAACTTTTGCAACCTGGTAGGTAATAATTGCAATTAACAAAATGCGCAACCAAATTGGCATTGTAAATGCCCACCCATTGGTAGCCGTGCTGGCTATGATGTAAGCAATAACGACTAAGGTGGGCCAACGCAACTCTCTGACAATTTCTACAACCATGTCATCTAACTGACTACTGGTTTTTTTACTCAGGCGATCTAACCGTTGAATGAGTAGTATTTTTATAAAATAGAAAATCAGCCCAACGCTTATAAAAATAATAAGCGCCTCAATGTGATTGAGAATTAAATTGACGATCTGATTTATGACCTCCTGAATCATTGCCTCTATTATACCTGAATTAACAGGCTCAATCAATTAAAACTCTAAATAACTAGCCGACTAATTGCTCTACGGCAGCTTCAATGAGCTTGGCTATATCGACTGAATTACCTTTTTGAATAGCCGGGAGGTGGCTGGATAGAATATTGTCCTTTATCCAGTCGGAAATTTGGACTGCAGTAACCTCGTCGCTTTCAATAAACTCTCTAGCAAAATCGTCCGTGCTAACCAAAGCCGGAATTTGTTCAAATAAGTTGTTGAAGTGCTCTGGCCAATCTGGTTGCCAGCCGGTCTCCTTTGAAACTTTTCTAACTAGAGTAGCTGTGCGCAGTTCATGTCGCTCAACCTCAGTGGTGATTTGTTCAAGTGACTGCCTGCCTGCTGGACCGTTGGTTACCTCCAGTAACTTTCTAACATCAGCCAGACGAGCACTAGCAGCAGTGGTGCTGCTGGGACTCTGGCCAACTACTTGTTCTAGAATAATAGCAACTCTCTCTAAACGACCCCTGAGCTCGCCTGAGCCAGCTTGCCATCGTTCAAGCCTAGCTGCCTCAACTTGCTTCTCCTGCTCTACTCGACGCACCTCTGCTGCAATCATGTCATCAGCGACTTGACCACGGACCTCCTCTTGCAGCTCCTCAACCACGTCCCAATCCTCGGTGTCTGGCTCATTACCCCAGCTACCCCAACCAGATCTCTGTAACCGCTTGGCTGATACTGTAACACTTCTATAAACGCCACCTCGGCCATCTAACTTTGGTTCACCAAAACTGCGTCGTACTTTGTCAGGCATAAGCTCAATAGCCTCAGAAACTGTAACCGGATGAATAGTGTCGGCAAAATCACCATTGGGACCACCGGAGCTTATCACGAACCCAAAATTAAATGGCTCAGTTAAACGTGCGCGGTCAGATTCTGTAAATTGTTTGCGCTGAAACGGAGGTGACCAAGGACCATCTTCATAATCATCAAATCTGTACAGCGTGAAATCTGCCACCGAATTTTTTCCAATCCTGCGGTAGGCAGTGGACATAGAATAACGTAGCTCATCGCCCCCGTAACCATAGCCTTCTTGCCTGTAAGCAAAGAGTTCAGGATTTGACTGCGCTAATAATTTTGCAAGCTCGTGATCACTTAAATCCCTTAGCTGATCTGTCATGACTTCTGGATCAATCCAATCTCCAAAAGACTGGCCATAGCGAGCTAGTATTGCCTCGACGTGTCCTAAGGATGCTTGGTTGATGCCATGGTCTTCTAGGTTTTCATTGCGATGAGCTAGCAAGGCTCTAACTCTAAGTAATATATCAGAGCGGGTGCCGAAACGCTTAACAGCTTTTTCCCTGGCACTATGTTCAGTTTGAACAATCCGTGACTCTCGACTAACGGCTGCTACAGCATAGGCCAAATCTTTCTTCCCAACTGCCTCCAAGGCCTGAAAGACGCGGGCCGTTGACTCTGAAACATCTAGTCGCTGAGCTAGACGTTCTGTGGGCGTAAGTTCTTTGGGAGGCTCTGGCGCAGGTGGTTCATAAGCAGGCCAGCTGGCCAAGGGCTGTGGTTCACGTCTTGGGGAAACTTCGCTCGTATAAATAGGCTCACTTACATCATCATCCGGCCAGCTAGATTCTCCCCAGTCGTCTGCGCCTAGAGCATCATTTAAACTTGGAAATTCCTGAGCATTGTGTCCAGCGCGAGATAATTGAAAATTAAACTGCTCTCGATCGCGAGGAGATAAACTATAACTAGCTGAGGCTTCCAGTGCGGTTCGCCCGCTTTCAGAGGCTTCTTGAGTGGTCAAGCGGAAGCAGATTCCATCTGGACCAGCCAGTCTGGCTCTGCGCTCAGACTCCCCTGGAGAAACTGCAAAATATCCACCACCCATGCGATCACGAGCAGAATCAATAACTAAACTAAAATCCATAGTCACCCCAATCATGTCGACCGGGTGAGTTGTAAGAATAATTGTTGGCTTGCTACCACGAAAAGTGTTTTCTGGCGCTGATAACTCACGGCGCAAAAAAGTTTCCAGTTTTGTGTCTTGAGTTAGAACAATTAGACGATGGGCCGTACCTTCCAGTACTCCTGTCTTTGTATCCAGCTCAGAGTAACCAACAATAGCGCGGCGTATCTGCCTAAGAACCGTACGGGCCATGTCTTCATTTCTCAAAAAAG